>JAEUKJ010000026.1 GCA_016792665.1 Deltaproteobacteria bacterium | reverse complement strand
GCTGGCCCGGGTGCAGGTCCCAGCCCTGGTAGATGCCGCGGCGCAGCGCGTGGGTGACGTTGTCGAAGGCGAGCTTCCAGGCGCGGTGCACGGCCTGGCGGTTGTCGTCGAGCTGGCCCTCGGTGAGCGTCTCACCGGCCTTGGCGCGATGGACCGGGACCGGCATGATCGTCGTCGCGCCGTCCGACATCCAGATCCCGGTGCCGCCGAGTGCCACCTGCATGACGTGCGTCGCGAAGTCGCAGGCCGGGTGATCGATCCGCTGATAGGCCGCCGTGACGTTGCACGAGGCGGTGTAGTCGTAGGTCCCGAAGTGACAGCCGCGCACGCGACCGCGCCCGGCGCGGATCAGCGCCGGCAGGGCGACGCGCCCCTCGACGTCGAAGATCGACTGCGTCGTCTCCACCATGAGCTCGACCTGCAGCGCCCCGGGGCTGAGGCCCAAGGCCTGCTCGAGCGCCTCGAAGGCGGCGACGAGGGCCTCGACCTGCTCGGGGTGGGTGACCTTCGGCAGGGTCACGACGAAGTTGTCGGGGAGGCGCTGGCCGGTCAGCGAGGCGAGTGCCGTCACATAGAGGTCGAGCGTGCGCAGCGATCGAGACGCGAGCTCTTCCGTGAGCGGCTTGATGCGAATACCGATGAACGGCGGCAGCGTGCCCTCGGCCATGCCCTTGGCCGTCTGCTCGGCGGCGATGACGGCCTGCGCGTCTTCCTCGGCGTCGGGGCGGTTGCCGTAGCCGTCCTCGAAGTCGATGCGAAAGTCCTCGACCGCTTCGCGCGCGATCTTGTCCGCGACCCGCTCGCGGAGGCGCGTCGCGAACGCGAGCTCGAGGCCGAAGGCCTGCGCGAACGACGCCGCGTCGGGGGCGTACTCGGCGAGCTGGCGCTGCGCGAGGCCAGCCATCTTCGTGGCCAGATCCGCCTTGAAGAGGTTGGCGCCGCCATAGACCGTGTGCACCGGTTGGCGTCGCGCGGACTCGCCGGGGAAGGCCTCGGCGAAGGCCTGGTTGGCGGTCGCCAGGCGTGCACGCAGCGGGGCGAGGAGGGCGTTGGAAAGCGTCGTGGCGGTCATCGGAGTCCCAGTCTCTGCAGGGGGGAACGAAGCGCGGCGTCAGCTGCCGCGGTAGGTCGCGAGGCCGTACGGCGAGAGCAGGAGCGGCACGTGATGGTGGCCGTCGTCGCTGACCTCGAACACGATCGGTGCGACCGGATAGAAGCCCTTGCCGTGCACGCGCGAGAGATAGGCGCCGGTCTCGAAGGTGAGGCGGTAGATGCCGTGGGCGAGGCCGTCGGGTGCCAGGAGGCCCTTGGCGACGCGACCATCGGCGTCGGTCACGCCCTGGCCGATGAGGCTCGCGGACGCGCCGACCAGGGCTTCGAGCGTGACGGCGAGGCCAGCTGCCGGCCGTCCCAGGGCGGTGTCGAGGACGTGGGTCGAGAGTGACGCGGGCATGCTAGATTGCTCCCAGGCGAAGCGCGGTGATCTTTCTCTGCTCGGTTGCGCAATTGGCAGTCTCGCGATCGAGCTCGAGGTCGATGCGCGCCTCGAGGAGGTCCAGCATCTCGGGCGCGGACTTGCCCGTCGCGCACACGATGAAGATGTGGCCGTGCCGTGCTTCGTAGGCCTGGTTGCGCGCGAAGAGGCGCTGGATGACGGCCTCGGTGGCGGTCGCCATAGCGCTGCCCTGTTCCTTTTCGGACAAGGCCCCGGATGCCGCGAAGCGCTCGCGAAGGCGCGACACGTCGCCGATGCGCGGGTGGTGCGCGAAGGCCTCCAACCAGTCGGCGGCGTCGAGGGTCGCGAACGCGGCTTCGGCTGCGGCGAAGAGGGCGTCGGCATCGGCGAAGGGGGCGGCCTGGACCATCGATTCGGCCCAGCGTCTTGCGCCGCAGCACTTGAGGAAGGCGGCCTCGAGCTCGGGACCCGAGAGCGCGTTCAGGCGATCCAGATCGGGGCTCCGCACAGGCGGGGTCGTGCTCATCGCGGCCTCAGCCCTGGACGCCGAAGAGGCGGAGGCGCGAGACGCCGCCGTCGGGGTTGATGACGATGCGCACGTGGCTGACGACCCCGAGGTCGATGAGCTCGCTGCTGAAGGTGTGGGTCTGGTGCGGCTCGAGCGGCTGGTCCGGGAGGAGCGTCTTCCACAGGTCCGAGGCCAGCGCCGTCGCGGCGTCCGCCCCGGGCAGCGAGAGGGCCTCGAGGCGCGCGGTGTCGGGCGGGTTGCCCTTGAAGTGGTGGGTCTCGATGACGACCTGGCGCAGCGTGCCGGGCTTGCCGAGGCGCAGGAGGTTCCAGTCCCCGCCATCGGCGGACGCGTTGTAGGTGCGGCGGCGTCGCGTCTCCCAGCCCTCGTCCATGCGGCGCGAGGACCACGGCAGGTTGATGTTGTCACGCGGCGAGAAGAACGAGTCGTTCGACGCGAGGGCCTTGCCACCCCAGGCGATCGAGGCCAGGTCGACGAGCTGCCCCGGGACGAGGCGCGACCAGTCGGGCGCGACCACGCCGTAGGCCCGAAAGCGGGCGACGCCGCCGTCGGGGAAGATGCGCAGGCGGAGGTGGGTGGCGCGGCCCGAGGCCGGGAGGGCGAGGAAGTTATGGGCGCCGCGCTCGACCTTGGTGAGCGGCAGGACCTCGCGCCAGGCGGAGGCGGGGAGGGTGTCGACCTCGTGCGGGCGCAGCGCGCCGGTATGATCGAGGGCGTCGATGGCGACCGCCTCGGGTGCGTTGCCGACGAAGTACGAGGTATCGACGTCGACCCCGAGGATCTCGCCCGGCAGGCCCAGGCGAATGACGACCCAGTCGTGGTCCTTGCCCGGGGTGCGGCTGCGGCGCGACTCCCAGCCGTCCATCCACTTGCCGCGATCGGTGTAGGCGCCGACCTGGAACTCGGCCGGCTCGACCTTCAGGAGGTTCTCCTTCTCGGCGAAGAAGTCGTCCGAGGTCGCGAGCGGCAGGCCGCCGAGGCGGGCCGAGGCGAGGTCGAGGAGATCCCCGAAGGGGTTTTCACGCGAGGCGGGAGGGGGCGGTGCTTGAGCCATAGCGCGAGGACCGTCGCCCTCTTCGCAAGGGCTGTCAACGGTGTGCTATTCGGGGACGCGCACGCTCGCGTCGGGATGACGGCGCGGGCCTCGGCCCTTCTCTGGCCCGAGTCGAGGCGCGACGAACGAGGAGCATGACATGCGTAGCGGGTGGATGGGTGCGATGGCGGTGGTCGGGGCGGTCGGGTGTGGCGGGACGACGCCCGAGACGGCGAAGACGGCGAAGGTCGACGCGAAGCCCAGCGAGGCGCGGGCGGTCGCGCGCGAGGTCGCGACGGTCATCGACGAGGCGCGCGTGGCGACCCCGGCGGAGGAGGCGCAGGACCGCGCGGTGCCTGTCGAGCCGGTCGTCGTCAACCCGGTCGCGAGCATGCCGTATACGCCGCCTGCTCCGTTCACCGATGCCGAGCGCAAGGCGCGCTTTCCGCGCGGGAAGCTCGGAGACGCGAGGACGAAGAACCGCGAAGGCCTGGCGCTCCGCGCGGCGGGGGATGCGGTCGGGGCCAGGGCGGCCTATGCCGCGGCGCTGGGATTGTCGCCGCGCTTCGCACCGGCGCGCTACAACCTCGCGTGCGAGCTGGCGCGCGCGGGCGACAAGGACGGGGCGCTCCAGGAGCTCGAGACGTTGCTCCGGCTCGCGACCCCGGACGCGCGCCTCTTCCTCGGGCGCGCGCGCTTCGACACGGACTTCGACGGCGTGCGCGAGGACGCGCGCTTCAAGGGCCTCGTCGGGCAGGTGCGCTTCGACGCGACGCGCCCGGTCGCCGAGCAGGTCTGCGCCGACCCGGGGCGCATCGCGGACCTCATCGATCCCCGTCGCGGGGTCGAGGTCTACGTCGAGACCGAAGAT
>JAEUKJ010000022.1 GCA_016792665.1 Deltaproteobacteria bacterium | reverse complement strand
ACCTTGGCGATGCCGAAGTCCAAGACCTTCGTGACGCCGCCGTCGGTGACGAAGATGTTGTCCGGCTTCAGGTCGCGATGGACGATGCCTTCGCTGTGGGCGTAGGCCAGTGCACGCAGCACCGGGGTCATGATCTCGACCACGCGCGGGACCGGCATCTGCTTGCCGCGCGGGATGAGCTTGCCGAGCTCCTGGCCCTGCAGGAACTGCAGCACCATGTACGGGTAGCCGCCCCACTCACCGACCTCGTAGATCGAGACGATGTTCTCGTGCTCGACGCGTGCGGTCGCGCGCGCCTCGATGATGAAGCGCTGGGTCAGCTCGGGGTTGGTCGAGGTCAGGAACTTGATGGCGACGCGGCGTCCGAGACGCGTATCACGCGCCAGGAAGACGACACCCATGCCGCCTTCGCCGAGCTTCCGGATGACCTCGTACTGGGCCATGTGGCCGCCGACCTCGGGCAGGGTCGGCTTGCCGGAGATGGGCGTGCCACCGGTCGTGACGGCCTGGGTCGCGCCGCCGCCGCCGGTCTGGCCGGTCCAGGTTCCGCCGGTCGCGCCCTGGGCCGTGTTCTGGGTCGGGTCGCGCTGGGTCGGGGCGCCGGTGCCGGTCGCGGGATCGGCCCCGGTCTTCTTGCCGAAGATGTCGCCGCCGGTCGGCGTGGCCGGGTCCTTCGGCGGGGAGAAGGCCGGCATGCCCGGGCTCGTGCCGCTCGCGAGCAGGCTGTCGTCGACGATGATCGTCCGGTACTCGGGCTCCTCGTCCTCCATCGCGGACGGCTTCGGGGCCGAGGACTGCGCGGGCGACTCGGCGATGCCGCCGAGCACGATGGTCTTGTAGACGGGCTCGTCGTCTTCCTCGGGCGTCGGGACGGTCGGAGGCGTGCTCGCCGCGGGGGGCACCGCAGGCGGGAGCGGAGTCTGCGCCAAGGCCGCGGCCTGGGCCGCCGCGAACGGCGAAACCATGCCTCCCAGCACGATGGTCTTGTACTCGGGCTCCTCGTCCTCGGCCGGCGGCTTCGGTGGCTCGGCGGCCTGTACGGGCTTCGCAGCGGCCGGGGTCGGATTGGCCGCGCCGCCAGAGTGCTTGTTCTTGTTCTTCCCCTTACCCTGGTGGCCCTGGTTGCCCTGGTTGCCTTGGGGGGCGGGCTTCGCCTGCACAGGCGGAGGCACCTGAGGAGCGGCCTGGACGGGCGGAGCGGCGGGCACAGGCGGAGCGGCCTGGACGGGCTTCGCGGCCGGGGCCGCCTCGAGCGGGGCCGGGGGCTTGCTCAGCGCCTCGAGGATCGCCAGGAAGTCAGGCTCCTCGTCGGCCGTGAGCGGCGTCTCGGTCGGGGCCGGGGCCGGGGGCTCGACCTCGGGCTTCTTCCGAATCATCGCCGGGTCCGGCAGCATGCCGCCGATCACCGTCTTGTACTCCTGCGGGTCCTCCTCGGGAGGAAGCGCCGGGGGCGCGGCCTGCGGAGCCTCCTTGGCGGCGAACGGTGAGATCGCGCCGATGACGGTCTTCATGTCCTGCGGGTCGTCTTCGGGCGGAGCTTCGCCCTCGACCGACGCGTATGGTGACTGCGAGAGGGCGGCGAGGATGGCCTTCTCGTGCTCGGAAAGCTCACCCTGCGGCGAACTCCCAACAGGACCAGGGGCAACGGGGTCCCTCGTGCTGCTCATGATGGTGTCCTGGAGACTCGGCGGAGAACGTTATGACCGCGTCCGACGGAGCGGATCATACGGGAGCGACCTGAACAACAGGTTGCCCCGGTAGCTTCGCACGAATCAAGCCGGAGCGCTCGCCGACTCCCCCGTTTTTTTTCGGGGCGACGTCAGATTTCGGGAATCCCGCGGGAATGCTCGTTCTCCTCGACGTCTGAGGCCCGCTGGGGTGGGGGAGGAGAACCGCGTTCGCGGAGATTATACCGGCGGTCAGATAGATCGTCGTGAGGGCTTCAGGACGGCGATGCGTTGGAGCGTGTCGACGTTGTGTCGAGGGTGTCATGGACGTAGATCACCGCCGAGGGCCCGGCTGAGCCAGGTGCTCAGCGGCTCGAACCAGTCGATCGACGCCGGAGGCGGCCGCCCAACGGCCTGATCGAGAGGCGAGAACGACCCCCGAAGACCGAGGTCTACCATGGTTCCCGATGCGACGCCCGACATGGTTCCTGGAAAGCCGATCCACCTGGCTGCCGTCGCGGGCAACGTCCAATGGCTCGATGGTGGCGCCATGTTCGGCAACGCGCCTCGCGCGGTCTGGTCGAGGTGGGCGCCGCCCGACGAGCGGCATCGGATCCCGCTCGCCTGTCGCGCGATGCTCGTCACCGAGGACACCGGTCGCCGCGTCCTCTTCGAGGCCGGGATCGGGGTCTTCTTCGATCCAAAGTTGCGCGATCGGTTCGGCGTGATCGAGGAAAGGCACGTCCTTCTCGACTCGCTTGCGGCCCTCGGGGTCACGCCCGAGATGATCGATGTGGTCGTCCTCTCGCACCTCCACTTCGACCATGCCGGCGGGCTGCTCACCGCCTTCCATCCAGAGCGTCCGCCCGCGCTGGTCTTCCCTCGCGCCCGCTATGTCGTGTCCGAGGCAGGCTGGCAACGCGCCCTCCATCCCCACGCGCGCGACCGGGCATCGTTCATCCCCGAGCTCGCACCCCTACTCGCAGAAGTCCCGCTCGAGCGCGTCGTGCCGCAGAGCGAACTCCAGGGCCCGGGGCTCCCGACCGGCCGCTCCGCGACGCTCGGGCCTGCCTATCGATTGCACTTCTCCGAAGGCCACACGCCGGGGCTCATGCTCGCGGAGGTGCCCGCCAGCGACGGCCCGATCGTGTTCGGTGGCGACCTCGTCCCCGGCGTGCCCTGGGTCCACCTGCCGATCACGATGGGCTACGACCGCTATCCCGAGCGCCTCATCGACGAGAAGGCCGCCCTGTTCGCCGACCTCCTCGCGCGCGGCGGTCGTCTCTTCTTCACGCACGACCCGACCCACGCCCTCGGTCGACTCACCAAGGTCGGCGATCGCTTCGGCGTCGGCGAGCTCGCGCCCGGTCCGGTGGCGCTGGTCGCGTGAGCGCTCAGAGCGTGTTGCCGACCAGCACGAAGGGCGCCCAGTAGAAGGGGTGGCGCCAGTCCGGGGGCACCTTCGCGCTCGTGTCCTCGGCCCCCTCGGCGGTCAAAGGTCGCGCGCGCACGGCGCCAGGCTGGGGCACGAGCTTGCCCGAGAGCAGCTCGAGCTGGGCCTGACGTAGCCCCTCGAGCTTCGAGCCCGCGCTCTTGTCGAGCTGATAGAACCGCCGCATGAGCGCCGAGGTGCTCGAGTCCGAGACCGGCCAGAGCGACGCGATGACCGCGCGGGCGCCCTTGCGTTGTGCCAGCACGGCGAAGCTCTCGACCTCGCTGCCGTCGGCCGCGGCGTCCTCGCCTGTCGCCGTGTTGCACGCGGAGAGCGCCAGGAGATCCACCCCTGCGAACAGGTTCGGCAGGCGCTCGAGGTCGCTCACCGAGAACTTCGAGCCGTCTCCAAGGAGGAGGTAGGACGCGTCCTTGTCGCCGGGCGTGAACGAGAAGTGGCTCGCGATGTGGACCACGGGCCAGCGCTGCGTGAGCTGCTTCATCAGCACCTCGCGCGTGAAGCCTGCGTCCAGCGCGGCGAAGCCGGGCAGCACGCCGCCACCGCGGGCCGCCTCGTCGCGGACGACCATGGCGATCTCCTCCTTCACCGCGGGCAGCGCGACGAACGGCGGGTGGGCCTCGCTCACCCCGAGCGCGAGCGCGCGCCAGACGTCCTGCGGCTTGTCCTTCAAGCGCGCGTTCGACGCGGGCGTGAAGACCGCGTGCGCCCACCGTTCGACCGCCCAGCGCTTCCCATCGTAGAGCGCACCCATCGGCACGTAGCGCAGCGCGCGATCCAAGGACCACAAGATGGTCTTGGCCCCGGCCCCGACCAGGTCTCTTTCGATAGGGTCTATCAATACTTCGTAGAGCTCGCGGGCCACCGGTCGCGCGTCGCGTCGCGGATCCTGCAGCACCGCGCGCAGCGCCATCACCAGCCCACCCAGTTGACGCTCTTCGATCTTCACGGTGCGCGCCACGGTCGCGCCCGGCGACACCACGATGAGGTGCACGGCCCCCTTCGCGACCAGCGTGTAGACCGCGACGACCCCCTTACCGAGGTCCGCCAGGTCGGCGCCGATCCCGACGCCGTCGCGCAGCGACTCGACCGTCCGGGCGCTCTTCTCCAGCGCGTCGGTCTCGCGCGTGAGCGACGCGAGGAAGGTCCCGAAGCGGGCGTTGGCCTTCTCGAGCTTGGCCGAAAGGGCTTCGAGCTGCTTGTCCTCGTCGGGGTTGCGCGGCCACTTCGCGGCCAGCTCGGTGTAGGCCCGACCTGCCGCCATCACCTCACCCGCGACCTCGTTGTAGCGCGACTCCAGTCCCTTCTCGGCCGCGCTGAGAGGGACCGCGTTCGTCGCCGCCGCGCTCGCGTCGCGCGTCCACTGCACGAGCTCGTCCTCCTTCAAGAGGGCCATCACGCGCTCGGCCTCGATGAGCCGACCCTGCCCGACCAGCAGCTCGGCGAGCTTGCGGTAGGTCTCGGCGCGACCCTTGGTGAACTCGCTGGCGGTGTCGCGATCGATGGCGCGCGCCGCGAAGCGGACCTCCTGGTGCGCCGCGATGGCGAGCTTGCCGTACATGATGGCCAGCGCCGGCTTCTCCATGCGTGCGGCCACCGCCATCAAGAGCGACAGCGTGACGCCTTCGCCCGCGCGGTCGCCGAGCTCGCGGCGGATCTGCAGGGCCGAGTTGAAGTCGGACAAGGCCTTCTCGAACTTGCCACTCTGGTCGGCGACCGATGCGTCGACCTGCTCGATCACGGCCTCGAGGACGCGCGCATGCACCGTCTTCGCTTCGTCCCGGGCCGCGTCCATGTGCCGCGTGGCGGCCTCGATGCGCCCGCGCGAGAGCTCGAGGCGCGCCAGCTGAACATACAAGATGCTGCGCGTGTGGGCGTCGCTCGCGACCTCCAGCGCCTCGTTCAGGTAGGCCTCGGCCTTGTCGCCGCGGCCGCGCGCGAGCTCGGCGACCCCGAGGTTCTCCAGCAGGACCCCGACCCCGCCTCGCGACCCGAGCCGCTTCTTCTCGGCGAGCGCTGCCTCGAGGGCGGGCATGGCCTTGTCGAAGCGCCCGAGGTGGAGCCAGGTCACGCCCAGGTTGGTCGTCACCACCGCGAGGTTCATCGCGTCCCCCACCGACGCGAAGCGCACGCGTGCCTCCTCGAGGAGACGCAGCGACGCGTCGAAGCGGCTCCGTCCCTGCTCGAGCAATGCCTCGCTGTTCAAGGCCCTCCCGAGCATGCGCACGTCCTGGCAGCGCTCGGCCGT
>JAEUKJ010000775.1 GCA_016792665.1 Deltaproteobacteria bacterium | reverse complement strand
TTCTTCATCCAGGACGCGATGAAGTTCCCGGACCTGGTCCACGCCGTGAAGATGGAGCCCGACCGCGGCTTCCCGCAGGCCGCCTCGGCGCACGACACGTTCTGGGACTTCATCTCGCTCATGCCCGAGAGCATGCACATGGTCGTGTGGTTGATGTCGGATCGCGGCATCCCTCGGTCGCTGCGCATGATCGAGGGCTTCGGCGTCCACACCTTCCGCCTCGTCGATGCCGCGGGCGAGGTGCGCTTCGTCAAGTTCCACTGGCGCCCCATGCTGGGTGCGCTGGAGCTCGGCAACGCCGGCTGCGCGGTCGGCGACAACTACCTCTACGCGGGCACACGCATCTACGGCGTGCGCGTCTTCAACAAGGCGCTGACCAAGGCCGAGATGGACGCCGAGTGGCTGCTCGCGCGGGCGCGCATGGGCCTCTGAGACCGCTCTCGCGCGCCGTGCTCAATGGCTCGATCAGCCCGACCGCGGCCGCGCGATCGGGATACGCATCGGCGGCCCGAGGAGGTCGCCCGGCTCGTCACCGCGAGCCAGCGCGGCGCGCAGTCGCGCGAGCCGAGAGACCAGGCCAGGCGGGTTGTACTCCCAGTGCCAGCCCTCGGGCAGGTACGGATAGAAGCCGAAGCGGCGCGCGTGGTGCGCCAACCAGGCGTATGCGGGTGCGGTCTTCGAGCCCCGCTTGCCCAGGCGATAGAGACCGAGGTCGAGCGCGAAGCCGGTGTGGTGGGCGCTCGAACCGGGCTTCGCTGTCCACTTCATCTGGAGGCGCGCCAGGTCACGCTCGGAGAGCGCGGGCAGCCCGGCATCGGCGCGCGCACGCCGGCGCTCGTCGAGGCGATAGGCCCACACCTCGACCTGCAAGGCGACCGAGCGATAGGCCGAGTGGATGGCCAGGTCGCGCGCATCGATCCCATCGGCCACGGCCGCGTCGCGCATCCGTGACCAGGCGGCGTAGGCGATGACGTGCGGCCGCGCCGGGTCGACCTCGGCCGGCACCAGCTCGGCCTCGAAGCGCGGCTCACCGAAGACGCGCGCGCGCACGCGCCGCTGATAGAGCCCGAAGGCGCCGCGCCGGACGCCGGTGACGACCTCGGCGGGGCGAAGCGTGCCCTCGAGATCACAGGTTCGCGTGGGCCATCGGGCGGCTGCGGTCATCTCGGTTGCCGACATGCGTCGTGCCTACGTCCGGTCGAGCGCCCCGTCGTCAGGGAGTCGCGGGCGCGGGCGGGCAGGCGCGGCTCTGGTCGAAGGTCTCGGCCGTGCCTTCGGTGTAGCCGGTCGTGACGCCGCTGCCGGGCCCGTTCAGCGGGTGCGCGCCGCACACGAGCGCCCCGTCGTTGTCGGTGATGGGGATGGTCCACGAGATGACCGGCCAGGTCGTGTTGGCCGGCGTGGCGCCCCCGATGAACTCGGTCGGGCTGGCAGTGCCGCGGGTCGTGAGCACGCAGTTCTTGCCGAGGCCCTCGGCGCCGAGGTTCCAGCCGAGCGCCGTGTTCCAGTAGCACTTGTCGAGCCCGCTGAAGTTCTCGCGGCCCCAGTAGACGGCCGTCTGGAAGGTGCCGGGCAGGACCGCGCCGGCGTTGCCGGGCAGGGCCTCGACGCAGTCGACGTCGAGCTCGACGGCGAAGTTGTCGACCTCGTAGTCGTAGTGGAACACGTAGTTCGGGTTGCCGCCGGTGAGGCCGATGAGCACGCCGAAGCGCACGGGGCCACCGTTGGTGAGGTTCAGCGGCGGCGCGCCCGGGCTGCCGATGGCGTTGCTGAGCGCGCCGATCTGCGCGGGCACGACCCAGTTGCCGCTGCGCGTGCGCCAGGTGTCGCAGTTGGTCTCGGCCGGGCACACCGAGCCGAGCGAAGGCGCGTAGATGATGCCGCCCTGCTCGATGGCGAACTGCGCGTTGCCACCCTGGCTGGGCTGCACCGGGTTGAAGTCCGTGCTCGGGATCTGGGCGCCGGTGATGCTGCGCAGGCGGATGTCGTAGCGCGCGCGGATGCCCGTGATGGGGCCTTGCGTCGACGGGTTCCAGGTCGCGCCCGGCATGAGCGCGTAGGTGTGCACGCGGCCGTCACCGCGGTTGGTGATGTCGGCCTCGAGGTAGGGGTCGGGATCGGTCGGCGTGGTGTTGCCGCCGCCCGTGACCTGCGCCGTGCTGAACGTGCCGAAGTTGCCGGACGGCACGTTGCCGCCGGCGATGAAGCCGCTGCTCCACGCGGGCGCGAAGGTGTCGTCTGAAAACGTCGGGTCGTCGCTGCAGACGCCCGGGCTCGGGTCGACCGTGGTCGTGCCGCCCTGGCAGGTGATGACGATGTCGTCCATGTGCAGCCAGGTGGTCTCACCCTGGCCGCTGGTGCAGGCGAAGCCGAGCACGCCGGTCGGGGCGCGGTCGCCGGTGGCGGGGTCGTGCAGGAGCTCGAGGGTGTCGCCTTCACTGTCCAGGCAGTCGAACTTCGCCGAGCAGAAGACGTCGGCGAAGTTCACGGCGATGTCGAAGAAGCCCTGGTCCGCATCGCGCATGACGGTGAGGTTGAAGGTCACCGCGGCATCCGCATTCTCGAGGCACGGGACACTGCGCTTGCACGGCTGGTTGGCAGGGCACGGGTTGACGTAGCCGACACCGCCCAGGGCCGCGGGCGGCGTGCCGGTGTAGAGGTCCTCCAGCACGAGGGACACGACGTTGTCGTTGGGCACGTTCGCGTCGCAGGTGCCGACGTAGGCGATGGAGCCCGTGCCGTCGCCGAAGTCGTCGGCGCAGACGCCAGGTCGGGTCCACACGAGCTGGCCCCCGGCCCCCGGCGCACCGTTGTGCACGCTCAGCGTGAAGCAGGCGTTGCTGACCCCGGGCAGCTCCAGCGCGGCGATGCCGACCGCGACCTTGCCACCCGGCTCGGCGCCCTCGACACACGCGACGAGTCCCGTCACGAGACACCCAGCGACGATCCCCACCGGGACGAGCCGTTCGAACATGAGCACCCCGCAATGCCGACTGACGAAGGCCTGGCGGGACCGCGCGGCCCTCACCAGATCACAGACGGTCAGGGGCAGACGACTCGCCCTTGACTGAGCGGTCAATGCACCACAGCCGGCCCATTCATGCAAGGGCGAGCGCAGTTGCCGGCCGCCGGTG
>JAEUKJ010000772.1 GCA_016792665.1 Deltaproteobacteria bacterium | reverse complement strand
GAGGTGCTCGTCGGCGACGTCGTGGCGGAAGGGCTGGAGGTCGGCCGACGCCGAGAGGCCCTGGCTGGGGGCGCACGCGACCAGGCGATTGAGGACGAGGCCGCCGCCCTGGCCGAAGAGCTCGAAGCGCATGACCTCGCGATCGCCCTGGCGGAGTCGGAGCTCGAGCAGGACGCCGAGCTCGAGGTACGCGCAGCCGAGGGCCAGGTCTTCGAGGCCGTCGCCGTCGAAGTCGCCGATCACCATGCGATGAGGGGTCGGCTCGAGGCGGGTGTCGCTGAGGTAGGGGATCATCGCGCGCTCGCGGAGCGCGTCCCCGGAGAGCTCGAGGAGATAGACCCCGGCGCGGACGCCGAAGGGGTTGGCGGCGCCGAACACGGTCGGGTTCGGGTAGGCGTCGTGCTTGGTGAGCGCGAGGAGCGGCGGGCCGTCTTTCGGGTGGAGGAGCCCGAGCTGGTGCACGACACCCATGCGCTTGCGCGCGCGCACGACGAAGCCGCCGTCAGTCTGGCGGAGGACGCGGAGATCGTAGGCGCGCCAGGCCCCGAAGGAGGCGATGATCTCGGGCTCGCCATCGCCGTCGAGGTCGGCGCGGAGGAGGGCGTCGACGTCCGAGGGCGGGCCGACGACCTCGGGAGGGAGCTGCACCAGGCCGCGGCGCGACCAGTGGTAGAGCGCGCGGTCGCCGGCCGCGGTGCCGAAGAGGGCCTCGGGACCATCGGGTCCGAGCCAGCCGATGGCGACATGGAGGGAGTCGATGGGGAGCTCGACGAGCTCGCGAAAGGTCGGAGGATGGGTGGTCTCGTCGAGGCAGTAGAGCCTGAGGTGACCGGTCTCGAGGGGGACGACCGCGCACTGCTCCATGCCGCGGAGGAGGTGAGGCAGGTCGAGGCCGAAGCGCGTGTTGGTCGGGAGGTCGAGGTGGGCCACGACGCGGAGCTCGGCATCGAGGACGGAGAGCCGCTTCGAGGGCTGGTCGATGACGCCGATGAGCGGGCCCTTCACGCTCGGGAGCAGCGCGTGGTCGTCAGGGGGCATCGGGGTCATCTGGCCGGCGCCGGTGGTGACGAAGCCGAGGCGGGCGCCGCTTGAGAGGGGGCGGAGGATGGGTGCGAGGGCGCGGGCGCGGGCGTCGTCGAGGGTCGCTGCGAGGGCGAGCGAGCGGGTCTCGAGCGAGGATGCGAAGCGCAGGGCGTCGACCTCGGGGCGGCGTGAGCCGGGTGAGCTCAGGAGCTCGAGCACGCGGCGCACGCCGTCGAAGCCCTCCCAGCGCAAGAAGAAGCGACCGAGCTCGAGCAGCGCGGTGACGCGGCCGTCTTCGTCGATGGCGTTCGCATAGGCCTCGGCGAAGGCCTCGCGTGAGGCGTCGCCGAAGCGGGGCTCGACGGGCTCGAGGGTGGCGCGCGGCTCCGAGAGGGAGCGCATGGTGCGACCCCACCAGAGCCAGGCCTCGTGGAGGGCGCGAGTGCCGGCGTGGTCGGGGGCGCGCACGAAGTAGCTGAAGAGGGCCTCGGCTTCGGCGGCCTCACCGCGGCGGCGGAGCTCGGCGTCGCGCGCGACGAGCAGGGTCAGGCGCTCCTGGGCGACGCGCTCACGCTCGGCGCGGGCGGCCGCGTCGTCGCGTAGACGCAAGAAGGCGATGGAGGCGGCGATGAGGCTGGCCACCAGCAGGGTCAGCCCGACCGCCAGGAGGGGGCGTCGCTGGCGACCCATGGCGCGTTGCAGGCGATAGGCCAGGGTCGCCTTGCGGGCCGAGACGGGGCGACCGGCGAGGGTGGCCTCGAGGTCGGCGGCGAAGGCCTGGGCACTGGCGTAGCGCTGGGTGGGGTCGGGATGGAGGGCGCGCGCGAGGATGAAGTCGAGGTCGCGTGGGAGGTCGCGGCGACCACTCACGCGCGGGGGCATCGCGGCCTTGTTGGCGCGGAGCTCGGAGCGGGTCTCGCCGCGGCTCGAGGGGGGACGCTCGCCGCAGACGACCTCGAAGAGGATGACGCCCAGGCCGTAGAGGTCGGCGCGATGGTCGGCCTCGCCCCCTTCGAGGACCTCGGGCGCCATGTAGGCAAGGGTGCCGGCGCCTTGGGAGGCTTCGTCGAGGGCGCTGGCCAGGCCGAAGTCGAGGATGCGCGGGTGGCCTTCGGACACGACGATGTTGGCGGGCTTCAGGTCGCGGTGGGCGATGCCGGCCGCGTGCGCGTGAGAGACCCCGTCGGCGATCTCGATCAAGAGGCGCAGGCGCTGGTGGAGCGGGAGCCGCGCGGCGTAGAGGTCGAGGGGTTCGCCGCGCACGAGCTCCATCACCATCCAGGTCGTGCCGCCCTCCTCGCGGACCTCGAAGAGGCGGGGAATGGCGCGATGCCGGAGCGAGGCCATGGCCTGGACCTCGAAGCGGAAGCGGTCGGCGAGCTCGGGGGTGCGGAGCCAGGCGTGCGCGGTCTTCACCGCCACGCGTCGCCGTGGGGCGTCTTGTTCGGCCTCGTAGACGACGCCCATGCCGCCGCGGCCGAGCTCGCCGAGGAGTCGGTAGGGGCCGATGCGCTCGGGGACGTCGTCCGGCTCGAGCTCGCCGCGCGCCATCATGCTCGTCAGGAGGTCGGCCGCGAGGAGCTCGTCGGCGCCGGCCCCCGGGCGGTCGAGCAGCACGTCGCTCTTGCGGTCGCGCGCGATGAGGAGCGCGACCTCGGTGTGGACCTCGGGGTCGGTCGACGCGAGGCGCGCGAGGGCCGCGTCGACCTCGCCCGCGTCGAGGTCGAGCAGCGACTTGAAGACCTGGTAGGCGCGCCCCTCCGCGGTGCCCATGCGCGGCATCGAATCAGCCTCCGAATCCGCGGCACGAGAGCATCGGTCGCGCGGCCAATGTCCCCATGATGCTGCGTTTTTTGCATCCGCGCCAGCGCGCCGGGCAGGCTGGGGGAGGCGTTGACGGCGAACGGACGTCTGCTAAGAGGTCGCGTCATCGTGGAGGGGGTGTGGCGCAAGAGTCGGATGGCAAGGCCGAGGCGGCCGATGAAGGAGGCTTCGTTCCCGATCGCCTGAACGAGGCGGTTTACCATCAGCTCAAGGGTGCCGCGCGTACGCTCTTGCGGCGGCGGCGCAAAGACGAAGTCTCGTTGAGCCCGTCGACCCTGGTGCACGACGCGTGGGTCCGGCTCGCGGCCAACGAGCGGGCGACCTGGCGGTCGGAGGCGCACTTCCGGTCGGCCGCGGCGGCCGCGATGCGACACATCCTCGTCGACCGGGCGCGACGCAAGCGGACCGAGAAGCACGGGACCGGCTGGGCGCGGGTGACGCTGACCGGCGGCGGCCAGACGCCGATCGACGTCCGGATCGAGGCGCTGTCGGACGCGCTCGAGCGGCTGAGCTCGTTCGACCCGCGCGGCGCGGAGATCGTCGAGATGCGGTTCTTGGCCGGCATGACCAATGTCGAGATCGCGTCGGTCCTCGAGGTCAGCGAGCGCACCGTGGAGCGCGACTGGCGGGCCGCGCGAGCCTGGTTGCTCGAGGCCCTGACGGACTGAGCGCGCGGGCGCGGACCGGTCGGCGATGTCGCAACATTATTTGTTGTCGGCTTTTGCAGGCGGACTTCGTGAGTCCCCTTCATTGCCCGCGATCCGCGCGCCCACCCCTTTCCATTCCGTCATGAACGACGCTCGCCGATGAACCGCTGAGAGCCTGGCTGAGCCAGACCTTCGGCGGTGACCGGTGCACGCCCCCGCGTGCCCTCGGCGTGATGGGGCCGGTCGCGGAATTCCAATGCCCTCTCTCCGACGAGGCCCCATGTCGCTCCCCCAGTCCGAGTCCCGCTCTCTGATGCCCCTCCTCGCCGCGCTCGCCCTCGCGATCGGGGCCTGCGGCGAAGACGCGAAGCCCGCATCCGACACGACGGACACTGCCGACACGCCGGACACGAGCCCCGACACGACGAACGACACCGCGAGCTGCGAGGGCCGCGCCGGGGTCGCCGATTGTCCGTGCCGCACCGACCGCACCTGTGACACGGGGCTGGCATGCGTCGACGGCGTGTGCGTGGCCGAGGTCACGACCGGCCTCGTGCTCCCCGCCGGGGCGCGCGGCTGCGAGGTCCTCCTTGTAGAGGGTGGCGGGCGCGTCGGCGAGGTCCGCTTCGCGGCCGGGGTGCGCGGGACCTTCGTGCGCGAGGCGCCGCGGGTCGCGATCGCCGTCATCCGTGAGAGCGACGCCGACTTCCCGAGCGGCGCGGTCGAGGTCCTCGGCACGGGCAGCCCCGTGGCCACCGTGGCCGAGGCGCGCTGCGTCGATGCCGCCGGCGCCGTCATCCCCAACGCCGTGGTGACCCTCCGATGAACACCGCCCTCATCGCTCCGCACCGTCGAGGAGTCTCGTTCCTTATGACCAAGCTGCCCCCGCTCATCGCCCTCGTCGCGGCCGCGCTCTCGATCCCCGGCGCCCGCGCGCAGAACGGTCTGTCCGACGAACGCGTCTCGCTGCCCGATGGCCCCGGCTCGATCGGCGGCATCGGCGAGAACGTCGACGTCAACGCGAACATGGGGAGCGCGAGCTTCAACGTTCCGATCCGCGTGCCGCAGGGCGCGAACCCCACCATGACCCCGCGGCTCGCCCTGGCGTACGCCTCGGGCCAGGGAACCGGGCTCGCGGGCATCGGCTGGGAGCTCGGCGTGCCGAGCATCGAGCGCATGGTGTCGAAGGGGCTGCCGACCTACACGACCGACGACCTGTTCGCGGCCGACGGTGGCGAGGAGCTCGTCAACGTGGGCACGCTCGAGGGGAGCCGCGTCTATCGCGCACGCTTCGAGGGCGACTTCGTGCGCTATCGCTGGTACGGCGCGGGCGCCTCCGGCTACTGGACCGCCGAGTACCCCGATGGCCGCGTGGGCTGGTTCGGGGCCGATCCGAGCGGCACCCTCGTGCCGTCCGCGCGCGTCCAGGGTGCCGATGGGCGCACCTTCCGCTACCTCCTCGTCGAGATGCGCGACAGCGTCGGTCGCCGCATGGTGCACACCTACACCAAGCAGGACGGCTGGCCGGTGCCCGACGAGATCCAGTACGGCTTCGGCGGGCTGGCGACGCCGCGCTTCTCGATCCGCATGGGCTACGAGGCGCGCGCCGACGTGCGCTCCGACGCGACGCCCGGCTTCGAGATCCAGCTCGCGCGGCGCCTCACCACGATCCAGGTCCTCTCGGACACGACGCCCATCCGCCGCTACGATCTGGCCTACGAGTCGGTCGGGGCCAGCGGCGGCACGACGCGGCTCGCGAGCATCACCGAGCGCGGGCGCGACGGCGGCCTGCACCCGATCGCCCACCACTTCACGTACACGCGCACGCTGGCCGGCACCTGCGCCTTCGGGTGCGAGACCCCGTTCATGGTCGACATGGGCACGCTGCCCGGCGGCGTCGACATCCAGACCGGGCTCGCCTCGCTCATCGACATCAACGGCGACTCGCTGCCCGACGTGCTCGAGAGCGACGCCACCGGTCATCACCGCTTCCACATCAGCCGGCTGTCCACCGAAGGTCGGCCGAGCTTCACCGGCCAGGTCGTGACCAGCGCGGCGACCACCGCCGGCTCGTCCTTCATCCTGAGCAACCCCGGCGTGCAGCTCCTCGACGTCAACGGCGACGGCTTCACCGACATCGTGGACCAGGTCAACGGCATCGCCCTCTGCAACAACGGTTCGGGCGACTGGAGCGGCAGCGCGTGCCTCGAGAGCCCGGGCGACCTGCCGACCCTGAGCGACGACCCCGGTGATCCGGCGAGCAGCGCCGACCCGCTCGGCATGCGCTTCTTCGACTACGACAACGACAAGCGCATCGATCTCCTGCGCACCCCCGACAACGCGACGGCAGTCGTGTCGCGCAACACCGGGACTGGCTACCAGGCCGTGACGGTCGAGGCGATCGGCTCGGCCTTCGACACCGAGGAGCTGCAGCTGGCCGACATGAACGGCGACGGCCTCCAGGACCCGGTCCGCCTCGTCGCCGACGGCGCGACGACCAACCTGCAGTACAAGCTGAACCTCGGCTTCGGCCGCTGGTCGGCGACGTGGACGACCATCGCCGTCGTCGGCCTCGCCTCGGGCGACCTCGACAACGCGGTCCTCCAGGACCTGGACGGCGACGGCCTCGACGACCTCGTGCTGGTCGCGGGCACGACCGTCAGCACGTGGCGCAACGAGAACGCCGGCCGCTTCGCGAGCCGGAGGGACATCAAGAGCGCCGACGTCGAAGGGGACATCCCCGAGCGCACCGGCGCCGAGACGGTGCTCTTCGCCGACATGAACGGCAACGGCACCGACGACGTGGTGTGGGTCGCGAGCAATGGGCACGTGCGCTTCCTCGAGCTCTTCCCGGTGCGACCGAACCTGCTCGCGCGTATCGACAACGGCATCGGCTGGGTGCGCACCATGGCGTACGGGACGTCCATCGCCCAGCGCGCGCGCGACGCCGGCACCGACCGCGCGTGGCGCTACCCCTTGCCGCAGAGCATGAACGTCGTGACCGCCATCGACAGCTTCGTCACGCTGACCGGCAACGACGACGGCAGCGGCGTGCACACGCGCGAGACGCTGAGCTATCGCGACGGCTACTACGACGGGGACGAGAAGGACTTCCGCGGCTTCGAGCGCGTCGAGAAGTACCTCGTCACGGACGAAGACGACGGGCAGGACCCGGCCCTCGACGTGATGCTCTTCGACGTCGGGCGCGAGGACGTCTACCACCGCGGGCTCAAGCTGTCGGACGCGACCTTTGGCGGTGAGAGCCTCGATTCACCGCTGCGCGACGAACACCACACCTACGGTGACTGCCCGGTCGCCGACGTGCCCGTGACCGACCCGCCGGTGCGGAACGTGTGCCGCCTCGCCACCGAGACGACCCACCAGGAGGGCGCGGCGACCGCGGCGTGGAAGACGGTGCGCACCGAGTATGACTACGACGGCTACGGCAATATGACCGAGCAGCGCGAGCTCGGGGTGATCGGCCTCGGCGCGCGAGACGCGCTCACTGGGTGCGGTGCGTGCCCCACGCTGCCGGCCAACCAGAGCTCGGGGCCGTGCGGCGCCGAGTGCACGGGTGACGAGCGCATCACGACGACGCGCTACATCACGCCCGGTGTCGACACGGGTGGGGCGTGGCTCGTCGGCCTGCAGAGCAGCGTCACGGTGACGGGCGTCGAGGGCGCCCGGGCCAGCGAGCGACAGACCTTCTACGATGGGCCGGAGTTCGTGGGCCTGGCGCTCGGCAAGGCCACCAACGGCCTCGTGACGCGCGTGACCGATCGCGTGTCCGCGACCGAGGTCGTGCCGACGCTGCGCTACAAGTGGGACGCCCAGGGCAACATGGTCGCCCGCTTGAGCCCCAACGCCGACGCGGCCGATCCGACGCGCCATCGTCGCGACTACACCTTCGACGAGCGCGGCCTGCGCGTGACCCGGGTGACGGTGCACGCGGGCGACCACGACCTCGTGCAGGACCTGAGCTACGAGTCGTCGTTCCTCTATATCAGCGAGAAGACCGAGTACCGCGTGCGGGTCGGGGCCGACGACCTCACGCCGAGGAACGCGTCGAGCTATGCCTACGATGAGCACGGACGGCTCGCGGCCATCGTGCGCCCGGGCGACAGCCGCGAGGCGCCGACCATGACCTTCGCCTACGAGCTGGCCGACCCGGTGAGCCGCATCGTGGCGCGGGCGCGGCGTGCAGTCGGCGGGCCCCTCGACCTCGAGAGCGTGTCCTGCCAGGACGGCCGGGGCCGCGTCGTGCAGACCATGAACAAGGTGAGCGACGGGCGCTGGCGGGTCGACGGCTTCCGCGTGTTCAACACGCAGGGCCAGCCGGTGAGAGACTACCTGCCGTACCAGGCGAGCACCGGGGCCTGCGCCACGGCCCCGCCGAGTGGCGACCGCTACCGCGCCTTCCAGCGTGACGGCCTGACGCGCGTCGTCAGCGAGACGGCGCCCGACGCCGCGATCTACGGGACGGGGTCGATCGCGCGCACGGCTTATGCGCCGCTCGAGGTGACGACCTGGGAGTACAACGACACCGACGCGCAGAGTGCGGCCCTCGACACGCCGAGCACGCGCACCTTCGACGGCCTCGACCGCGTGGTGCGCGTCGCACGCTACGAGACCAAGACCGAGGCCGACACCTTCACCTACCTCTGGGACGAGCTCGGCAACCTGGCCGGCGTCACCGATCCGATGGGCCACACGCGCGTGCAGGAGTTCGACCTCCTCGGGCGCGTGGTGCGCACCGTCGACCCCAACGCAGGCGAGGCGAGCTACACGTACCTGCCGTCTGGCCTCGAGGCGAGCCGCACCGACGCGCGCGGGGTGACCCAGGCGCGCGAGTACGACGCGGTCGATCGACTGGTCCGCCGCTTCGACCCGAGCGCTCGCGAGGCCACGATGGAGGAGACCCTCTACGACCGCGACGCCGCGTGCACCGACTGCCGGAACGGCGCGGGGCGTATGGTCGGGGTGCGCTACCCGCTTCCCGACGGGTCGGTCGGGAGCGACGCGTTCGGGTATGACGCGCGCGGCAATCAGGTGCTGATGCGCCGCGTCCTCGAGGGGCATCGCTTCGACACGACCTTCACCTGGGACGGGGACGACAAGCTCGCCAGCACGACCTACCCCGATGGTCGCACGCTCACTGTGACGCGGGACGCCGCGTCGCGAGCGACCGCCATCGCGGGGGTGGTCTCGGCAGTCTCGTACACGGCCGAGGGACGGCGCGCGGGCATCACGCACACCAACGGCGTCACCGAGACCTTCCGCTACGATGCCCTCTTGCGCGAGGACGGCGCGACCGCGTCGAGCGCGGACGGCACGTTCATCGACGTCGGGCTGGACTACGATCGCGAGAGCAACATCCTCGCGGTGCGCGACGAGGTCACGGCGGCGGGGCACCCGAGCCACGCGGGGACCTTCGGCTACGACACCTTCAACCGCTTGACCGGGGCCACGCTCGAGAGCGGCGCCGCGGCCGAGACCTTTGCCTTCACGTACGACGCCATCGACAACCTGACCTCGCGCACCTCGAGCCGTGCCGCGACGAGCACGGACCACGTCGGCACCTACACCTACGGCGAGGGCGCGGGCCCGAACGCGGTCACCCGGGCGGGCTCGATCGGCTATGCCTACGACACCGCGGGGCAGGCCACGCGCCGCGGCACGCTCGAGATGAGCTGGGACCATCGGGGCCGCTTCGTCGAGGCGGCGCCGGCCGAAGGTGAGGTCACCGAGGTCGCGTACGGTCCCGACGACGAGCGCGTGCTGAAGCTCGAGGGCGGAGGCGTGACCTACTATGCCGGCCCCGACTTCGTGGTGCGCGACGGCATCGCGAGCGTGTACGTGAACCTCGACGACCGCCGCGTCGCGCGGCTGCGCTCGGACAACCTCGCGAGCGAGCTCCTGCCCGACGCCAACAGCGACGAGGTCATCGACATCGCGGACGCGTGGCTCGGCCGCGCGAGCGAAGGCGCCACCCCGACGCGGCTCCTGCGCGCCGCCGCGCGCCGCGTCCTCTTCAAGGCCCAGGGCGACACGGCCCACCTGCACGAGGACATCCGCGGCTCGATCGTCGCGGTGACCGACGCCGAGGGCAAGGTCGTCGCCGAGCGCACCTTCAACCCCTACGGCACCGAGCGGGCTTCGACCGGCTGGCTCGACGAGATCGGCTTCAGCGGGCAGGAGCAGGACGCTAGCGGGCTCCTGCACTTCCGGCTGCGCATGCTCGACCTGCGCTCGGGGCGCTGGCTCTCGCCCGATCCGGCCTTCTCCGTGTTGGACCCGGTCAACACCGATCGCCTCAGCGAGGCAATGGCTGCATACAGCTACGGCGGCGGCAACCCCGTGGCCTCGGTGGACCCCGAGGGCGACATCCTCTTCTCCCTCTTCGTCAAGCCCTGGCGCAAGAAGTCCCTGCCACACCGGGATCGCGGAGGCAAGGGCGGCAACGGCGCGGAGGAGGCCGGTGCGTCGACGACGCGGGCCGAAGCCCCGAAGAAGCCTGCGGCGTTGACCAAGCACCTCGTTCCGCACCTCGAGAAGCGACAGGCCAAGCTCGCGGCGCTCACGGCCCAAGTCGACGCCTTCCCGAAGGCCAGCCCGGGTGAGTCCCCGGCCATCACCGCCGAGCGAAAGTCTCTCGAGAAGCAGCGAACCAAGCTCGCGAAGCGGACCGAGCGCCTGCGCCAGAAGATCTACCCCGCGCAGTCGAACGGGCTCGGCTACGTCCTGCCGGACGTGCTCCTCGTGTCGACCGTCGTCGGTGCCGTGCTGGGCGGCGTGGCGTATGCGACCGGAGTCTTCGACAGCGACTCGGGCACCGAGGAGAAGGCGGCGCAGGACCCGCCGAGCCAGTCCTTCATCTTCGGCGGCAACTGATGACACGCGCCCGACACCTCTTGCTCGTGGCCGTCTCTGCGCTGGGCGCGTGTGACGGCGAGGGGACCTCGACCCAGGTCGACATCAGCGACGACGCGAGCGTCGACTCGCGAACGCCGTCGCCCCCGGACGTGAACGCGCCGAGTGGGTGCACCCCGGGCACGCTGGGCTGCGCGTGCGGCGCTGGCGGGGGCTGCGCGCTCGATCCCGAGGGCGAGCTCCTGAGCTGCGTCGCAGGCCTCTGCCTCCTGCCGACCTGCCCCAGCGGTGAGCTCGGGTGTGCGTGTCGGCAGGGGCGCTGCGGCGAGGGCGCGTGCGTCGGCGACGTGTGCGTGCGGCAGGGCTGCGAGCCGGGCAGCGCCGAGTGCGCGTGCGCGAGCTGGGGGTGCGAGGTCGGCCTCGTGTGCAAGGGCGGCGCGGTCTGTGTCGACAGCCGCGGCTACGAGGGCGGGGCGT
>JAEUKJ010000768.1 GCA_016792665.1 Deltaproteobacteria bacterium | reverse complement strand
CAGGGCGGCGCCTCCGCTCGTCGCCTCGAGGTAGGCGATGTCCTCTTCGACGTAGGCCGAGTAGCGCGAGCGCATGAGCGCCACCGCGGTCTTGGGCGTGTCCCAGCCGGCGAGGTAGGGCCGGCAGCACTGCTCAAAGGTCTGGCCACTGCCGCACGGGCACGCTGTCGCATCGACCCTCATCGCTCTCCACCTGTTCGTCGGTCGTGGGCTCGCGCGACGTCGCAAGTCGCGCGTGATCTCTCTACCACAGGCCGATCGAGCGCACCCACCCCACGCCACCGCGCCTGACACCGAGCGACGCCGAAGGCCCGGCGGAGCCAGGCTGCCCGATGGCCCGATCGCCGCCGCGGGCACGCGTCGGGCTCCCCCGTGGCTCGATCGCACGCGTGCCTCTGGACTCGAACGCGGCGCGCGCTCACCCTTGGCGAATGTCGCGTTGGTCCATCGGCATGGGTCGCCTCTTCGGAATCCCCGTCCGGGTCCACGTGGGCCTCATCCTCCTGCTCCTCGCGCTGGTCTTCTTCGCGCCCAGCGACGAGCTGCGCCTCCGGACGCTCCTCGTCTCGCTCGTGGTCCTCGTCTCGCTGATCCTCCACGAGCTGGCCCACGCCCTCGCGGCGCGCCACTACGGGATCGAGACGCGGCAAATCCTGCTGCATCCACTGGGCGGCGCCGCGATCCTGTCCGAGCGCGCGCCGACGGCCAAGGCCGAGTTCTGGATCGCCGCGGCCGCCCCGCTGACCAACCTCGCGCTGGCCGGCGTCTCCTTCCTGGTCCTCCACTTCGCCGACCTGGCCTTCTTCGAGGACCTCGCCTGGCCCAACCTCCTGCTCGGGCTCACCAACCTCGTGCCCGCCTTCCCGCTCGACGGTGGGCGCATGCTGCGCGCGGCCCTCGACGCCAAGCTCGGGCCCGTCCGCTCGACCCGCTGGGCGGCGCGGATCGGGCGCGGCCTCGCCACCGTGGCCATCGTCGCCGGGCTCGCGACGGTGCAGC
This sequence comes from Deltaproteobacteria bacterium, assembly GCA_016792665.1. Classification (GTDB taxonomy): domain Bacteria; phylum Myxococcota_A; class UBA9042; order PHBI01; family PHBI01; genus WYBB01. Next base: position 7,678 of record JAEUKJ010000768.1, on the reverse strand, counting down.
CCATGCTCGTCATCGTCGGCGTCATGATCGTCCTGGCCGGCACTGCCGAAGAGCGTGCGAGCCTCATCCACGGCTTCATGTCGCGGCGCCGCGTGCACGAGTCGATGGACGACGTGGCCGAGTCCGTCTCGGCGGCAGGCGACGTCGGCGAAGCACTCCGCATCCTCGGGGCCCACCCGCGCCTCGGTGCCCTCCCGGTGACCTTCGGGGCGCGAGTGGTCGGCGTCGTCTATCGCGAGCCGTTGGTGCTCGCCGCCTCGGCGGCCGCACGCGGCGTGCGCACCGGCCTCAGCGACGTGATGGACCGCAACATCGTCACGCACGAGGGCGACGGCCCGTTGGTGCCGCTCTTGCGCAAGATGGGCGAGACCCAGAGCCGCACCGCGGTCATCATGGACGGCCCCGAGGTCAAGGGCGTCATCACCGTCGATCGCTTGATCGAGGACCTGCGCTCAGCGAGCTGAGGCGCGGCACGTGCGCGGCGCGCGGCCCCTCAGCGCGTCGCGGCGAGGTAGGCGAGCCACGAGTCGCAGTCCTCGCCATGCTTCATGCGTGACCAGATCCCGTTGCCCTCGCCGTCGTCCAGCGTGCCCTCCCAGTAGCAGTCGACCGACTTGAAGCCGCACTCGAGGAGCAGGTCGCGCAGCTCGGGCAGGGCCCACATGCGGAAGGTGTACGAGAAGACCTTCTTCCGCTTCGGCTCGCCCTTGCGCTTGAAGTGGATGTGGAAGCGAGCCTCGCAGGTGATGGGGTCGAAGCTCTCCTGCTCGAGGAAGTAGCTGAAGGGCGTCGGCTCATCGAGCTCGAGCTCGTGCTCGTTGGTCTCCTGGTAGAAGGGGCCGCCCATCACATCGAGGACGAAGACGCCGCCTTCATTGAGCGACTCGAAGACGCGCGTGAAGTAGCGCTTGAGCACCGCGCGCTCGCGGAAGAAGCAGAACGAGAAGTTCAGCGCCGCGGCGAGGTCGCACTTCGCGAGCGGGCTCTCGAGCACGTCCCCCTCGGTGATGTGCACGCGCGCTCGGGCCTCGGCCGGCAGCTCCGGCAGGTAGTGCTCGCGCCCGTAGGCGATCGGCTCGGGGTCGAGGTCGATGCCGTGAGCGACGTAGCTCGGCCCGAGCTTCACCCATGAGCACGAGTTCGCGAAGGTCCCGCAGAAGTCCTCGCGCAGGGTCAGTCCGGGCGGCACGACCCCGCGCTGATCCAGGTAGATCGTCCGCAGGAACGCCATGTTCTCGTCGGGCGACTGCACCGAGTTCAAGTAGTAGAGGTACTTGTCGAACGGCTGGAGCGGGGCCGGCGCCGCCTTCTTCGCCGTGCTCGCCACCGGGGTCTTCTTCTTCATCGGGTGCTCTCGGGGTTCGGGGCCGGCGGCAGTCGCCAGGCCTCACTCGCGAACGACTCAACGCCAAAGGAAAAGGGCGCGCCTTCCACGGCAGGTCGCCCTGCCCAAGGAAGCTCGCGCCCCTTCTCTCACGAGACTTACTTGCGCGCGACCCTCGCTCAGAGAGCGGCAGTCGCTCGCGACTTGCCCTTGCCCTTGCCCTTGTTCTTCGACTTGGACTTGGACTTCGACTTGCCCTTGCTCTTGTTCTTGGCCTTGCCCTTCGCCTTGCCCTTGGTCTTGGTCTTGCCCTTGCCTTTGTGCTTGGACTTGCCCTTGTGCTTGGTCTTGCCCTTGCCCTTGTGCTTGGCCTTGGCCCGACGCGCCTTGGCCCGACGCGCCTTCGCCTTGGCCTTGGCCTTCCTGCGCTTGGCCTTGGCTTTGGCCTTGGCCTTCCTACGCGCCTTGGCCTTGGCCTTGGCACGCTTGGACTTCACCTTGGCCTTGGACTTGGCCACCGGCGCGGCGATGATCGGCTCGGCCTTCTTCTTCTCTTCCTCTTCTTCCTCTTCGTGCTCGTGGGCTTCCTCGGGCTCGTTCTCGTGCTCGGGGGTCTCCTCGACCGTCACGGTCTCCTCGACCTCCTCCTCCTCTTCTTCCTCGTGCTCGGGCTCGTGCGCGTGCTCGTGCTCTTCTTCGTGCTCTTCCTCGTGGTGCTCGTGCTCCTCGACCTTGTGCTCTTCGGCGTGCTCTTCCTCGTGAACCGCCTCTTCCTCTTCCTCTTTCTCGAGGTCGAGGTACTTCGCGATTCCGCCCTGCTCGATGAGCTCCATCGCCTCGCTGGCCTCGCCCTCGACCTCTTCGTGCTCGCGCACTTCCTTGATGAGGCCGGCGAGCTTGGACTTCTCGTCCTCCACCTCGCCCTCGGGACCCTCTTCCTCCATGTTCTCGTAGAGGGAGGCGAGCATCGTCGGAAGGCCGAGACCCTGCTCGGGCGCGACCTTCATGTCCGCGCCGCCGCCGGGCTGGAGGAAGGCTTCCTGTTCGGCAAAGGGCTTGCCGGCGAGATCGGCCTTGGCCGCAGGCTTCTTGCCCTGCTGCTCTTCCTTCTTGCCCTTCTCCAGGTTCTTCCAGAACCCCAGCGTTTCCTTGAATCCCTTGCCTTGCATGAGCGCCTCGATTGCTTGTTCGCGAGCTCCGACCCGACGACGCGTGCGGTCCGAGCGAGCGATGTTCTGAACGCGAGGTCAGCGCCGAGGCCACGACGTGGGGTTCCGAGCGGGGCCAGGGGCTCTCCGGCGTAGGAACGCGGGCACGCGCAGCGACATCGACGAGTGACCATGATGTTGCGCTGGGACCGACCTACAGACGCTAACACATGCAATGGACCGCGCAAGTCCCGGACCGGCGCGCCCCGCATCGCGAGGGGCACCGCGGCCCCAGAGGCATCGGCGGCGCGGCTCAGACCGGGCCGAGCGCCTTGTGAACGCGACTCGCGAGCGGGTGATCCAGGAGGCCGGCAAGCCCGCGGACCGCGCGCGCGACCTTCGCCAGATCGTAGCCGGTCTCGAGTCCCGCGTTGGCGAACAGATAGAGGAGGTCCTCGGTTGCCACGTTGCCGGTTGCGACCTTGGCGAAGGGACACCCGCCGAGACCACCCGCGCTCGCGTCGAAGCGTCGCACGCCGAGCTCGAGCGCGCGCCACGCGTTTGCCGCGCCCATGCCCCAGGTGTCGTGGAAGTGCATGACCACGCACTCGGCGGGCACGCGCGCCAGCACGGCGTCCAGCAACCGCTCGACGTGGCTCGGCGTCCCGACCCCGATCGTGTCGCCGAGGCTCACCTCGTAGCAGCCCATCGCTAGCAGCTCTTCGACCACCGGCACGACCTGCTCGGGCCGGGTCGGCCCGTCGTAGGGGCACGCGAAGACGGTCGATACGTAGCCGCGCACGGCCACGCCCTCGGCCCGCGCCTGCGCGGCGAGCCCGCGGAACTCGCTCAAGCTCTGCGCGATCGTGGTGTTGATGTTGGCCCGCGCAAAGCCCTCGCTGGCCGCCGTGAAGACGGCCACCGCGTCACACCCCGCCGCGACCGCGCGCTGATAGCCGTGCTGGTTCGGCACCAGCGCCAGGTAGCGCACACCCGGCTGCCGCGTGAGCCCGGCGAAGACCGCCTCGCTGTCGGCCATGGCCGGCACCCAGCGCGGCGACACGAAGCTCCCCACCTCGATCTGCCTCGCGCCCGCGTCGACCAGGGCCTCGATGAAGGCGATCTTCGCGGCCGTCGACGGCACGACCTTCTCGTTCTGGAGCCCGTCGCGCGGCCCGACCTCGGTCACCTCGACGCGCTCGCCCGGCCGAATCCGCTCGCTCATGCCTCGTCCTCCACGACGACCAGCGCCTTGCCCGGCTGCACGAGCTCGCCCGCGACCGCATGCACCTCGCGCACCCGACCGGCGCGCGGCGACTTCAGCGCGTGCTCCATCTTCATCGCCTCGAGCGTGATGAGGGTCTGCCCCTTCGTCACGAGATCCCCCACGGCGACCAGCACGCGCGTCACCTTGGACGGCATCGGCGCCTCGAGGCCGCCCGCGTGCGCCTCACTCGCGCTCCCGCGCCGTGCCTCGACCTTGACCGCCTTCAGCGTCTCGCCGCCGCGGTTCTTGACCGTCACCCAGCGCGTGTCGCCCGCGCGGCTCACCAGCGCGCGCGTGACCCGCCCGTCGCGCTCGAGCACGAGCGTGCCATCGGCCTCGCGCCGCGCCGCGACCTCGATCACCCGCGGCCCCTCCGGCCCGACGATCGTCACGCGATAGCGCCCCGGCGCCCCCGCGGACTCGGCGCGCAGCTGGTCGGCCGCGTAGGTCGTCTCTCCGATGCGCCAGCTCATCGCGTCCCTCCGCGCCACGCTCCGACTTCACGCCAGGTCTCGACGCCGCTCGGCCTGCCCGCGCTCGCGACCTCGCTCGCCCCGCCTTCGCGCCCAAGGCCCATCGCCTCGGCGACGGCCAGCGCGATGAGCGCGTCGTCGCTCGGCTCGGGCCGCGCGAAGCCATCCGGCCAGTGTTCGGCGATGAAGCCGGTGTGCGTCGCGCCGGCGGCGTAGGCCGGGTGCGAAGCGATGGCGCGCAAAAGCGCGAGGTTGGTCTGGACCCCGTGGACCTCCCACGCATCCAGGGCCGCGACGAGGCGCAGCCGCGCGTGCTCGCGGTCCTCGCCGGTGGCGATGAGCTTGGCGAGCATCGGGTCGTAGTGGACGCTGACCTCGTCGCCCTCGGCAAAGCCCGTGTCGAGGCGGATCCCGGGCATCGCCGGCAGCCGATAGCGCAGGAGCTTGCCGACCTGCGGCAAAAAGCCCTGGGACGGGTCCTCCGCGTAGAGGCGCACCTCGATGGCGTGCCCACGCAGTGCCGGCGGCTCGGGCAAGGGCTCGCCCTCGGCGACCTTCACCTGCAGCCGTACGAGGTCGAGTCCCGTGACGCCCTCGGTCACCGGGTGCTCCACCTGGAGGCGCGTGTTCATCTCGAGGAAGTAGTACCCGCCGCGCTCGTCGAGCATGAGCTCGACCGTGCCCGCGCCGACGTAGCCAACCGCTTCGCCGGCACGCACCGCGGCCGCTCCCATGGCGGCCCGCAGCTCGGGCGTCAGCACCGGCGAGGGGCTCTCCTCGACGACCTTCTGGTGGCGTCGCTGGATCGAGCACTCGCGCTCGCCGAGGTGCACGACGCGCCCGTGCGTGTCCCCAAAGATCTGGATCTCCACGTGGCGCGGTCGGACGAGCAGCTTCTCGAGATAGACCGAGCCGTCGCCGAAGCTCGCCTGGGCCTCGCGCTGCGCGGCCTCGATGGCCTCGACCAGATCGCTGGCCGCGTGCACCGCGCGCATGCCCTTGCCGCCGCCGCCGGCCGCGGCCTTCACCAGCACCGGGAAGCCGATGCGCTCGGCCGCCGCACAGAGGGCCTCGACCCCCTGCCCCGCGTCGTGCACGCCCGGCACGACGGGCACCCCGGCCGCTTCCATCGTCTTACGCGCCGCGATCTTGCTGCCCATCTCGGTGATGGCGCGCACGGGCGGGCCGATCCAGGTGAGCCCCGCGGCGCCGATCGCCTCCGCGAAGTCTTCGTTTTCGCTCAAGAATCCGTAGCCCGGGTGGACCGCGTCGGCGCCCGTCGTGCGCGCCGCTTCCAAGATCTTGTCGACCCGCAGGTAGCTCTCGCGCGCGGGCGCCGGCCCGATGAAGACGACCTCGTCGCAGGCCTTGACGTGCATCGCATCGCGGTCGGCATCCGACGCGACGGCGACGGTACGGATCCCCATCGCGCGCAGGGTGGCCGCGATCCGCACCGCGATCTCGCCGCGGTTGGCGATGAGCACCTTGGTGATCTTCTTCGGCATGCTCACTTCGTCCACTTCGGCTGGTCTTTCATGAGGAAGGCGCGCATGCCCTCCTGGGCCTCGGGGCTCGCCCTCAGCTCGGCGATGAGGTTGGCCGTCTTGACGATGGCCTCGTCGTCCGAGAGGCGCGTCACGGTGCGCGCGAGATCCTTGCATGCGGCGAGCGCCAGCGGGCCGCCCAAGAGGACCTGCTTCACGCGCTCGGCCACCTTCGCGTCGAGCTCGGCCTCGGGCACGACGTGGTTCACAAGACCGTAGCTCAGCGCCTCGGCCGCGCCGAAGGTCTCGCCCGTCACGAAGAGCTCGCGCGCCCGCGGCACGCCGATCTTGCGGATCACGAAGGGCGAGATCACGGCCGGAGCGAGGCCGAGACGCACCTCGGTCAGCGCGAAGGACGCCTTGTCCGAGGCGACCGGGATGTCCATGGTCGCGACCAGCCCGACGCCACCGCCGCGCGCCGCCCCGTGGATGCGCCCGATGACCGGCTTCTTCGCGGCGTCGACCGACTCGAAGAGGCCGGCCAGACGGCGCGCATCGGCCGCGTTCTCGACCTTGCCGAAGCTCGCGGTCTGCTTCATCCACGCGAGATCCGCGCCGGCGCAGAAGTGCTTGCCGGCGGCCGCAAGGACCACGCAGTGGACGCCGGTCTCGGCCGCGAGGCCGTCGCCGAAGAACGCAGTGAGCTCCGCGATGAGCTCGCCGTTGAAGGCGTTGCCGATCTCCGGCCGGTTCAGCGTGACGGTGAGGACCTTGTCGTGTCGCTCGATGACGAGATGGCTCATGGTTCGCTCAACTCCTCACATGCGGAAGACGCCGGGGCGCCAGTCGGGGATCGGCGCATTGTAGGCCGCCGAGAGCGACAGGCCCAAGACGGTGCGCGTGTCCTTCGGGTCGATGATGCCGTCGTCCCAGAGGCGCGCCGTCGCGAAGTAGGGGCTGCCCTCGTGCTCGTACTTGTCGAGGGTCGGCTGCCGAAAGGCCTGCTTCTCCTCCGCGGTCCAGGCCTTGCCGGCGCGCGCGAGCTGGTCTTCCTTGACGGTGGCCAGCACGTCCGCGGCCTGCTCGCCGCCCATGACGCTGATGCGCGAGTTGGGCCAGGTCCAGAGGAAGCGCGGCTGATACGCGCGGCCGCACATGCCGTAGTTGCCGGCCCCGAAGCTGCCGCCGATGTGCACGGTGAGCTTCGGCACGTTGGCCGTCGCGACCGCGTGCACCATCTTGGCGCCGTCCTTCGCGATGCCGCGGCGCTCGTACTCGCGCCCGACCATGAAGCCCGAGATGTTCTGGAGGAACAAGAGCGGGATCTTCCGGAGGCCGCAGAGCTCGATGAAGTGCGCGGCCTTCAGCGCCGACTCCGAGAAGAGGACGCCGTTGTTGGCGACGATGCCGACCGGCATGCCGTGGATGCGGGCAAACGTCGTGACGATCGACGTCGCGTAGAGCGGCTTGAACTCGGCCATGCGCGACCCGTCGACGATGCGCGCGATGACCTCGCGCACGTCGTAGGGGACGCGCAGGCTCTGCGATACGATGCCGTAGATCTCGGACGGGTCGTAGCGCGGCGGCTCGGTCTGGGTCAGCGCGGCGTCGATGTGCTTGCGACGGTTCAGGGTCGCGACGATGCGGCGCACGTGGTGGATGGCGTCGCGGTCGTCGACGGCGTAGTGGTCGGCGACGCCCGAGTGGCGCGCGTGCACGTCGGCGCCGCCGAGCTCTTCGGCCGTGACGACCTCGCCGGTCGCGGCGCGGACCAGCGGCGGGCCGCCGAGGAAGATGGTCCCCTGCCCTTTGACGATGACGGTCTCGTCGCTCATCGCCGGCACGTACGCGCCGCCGGCCGTGCACGAGCCCAGCACGCAGGCGATCTGCGGGACGTCGGCGGCCGAGAGGCGGGCCTGGTTGTAGAAGATGCGGCCGAAGTGGTCGCGGTCGGGGAAGACCTCGGACTGCATCGGCAAGAA
>JAEUKJ010000723.1 GCA_016792665.1 Deltaproteobacteria bacterium | reverse complement strand
GAGGTCGCCTCCGCGTTCCCTTCGCGCCTTCCTTGCATCTGGGCACGCCTCGCCCCCCACCGCGGCCCCTTCAGCAGAGCGCGGCGTTGGCCTTCCGCGTTCCTTCAGACCATCCCCGGCGCAAGTCGAGAACGGGAACGCTTGCTCCTTGGCGTATGGGGATCGCCCCCACCGCTCAGTCCATGCGGCGATAGATGCCGACCACCACGCCGAGGATCTGCGTGTCGCGGAACTCGCTCGCGGCCACGTAGATCGGCTGCATCGTGCTGTTGGACGGCTGGAAGCGGATGCGATCGCCTTCGGGGTAGTAGCGCTTCACGGTCGCCTCGTCGTCGATGAGCGCGACCACGATCGACCCGCGCGGGGCTTGCCGCTGCTTGCGCACGAAGATGAAGTCCCCGTCGTGGATCCCATCTTCGATCATCGACTCGCCGACGACCCTCAGGCCGAAGACGTCCTTGTTCTTGCCGAGGAAGAAGCGGTCGATCCGGACCGTGTCCTCCTGCTGCTCGAGCGCGAGAATCGGCTGTCCGGCCGCGATCTTGCCGAGGATCGGGATGTCGATCATCTCGGTCTCGATGTCGACCGGCACGACGTCGGATCGCAGCGCCTCGCGCGCCGGATCCCTCACCTCGCGCAGGTGCCCCTCACCCTTGGCCGAAGTCGGCACGCACGCGCGGCTCTTCGCCTCGGTCCGCTGGAGGTAGCCCTTCTTCGCGAGCGCCTTCAGGTGGTCGTTGACCCCATTGGTCGACCGGATCCCGAGCTGGTCGCCGATCTCGCGAATGGTCGGGGGATAGCCGTCCCGCTGGATCTTGGCCTGGATGAAGTCGAGCACTTCCTGCTGTCGATCGGTGAGCTTGTCGCGACCCGTCATGACCGTGAGATCTCCTGCCAGAGCCGGCCCGACACTCCGACCGCGAGGATCGCGAACGGAAGAAAGGCCCCTCGACGTGTGGGCGAGAGCGTCGCGCGCCGCGGAGCCCTCCTGGCGAGGGCCCGACACGCAACACGCCACCCGATCCACGTACCACTAGGCGGTGCGCCGTGTTCAGGTGAGCACGCTGGTTCTACTGAACACGCGTAGCACCGTCAAGTTTGTTCAGCGACACCTGAACACCGGCCTTTCACGCGGTCCTCCGCCCCCTCCGACGGGCCCGCGCCACGCGCCATCGGTGCGTGCAGCCCGTGCAATCAAGCCTTCTGGGGGAAAGCCGCCGTTCGTGGCGGTGCCCTCCCATGCGGAGGGCCGCCCTGCGACTCAGGTCCGCGAGGTCTTGCGATTGACGATCGCGGTGCGCGCCAGCTCGTCCGCGCGCTCGTTGCCCTCGACCCCGGCGTGCCCCTTCACCTTGACCAGCAACACGTCGGAGAACCGCTGGTAGCGCGCCCTCAACGACTCGACCAGCGCCTGGTTCGCCTTGGCCTTCCAGCCCAGCCCGAGGAGCCCCAGGCAGTACTCGCTGTCGGTCATCACGTCGACCGGCGTCGCGGGGTCCTCGACCATCTCGAGCCCACGCAAGATCGCCGACAGCTCGGCCACGTTGTTCGTCGCCTCGCCCAGGTACTCCGAGAGCTCGCGCACCTCGGTCCCATACTCGTAGCGCACGCCCAGCCCGGCCGGCCCCGGATTGCCCGAGCACGCCCCGTCGGTCCAGAGCTGCACGGCCTTGTCGGCCCCGCGCCGACCGGCCAGATCCACGATCGCACCGCGACCCGCAACCCGCCCGTGCGACCCGGCCTTGGCCCCCGTCGCCGCCCCACTCGCCTTGGCGCTCGGGCGCGCGCTCGTCTTCGACGCCGGCCCGGCCGCGACCGCCTTCTCACCTTCGATGCGCTCGAAGCTCTCGGGGCGCGACTTGTAGCTCTTGCCCGCGGCCTGATAGCGGAACTCGACCATGCCTCCCGGCCCAAGCCAGAGGACGCCGTCGGCCCGGCTCCGCGCGAACACCCGCTCGCCCCGGAAGGTCACCGGGACCCAGTACTCGCTCGTGGCCTCGACCGGGCGCTCAGCTCCGCCTGCACCTTCGGCGCGAGGCTCAGGGACATCAGTCACGGCGCAACCGTGATGGTCACGGTCGCGGGCGCGCTGAAGAGGTAGTAGTCGCCGTCCTTCGCGTACACGACCAGCTCGATCGTGTAGCTGCCGGCCACGTCGGGCACGAAGGTCGCCGAGGCCCCCGTCTGCGCGTTGAGGCGCGCATACGAGCCCGCCGGCTTCGCGGTGAGGTAGTAGACGTACGCGTTGGCGTCGATGGTCCCGCTGGCCGCCGTCGACCCGCTGCCGCTCAGCGTCAAGGCCGTCGCCACCGTCGCCCCGGCGTAGTCCGACGCCTGGCCCAGCGACGCGACCGGGTTCGCCTTCCCGCCCGAGTTCTCCGCGATGAGACCCAGGGTCTTCTTCTCCGACTGGCCCGTGAAGTCGTCGTAGTAGGTGAGCTCGAGGTACTCGGCGACGCGCCCGCTCTGCGTGGAGATCTTCGACAGGTCGTAGGCGACCTCGATCGAGCGTACGCCGCCGGGCTCGATGGTCAGGGCCGAGAACGCCGCGGGGAGCGACCACACCTTCGGCGGCAGATCGAAGTCCGCCTTCACCACCGCCGCGCTCACCTCGAGCGGCCCGTTGCCCTCGTTGTAGATGACGACCTTGCGCGTGCCCGTGTCGCCGTTGACCGCGCTGCCGGTCACCGACACGTTGCCGGTCGCGGGGGCCAGGACGATCTTCGACTTCGGATCCCCGCTGAAGATGTCGATCGAGATCTCACCCGGGTTCGGGTTCTCGAAGGGGACGATGATCTGCCCGTTGGCCGTGTCACGCTCGGTCTGCGGCGAGTACTCGATGTCGAGGCGCAGCGTCTTGCCGACGTTCAGGCCGCGCGGCCAGCTCGTGATCTGCGTGTCCTGCCCGGCCTCCGAGGTCTTGGGAATCCACGCGGTCAGCTTGAAGTCGCGGCGCGCGTCGGACGGCTCGATGTGCGGCTCCTTGATGGTGATGGGGCCGGGACCATCGCTGCTGATGAGGACCGAGCGCGTCTCCTTCGTCGTGACGTTGCTGAAGTCGAGCTCGTCCTGGTGCGAGTACGACAGCGAGTAGGACCCGAGCGTGGTCCCGGTGGTCAGCGGCACGCGCAGGGTCCCGCTCGATCCGACGTCCGTCTCGATGATAATCGCGTTGGTGTCCGGCAGGTTGTCCTTGGGCTGGTAGGTCACCGTGAAGACGACGTCTTCGTAGCCGCGGTTGCCGGGCTCGAGCACGACCGTCCCCGCGCTCGGCGTGCCGCCCAACGTGAACTCCTGGGAGGGGGTCTCGAGGCGAACGGCGAGGATTCGAAACGAGGCGGTCGCGAGCTGGTCGTCGTTGTAGATCCGGAACTCCTGGCTCTCGGGCTTGGCCAGCGTCGCGTTCTGGAAGCGGTAGTTGATCGGCGTCACGCGCGGGTACGCGAGGTCCTGGCGCATCGAGAAGGTGATGCGGAACTCCTCGACCTTCTGGCGCCCGAGGTCGTCGAGGGCGTTGGACTTGATGACCAGCACCGACGGCGAGAAGTCGTCGAGGGCGCGGCCGAGCGGCGGCGTGAACTCGACGGCGAAGGTCAGCTTCTTCAGGTTGCCCGTGTCGATCTCGTACGGGAACGAGTTCGCGTCGACCGAGCCGCGCCAGTCGATCTCGACGTACTGGTTCTTGAGCTTCGCGCCCGCATCGTCCTTGGCCCAGTCGATGGACGAGATCTTCAAGACCTTGGTGCCGACGTTGCCGACCGTCACCGTCTTGGCGATGACCTGCTGGATCGCCTGGCCGTAGTAGACGACGTCCTCGTTGTTGACCGGCTGCGAGTCGATCTCGAGCGCGATCCGCGGGAAGGTACCGGTGTCGATGCTGTCTCCGCAGCCGGCGGCGAACGCCGCACCGAAGAGAACGACCCCGAGCACACGCGAGACATTGAGGAGCTGCAGCATCCGACCACTCCGGTCTTCGTCCGTGGCACGACGAGCGCTCACCGCCCACGCACCCCGAACCTCTGACTCGTGGGGATCGAGAGCCCCCCCGAGCGCACGACTGTCTAGCCGCTCCGCCCGGTCGAGACAAGCCCTTCCCAGAATACGAAAGGGGCCCGAGCCGCCGGCCCGAGCCCCTTCAACGCCGTCGCGCCCGTCAGGGCAGGTAGCAGATCGTCTTGTACTTGATCTCCACCCGGTTGCCGGCCTGCGGCATGCAGGCGCCGGTCTCGGCGAAGACGACCGAGTTGCTGTTGACGTCGTAGGTCCAGTTCGCCCCCGAGCGGCTGTCGCACGCGCTCGTGCCGACCTTCACCGTGATGGTCGACGGCTCCGGAATGCGGCCCAGGAAGAACTGGGTCCTCAGGCCGAAGGCGATATCACCGATGGACGAGAGTCCCGCCGCGAACGAGCTGTCGCAGATGCTCACGATGGCGCCGCCCGTCTGGCTCGCAACGTTGATGTAGCGCTCGCCCGCATCGGCCGACCCCGCCGACGAGCTGCACCCGCCGCGCGGCCCGACGATCGCGTGCAGGTGGAAGAGGTTCGTGTTGTAGATGCCTTTGATGCTCTTGAAGAAGTTCACGTAGAAGGCCAGGTCGCCGGGCGAGTGGTCTTCCTCGTCCGAGACGATGACCACCTCGAGGGCCGCATCGGGGCGCAGGAACCCGCGGTTCCGGCCACCGCAGAAGCCGTCCCAGCAACGCTCGGGCGCCGTGCAGTCCGTGTCGGCGCCGCAGGTCGTGCCCGAGTCCGCGGTGTTCGGCAGCGACAACGCCGCCTGCGCCGCCGCGAGCCCCTTCTCGTCGCCCGACCCGTTGGTCCCGACCTTCACGTTGGCCGCGAACTGGGAGGCGGTCTGCCGCGTCACGAAGCGCTTGTTGCCGTTGGCCGCAACGAAGCGGCCGTTGACCGTCTCGAGGTCGGTCGTGGTCACCGCGATGTGGTAGTCGTTGTTCCAAGTCTGTGCGCCCGCGATGAACGACTGGAAGTTGCTCGCGAGGTTGCTCTGCTCCTCGTCCATCGAGCCCGAGTCGTCGACCACGAACAGCACGTCCACGTCCTGCCCGGTGGTCTGCGTGAAGACGTCGGTGTGCTCGGTCTCGTAGGTGCCCTGCCCCTTCAACGGCACCACGATGGTCGGGGTCGCCTCGTTGTTGGTGTAGAACGCGAGGCCGCACGCGTCGCTCGAGGTGTCCTGCGGGATGTAGACCACGGTCACCTTCTCGTTCCCGTTCACGGCGAGGGTCTTCGGCAGGCCCGGCGACGAACGGATACGGAACTCCGGCGAGCACCCCTGGAGCTTCAGATCGGTCAGGTCCAGCGGCGCCGAGCCGACGTTGTAGGCCGTGACCTCGATGGTCTGGCTGGCGCAGCCGACGGTCGTCATGCCGAAGTCCACCTCGGCCGGCAGCACCGCGAGCTGGGCGATGCCGGAGCGCGCGTGCAGGTTCGGGGGATAGGGCGAGGCGCCGCCCAGGGGGCGCGGGAAGATGACCGGGGTCACCGACCCGCTGTAGGGGTCGATGACGCGGACCGCGAGGAGACCCGCATAGTCCGTGAGGTCGTCACCGAAGATGGGGGCCGAGTCCGGCGGCGTGAAGGTGACCTCCAGCGGATAGGACTGCCCGGCCTTGAGGCCGCCCTGGATGGCGGGCGGCGTGCGCGTGACCTTGTAGTAGTTGCTCGTGCCGTTCAACTGCGGCGTGGTGATGGGATCGGTGCACGAGCCGTCGAAGAAGCCGAAGAACGACGCGCAGTCGTTGACGAGAGCCGAGTGGAACGAGCAGTCGCCCGAGCCGACGTTGACGAGGTTGGCCGTCATCACGCGCCGATTGCCACGCGCCACGGTCCCGAAGTCGAGCTGGCCGGGGACGATGCGGAAGTCGCAGGTCGGCGCGCCCGCGCGCTGGGCCTTGAGGTCGACGTCCCACTGCGGACGCGCGGCGTCATTCGACTCGACCCGCAGCTTGCCAAAGGCCGACCCGCTGGTGCCACCACGGTTGGTGAACTTCACGCGCACCTCGCGGTACTCGTTGGGAAGCAACGACGCGGCCGTCGGCGGGTTCGCGGTCGGGCCCCACCCGTCCGCCTCGATCTCGAACTCGTTGCCGGCGCTGTCGGGCAGCGAGATGGACCGCACCTGGAGCGGCGCCGCGCCCGCGTTGAAGAGCGACACGGTGCGGCGGTTGGCGAGGTTCTGCGCGACGAAGCCGAAGTCGACCGACTCGGGCGGGTTCACCTGGAGGAGCGGCACCTCGGAGCGCCCGTAGACGAAGACCTCGGCCTTGCCCTCGTTGCTGAGGTCGTTCGAGGTGAAGACCAGGGTCGCGATGGGGCCCGAGGTCTGGACCATGTCGGCCGTCGGCTCGAAGACCACCGTCAGGGCGAGCACCTTGTTCGGCTGGATGGTCGCGCCGCCGCTCGGGAAGCCGTCCCAGCTCACCGTGGGGCTCGACCCGGGGGCCAGCGCGAGGTCCGTGATGACGAGGTCCTTCGAGCCCTGGTTGGCGATGGTCAGCGGCAGGGTATGCGCCGTCTCGAGCGCGCGCCAACCGAAGTCGACCGGGTTCGGGAACGCGACCAGCCGCGGCCCGACGCCGTTGCCCAGCAGGTTCACGGCGGGGATCTCCTTGGTGACACCCTGCACCTGGAAGGCGATCTCCGCCTTGCCCGCGTCACCACCCTGGCGCAACGGCGCGTAGGCGACCTCGAACGTGATGGTCTCCTCCGGCGCGAAGGTCGCCGGCAGGGTCGGCAGGAACGAGACCGAGAACGGCTCGCCGTCGATCCCGTTGCGCACGGTGACGCCCGTCAGCGTGACGTCGTCCGACCCGATGTTCGCCAGCGTCACCGGCTTGCGCACGACCTGCCCGACCTCGACGTCGCCGAACTCGACCGGGTCGGGGATGGCGCGCAGAAAGCCCGACTGCGCCACCGTCTGCACCGGGACCTCGACCGTGACGTTGCCCGTCGTCGGGCTCGGCACGTTGGTCTCGATGAAGATCTTGCCCTGGTCGAGGACCGCATCGATGGGGTCGTAGGTCACGACGAAGGAGGTCTCTTCGCCGGGCTCGAGCGCCGTCTTGCTGGGCTGCCCAATCGCGAGCTCGCTGCTCGCCGACTCGAAGGTGACCTTGCGCAGGTTCAACGTGCCGCTGGTGCCGTCGTGCCGGATGGTCACGACCTTCTCGTCGTGCACGCCGGTCGCGATCGCGCCGAACGTCACCGGGTTCGGGCGCACCGAGATGACGAGGTCCCCGCCGATCTGGAAAGAGCCCTTGCCATCGTCGGAGCAGCCACCCAGCGCGAGCAGACAGGCCGCAAAGGCCGCGCCCCCGAACGTGAGCCGCGACCTCGCCAGAGGCCTGGCCGAGCCGACCTTCACGTCCGCGAGCTCACCCTCGCGCTTGCCCACGTTGCCCCAAGCGCCGCTGTGCACGAACCCCATCATGACCTCTCGAGTGACGGGCGCGAAGGCCCGGCGAGCGTTCTAGCAGAACGGCCGTGAAGTCGAAAACGCCAGCGTCGAAAAAAGGGCACCGCGCCCACGCGCACGGCGCGGCCCGCCCACGAACCCCGCACAAACAAAGACGCCGACCCTTGTGAGGTCGGCGCCAGTGTCAAAGAACGACTGCTCGGTTCGAGGTCGCCCCCTTTTGACGCCCGCACTAGTCAGACGGGAAGAACGGGTGCGAGTAGTTCGGCGCGATGCGGTAGCCGCACTTCGCCCCACCGGTGCACTCGTTGTCGGCCGCGCAGGCCTGGAAGGTGCCTTTGCATACCTTGACGACCTGCGGCGGGGTCCCGCTCGGCGGCCACGGGATGCTGGTCACGGTCCACATGTCCTTGTCCACGAGCTCCACGTCCGAGAGCTCGAAGACCAGGTTCGCAAAGACGTAGATGCGCAGCGTCGCGAAGCTCGAGCCAAAGCCATGGTCCTTCCAGTAGTGGACGCCAACCTTGTAGCTCTTGCCCGACTCGGGCGAGTTCATGTTGACGTTCTCGGGCCCGGCGCCATCGGTGTCGTCACGGTCGAGGCTCGGGTTGTCGTCGATGGCCGGGTTCGAGCTGCCCCAGTCCGGGTGCTTGTTGTACCAGTAGCAGTCGAACGGGATGTCGAACCAGCCGTCCTGCTTGCCGTCATTGTCGCCGTCGTAGCCGCCCAGCGCGTTCGGGTGCGTGAAGTGGAGGTCCAGGTCGGCGCCCGCGACCGGCCCGGTGTCGGACTGGTTCGGGTCGTTCGGCGTGTCCCACAGCAGCTCGACGTGGATGGCCTGGTCCGGATTGACGAAGACCGTCGTCGTCGCCGGCACGCACGAGGGCGTGCCCGAGCTGTCCTTGACGTTCAGGCGGAACGTGTAGGTCCCGGCCACGTTGACCTCGAAGGTCGGGTCCGCCGCCGTGCCCGAGGGGGAGAACACCGACTGCGAGCCGACCGGCTGGTCGACCTCCCACGTGTAGTTCTGGATCGAGCCGGTCGCCGCATAGCTCTGCGAGCCGATGAGGTGCAGCTTGGTCTGCGGGATGACCTCCTCGCCCTCCTGCACGATGATGACCGCCGTCGGGCATTCGACCTCGACGCCGAAGCCCGTGATCTCCGTGACGTTCTCGGCCTGGAACGAGTTCGAGCGGATGCGCAGCGAGCCGAGATCATAGGTCGGTTGGTTGCTCACCGGGTCGATGGGGCTGATGTCCTCGGGGAAGTACTCGACCGTGATGGTCGCCTTCTGGTTCGGCTGCAGCGTGACCGGCACATCGCCCGGCCCGAGCTGCCCGTTCGAGGCGCGCGTACCCGGCAGCGCAGACAGATCCAGCGTGTACTCGGGCGAGGTGCCGTCGGGCAGGAGACCGATCTCGGTGATCTCGAGGGGCTGGTCGCCGCAGGACGTGACCTCGACGTCGACGCGCGCGGTCTTGCCGACCAGCTTGCCACCGAACGCCACGCGCCGCGGGTTCACCGACACGCACGGGCCACCGACGTTCGCCTGGATCGGCACCAGCGTCCCCGAGGTCGCCCCGGGGTCGTTCGAAAAGAAGACCACTTGCCCCTTGGCCTCGGCCGCGTCGGTCGCCGAGTAGCGCACCGACACCGGGAAGGTCGTGCCGGGCTCGACCGCAATCGGCTCCTCGAGCACGATGCCGGACGCCGTCGCCGCGCTCACCTTGTACTGGTCCGTCCCGATGACGAGCTCGATGTTCGGGTGTCCGGTCAGCGTGAAGCTGTCGACCAGCAGCGTGTCGTTGCCGAGGTTCAGGATGTTGATCGAGCTGAGCCCGGTCTTGCCCTGCTGCACCGTCCCGAAGTTCACGACCGACGGCTGCACCTGGATGACCGGGTTCAGGCCGTCGAGGCTGATGTTGAAGACGATCTCCGGCTGCTTGATGCCGCTGCTCGAGACGCTGTTCGACGTCACGCGGATCTTGCCACTGGCGACCACGCCCGAGGCCGGACGGGTGTACATAAGGAAGAGGTAGAGGCTGCGCGTCCCCTCGAGCGCGGCTTGCGGCGCGATCGTCGCGGGCAGCACCGGCAGCTCGCCCCCCTGCGGGCTCCCCGCCAACCGGAACACGCCGGGCGGCGTCGACTCGATAACCACGTCCGAGATCTTGAGATCTCCGTTGCCCGTGTTCACGAACCGGATCTCGGAGACGTAGCCTTCCTCGCCGACCGCGAGCGTGCCGTTGCTCACGCCGATGTTCCCGCCGACCGGCAGGGCGAGACCGTCATCGAAGGCCTCGAGGGTCCCGATCTGCTTCGAGGAGATACCGCCATTCCCGTCGTCGCCGCACCCAACCAGGAGGCCGACGGCCAGCAGAGCAGACGCCACCCCGCCTCGGCCGCTACGACCCAGGCTCGTCATGCTCGACCAGGCGCTCTCGGGTCTCGTCTTCAATCGCGTCGTCATGGGTCTCCTCTCTCTCGTCGGCCGCCCACATGAATTCGGTGTGGGGTCGTCCCTCAGGTTTCCGCCCAGCGCGCTGGCTGGCGTATCGACGTTTGGGGAGGTGCCTCCCGATCCGTCACGGCGCGTTCATCGAGTCTCGCAATGGGCTCGGGTCGTACTCCGAGGGCGCCGGCCCGCAAAGGTCCGCGCAATCTATTGAGGTCACCCTGGGGAGTCAATGAGCAGGATGCGCTGTCGAGCGACGAAATGACGCACCGCGTCAACGGTTCGCGAGGCCGAACCATGCGGGCTTGGCGCTTTCGCTATTCCATGAAGGGGAGACCCGCTCCCCCCGCTCGAAACGACCTTGACAACCGACCCCTCCGTCCGTTGTATGGGGCGCCTTTCGTCGCCTCGTATGTCCACCGGACGCAGGCACAAAGCCGGAGAACCCGCGTGAACCTGAACCCCCTCCTCCGATCCGGCCCCGCCGCCACCGTACTTGCGTTGGCGCTCGGCGGTCTCGGCCTCGCCGCCTGCGACTCGACCGCGACGATCTACGTGTCGACGCCGAAGTTCAGCCAGGTCCAGATCATCGGCGCCTACCCGGCCAAGAAGCAGCCGGATGGCTCGTGGGAACGGGTCTGCGGCACCGGCCCCGCCGACGGCATCATCACCAACGTGGCTTTCCTGTCGACCCAGCGTCGCGCAGGCACCACGGGGGCACCGACCGACAGCGACATCTCGATCCGTCCGGGCGACGTCATCGACACGCGCGTCGTCAATGGTGGCTTGCCGGGCGACGTGAACCTGTCGAGCACGGGCAACCTCGAGCTCCAGATGAGCTGCATCAACCCGGCCTCGAACGTCGGGTCCACCTGCGACACCGCCAACGGCGGCGCGACCCCTTCGATCACGCTCGACAAGGTCACGTACCACCAGAACGTGCCGACCCGCTCGACCGGGCACAACGTCATGCTGCTCATCGATCAGAGTGGCTCGGTCGGTGGCCTCGTGCGCGACGGCATCTTCAAGGAAGAGCGCCAGCCCAACCCGCTGCCCGGCAACTTCGGCGCCGTCGCCTCGGACCGCACCGGCCTCCGCCTCGCCGCGGCCCGCCGCCTCCTCGGCATCCTCAACCCGGCCGACCGCTTCGGCGCGATGGCCTTCGGCGAGTCGATCTCGCTGTCGGTCCCGTGCGCGGACGCCATCGGCGACGTCAAGACCGACCTCGACAACTGCTTCGGGTCGCGCAACCGCGACATCTGGCTCTCGGGCATCGACGCCCTCCAGGGCACGACCGGCGGTCGCTCGAACCTCTGGAACGCGGTCAAGACCTCGTACGAGTACCTCCGCAACACGGTCGCCGACACGACGCGCTCGAACCACATCGTGGTCATCACCGACGGCCCTGACACCTGCGCCGGCGAGAACCGCCTGACCTGCGCGACCCCCTGCTCGACCGCCGACTACCAGGCCCTGGTCGACACGGTCGAAGGTGACCACGCCAACCCCAACACCCCGAAGATCCACATCCACTTCGTGCAGTTCGAGTCGCAGGGCTACCTCGGCCGCGACCCCCGCCAGGTCGAGCTCGCGTGCGTCTCGGGCGGCCACTACCAGTTCATCAACTCGCAGTCCTTCTCCAGCGCGCAGCCGACCTCCTTCCAGGAGGCCCTCGACCTCGCGGTTGCCAACGTGCGCTTCACCCTGATGGGCCACTGGGAGCTCGCGGCCCAGGTGCCCGTCTACCAGAGCAATGCGGGCAGCGGCGCCGGCGTGCTGCCGGGCAACCTCTATGGTCTCCAGGGGCAGCTCACCGTGAAGGGCACGTCGAACATGGTCCTGTCGGACCGGCAGTTCCCCTTCGGTGTCGGCCAGGGCTCGGGCGCTGCGACCGCGACGACCTGGGACCGTCGCCCGACCCTCCGCAAGCCGTGCGGTGGCTTCGCCGACTGCGGTGCCGGCAGCCAGCCGGGAGCCTGCCAGGTCGTGTGCTCGCCTGAGACGATGATCTGTGCCAACGGCGCCTCGGCCGTGACCCAGCCCGACCTCGCCAGCTGCGACGCGGCCGGCTTCTGCTGCGGCGGCTCCTGCCAGACCGGCGGGACCTGCGCGGCCTGCAACTGAACCTGCGTCGGCGCGGCCCATGACGCCTCGCCGATCCGACCACACCTGACCATGAGACCCGGCAGCGGATGCTGCTCTCTGCCCCCGAAGGATTCCCATGAAGACGAGCTCGTTGACCCGCGCGTTTTTCGGCGCCCTCCTGGCGACCGCGGCCGTGCCCGCCGTGCACGCGGCGGACGGCGATCCCACCGAGGATACGCGGAAGCTCGATGATCGCCTCCGCCTCTACTGGGGCAACGAGATGCGCGAGGTCGAGGCGCTGCAGAAGCGCCAGTACCGCAAGGACCAGCGCTTCGAGTTCGAGCTCTACTCGGGCATCATCCCGAACGACGAGTTCTACAGCTACTATCCGCTCGGCGTCCGCGCCGACTACTTCTTCGCCGAGGACTTCGGCGCCGAGGTCTGGGGCAGCTACCTCATCCGCGTCTCGAGCGAGCTCGAGGACTTCCTCGAGAGCAACTTCAACCAGTCGCTCATCGTCGACGTCCCGCAGAGCCTCCAGTGGCTCGCCGGCGCGAACTTCCTGTGGAGCCCCATCCACGGCAAGCTCGGCATCTTCACCGACAAGCTCGCGCACTTCGACGTCCACCTCGCCTTCGGCGTCGGCGTCATCGGCACGACCGTCAAGCAGTTGAACGACGAGAAGAGCAAAGTCGACATCGCCGGCAACGTCGGCCTCGGCATGCGCTTCTTCCTGAGCGACTCGGTCGCGCTGCGCTTCGACTACCGCCAGTTCTTCTACCCGGCTGAGGGCGGCGGTCTGTCGCACCCCGCCGAGCTGACGCTGGGCGTTTCGTTCTTCACCTCTGCACCCGAATGACACCGCGTACGACCACGCACAAAGCCGAGGAGGGCGACGCATGAAAACGTTCGGACGGTTCGGGATGGGACGCACGAGGAAGTGGCTGGCGTCCGCCATCGGCGCGAGCATCCTCGCGACCTCGGTCAGCAGCGCCGCATGGGCGATCTCCAAGGAAGAGATCATGACCCTCGCGAAGCTCGGCATCAACGAGGACGAGATCATCAAGGCCATCGACAAGGACAAGACCATCTTCGAGCTCTCGGTCGTCGAGATCCTGGAGCTCAAGAAGGCCAACGTCCCCGAGAAGGTCATCAAGTACATGCTGCAGACGCCGAAGAAGTTCGGCAGCGGCGCGACGACTGGCCCCACGGGTCCGACCGGCCCCACGGGCCCGAAGGAGCCCGAGGAGACCGAGGAGCAGAAGAAGGCTCGCGAGGAGCGTCTGCGCCTCGAGGCCCAAAAGCTCATCGAGGAGAAGAGGAAGGCCGAGGAGGCGCAGCGCGCCGCCTACGCGCAGGGCGTGCTCGCCAAGGGGCGGACCCTCGGTGACGAGGGCAAGTGGGTCGAGGCCATCCAGGCCTTCCAGGCCTTCGTCGCCCAGGGCAACTTCGCGCCCGACTCGGAGGAAGCCTACTTCGCCAAGTTCGGCATCGCCAACGCGCTCGTCAAGGCCGGCCTCCTTCAGAGCGCCGCCTCGATGCTCGTCGATCTCGTCCTCGAAGGACCGGAGAAGCCGTTCTTCCAGACCGCCTTCTCGCAGCTCCGCG
Source organism: Deltaproteobacteria bacterium (assembly GCA_016792665.1). Lineage (GTDB taxonomy): Bacteria > Myxococcota_A > UBA9042 > PHBI01 > PHBI01 > WYBB01. The sequence continues at coordinate 9,074 of JAEUKJ010000723.1, read as the reverse complement.
AGCTCCGCAAGAAGGTCGACTACTCGCCGCCGCAGATCGAGCGCCTCGCCGACTACGCGGGCAAGATCGGCGGGTTCTCGCGCGGGTTCCAGGACGAGTTCAACTACGTCATGGGCGAGTTCTTCCACGAGGGCCAGGACTGGGGCAAGGCCGTGTCCTTCCTCGACGCCGTGACCCCGGGTGCGCCGGACTACGCGAAGGCCCAGTATCTCAAGGGCTACATCGAGGTCCAGAACGAGCTCTACAAGTCGGCCGTCGAGTCCTTCCAGCGCGCCATCATCGCCACGGAAGAGAACGGCTCGGCCGGCGAGGTCAAGGACCTCTCGTTCCTCGCGCTGGCTCGTATCGCCTACAAGATCGGCGACTACGACGCGGCCATCTACTACTACCGCAAGATCCCGCAGGGCTCGTACAAGCAGGCTCAGGCCTTCTACGAGAGCTCGTGGGTGTACTTCCTGAAGGCCGACTACTCGCGCGCGCTGGGCACCTTCCACACGCTCGACACCCCGTACTTCTCGCACTACTTCTACCCCGAAGTGTGGATCCTCGAGGCGACGGCCTACCTGAACCTCTGCCACTTCGACCGCACCAAGCTCGCGCTCCAGCGCTTCGAAGAGGAGGTCCTGCCCCTCATCACGCCGCTCGAGTCCTTCCTGCAGAAGACCTCCAAGCCGGAGGACTTCTACTCGGCGCTGGTCGGCGTGGTGAACGGCAAGAAGCTCTTCGACCTGCCCGAGAAGCTCGTGCAGCCGGTGCTGGCCAACGTCGAGTTCTACAACCTCTACCGCACGATCAAGCAGATCGAGGGTGAGCAGGCCCGCATCGAGAAAGACGGCGGGCCGCTGGCGGCCTACGGCTCCGAGCTGCGCGACAAGCTCGTGAAGCTGCGCAAGGACCGCATCCGCGAGGTCGGGCTCACGATTCGCCTCATCCTCGGCGACACGCTGCAAGAGCTCCAGAAGTTCAGGACCAAGTACGTCGAGATCGGCGTCGACATGGCCGACATCATCATCGACGAGGAAGACCGTCGCCAGCGTGCCCGCGACGAGGGCCGCGCCGCCGACGACAAGAAGGCGGAGGCCGGCAGTGCGACCGCGATCATCGGGTCGGACACCTGGCGTTGGCCGTTCGAGAACGAGTTCTGGTCGGACGAGATCGGGAGCTTCCGCTCGATGATCAAGGACCAGTGCGTTCGCCAGGCCTCTGAATAGAAAGGGATTTCCGGCCGCGGCCTTCGACATGAAGGCCGGCTCCCGGCCGGATTCACGCGCGCCCGAAACGTGACAAGTCGGGCACGCGTTGCCATGAGAGCCGGGGCCCTTTGGTCCCCCCACGGAGTCGATGATGCATTTTCTCGCAACGCCCTCGGTCCTCACGCGCAAGCTCTTCCCGATGCTCGCGGCTGGGCTCACCGCCGGATTGCTCGGCGTCTCGCCCGCGGCGATGGCGGCCGACCCGACCCCGGCCCCGGGTGAGACCAGCGCCAAGCCGCTCGCTGGCAAAGGCTTCAGCCTCGACCAGTTCGAGAACTCGCTCTGGACCCCGGAGAAGAAGAAGAGCGAGATCGCCAAGTCCGAGGCGCGCAAGAAGAAGATCGACAATCTCCTCTCGCTCGTGAAGGACCCGAACTACCCGAACAAGGCCGACGCCTTCTTCCGCCTGGCGGAGACGCACTGGCAGGAAGCCAAGTTCCAGTACTTCATGGCGCGCGGCAAGTACGACACCGAGATGGCGTGCTTCGAGGCGAAGCGCTGCGCGGACGCTCCGAAGGAGCCGACCGAAGACCAGAAGGTCGCCATCGACTACTACCGCGAGGTCTTGAAGGCCGACCCGAACTACGACCGCCTCGACCAGGTGACTTACTTCCTCGGCCGCGCCTCCATCGAGTCGGGCAAGGACAAGCAGGACCGCCAGCTCCAGACCGATGGCGAGAAGTACCTGAAGGACGTCGTCACCAAGTACCAGAAGAGCATCTTCGTGCCCGAGGCGCACCTGACGCTCGCCGAGTACTACTTCGAGAAGGACTCGCTCTTCTACGCGAAGACCAACTACGAGGCGATCATCCAGAAGTTCAAGGACCACGCGATGTTCAACTACGCGTTGTACAAGCTCGGGTGGGTCTACTTCAACCTCGCGGAGTTCGACAAGACCATCGAGACCTTCCACTCGGTCATCAAGGCCATCAAGGGCAAGGAGCAGGCGGGCGGCCTCATCGAGTTCCGCGAGCAGGCGCTGAACGACCTCATCCAGGCCTACGCCGAGGTCGACAACGGCTGGCGCTCGGCGCGCGAGTACTTCCTCAAGGAGATCGGCGACAAGGAGACCTACGAGAAGCTCGACAAGATGGCCGCACTGCTCGTGTCCAAGGACAAGGACGAGGAGGCCATCGAGCTCTACAAGCACCTCGTCGACCACGACAAGTCGAGCCCGAAGGTCGCCGAGTACTACGACGCCATCATGGAGGTCCGCCGCAAGCTGGCCGACTTCAAGGAGACCGAGAAGGAGATCAACCTCATCGTCGAGGTCTTCGACCCGAAGGGCTCGTGGGTGGCGGCCAATGGCAAGAACGCCGACGCCAAGCAGAAGGCGGACGACCTCGTCGCCGGCTCGCTCGCGTTCATCTCGAACGCCTACCACAAGGACGCGCAGGCCTCGGAAGACAAGAAGAAGAAGAACGAGGCGGCGGCCCAGTACGACTCGGCGGCGAAGTACTACGCGATGTTCATCGACCGCTTCCCCGACCACCCCGATGCCTACAAGTTCAACTTCTTCTACGCTGAAATCCTGTTCGACCGCGGGCGCTACCTCGAGGCCTCGGAGCAGTACGAGAAGACCCTGAACAAGGACCTGAAGGGCGACTTCACCGAGGACGCCGCGCTCGGCGTGGTCTTCTCGATGGAGCGTGAGCTCTGCCGCACCGGCAAGCGCAAGTGCGCCGAGGGCGACAAGGAGATCTCGGTCACCAAGGTCGAGATCGACGCCGACCTGAAGGACAAGAAGGAAGACGGCAAGGAGAAGGACCTCGAGCCCAAGGATCTCGACCCTCTCGAGAAGCGCATGGTCAGTGCCGCCGACAAGTACGTCGAGGTGCTCGAGAGCGCGCTGAAGGACCCGGAGTTCCGCAAGAAGTATCCGGACCGCGGCCAGAAGATCCCGAACATGATGTATGTGGCCGCCGAGATCTTCTTCAACAAGAACCACTTCAAGGACGCGGTCGGCCGCCTCCAGAAGATCTTCGACCTGTTCCCGAAGCACGAGATGGCGTCGTACGCCGTCAACCTCATCATCAAGGCCTACGTCGAGCTCAAGAACTGGGTCCAGATCGAGAAGTGGGCGCGCGAGGTCATCGAGAAGAAGAACTTCACCACCAAGAAGCAGGAGGAGTGGGAGAAGATCATCGCCATCTCGAAGACCGAGTACGCGCGTGAGCTGACCATCCAGCGCCGCTACGAGGAAGCCATCAAGGTCCAGAAGGACATCGTCATCGAGTTCGGCCGGAAGAACAAGGAGGTCGCGTCGACGGCGCTCTTCAACATCGGCGCCATCCACGAGGTCGCGCGCCGCTTCCCCGAGGCCGTCTCGGCCTACGAAGAGGTCATCAAGCAGTACAAGGACATGGAGGTCGCGGTTCAGGCCCAGGCCGCCATCGGCATCCTCTACGAGTCGCAGACCGAGTTCGCCAAGGCCGCCGAGGCCTTCGTCGGGATGCAGCAGTTCAAGAACACCTTCGCGAAGAACCCGGCGGCGGCGACCCGCGCGGCCGACGCCTACCGCGACGCGGGCCTCCTCTACCGCGCCCTCGAGAACTACGAAGAGGCCTACAAGGTCTTCGACGGCTACACGAAGACCTACGCGTCGCGCCCCGACGTGCCTGCGGTCGCGTTCGAGGCCGGGCTCACGCTCGAGCTCATCGACACGCCCGAGGCTTACGACCGGGCCGGCAAGCACTACGAGAAGATCGCCAAGGCCTTTGGCAAGAAGGACAAGCAGTTCGAGCTGCGCTCGCTCGCGGCAGCCGGCCTGGCCTACAAGAAGGCCGACAAGGTCAAGAACCGGAAGAAGGTCGAGTCCCTCTTCAAGGCCGCCCTCAAGGGCTGGGAGGCGCTGCTCAAGGGTGTCGAGAAGGGCGGGGCCGAGCCTGACGCTGCGACCAAGTACCTCGCCGCGCTCGCGACTTTCGAGACCGCCGAGTACTTCTACGACGACTACTCGGCGCTGAAGCTCGAGGCCGTCAATCGCTCGGGCAGCTTCGACATCAACCTCCTCAAGAACACGCTCGTCGCGAAGGCCAAGGCGCTGCAGGCGGCGGAGAAGGGCTTCGACAAGGTCCTCGACTTCAAGGACAAGGGCATGGCGGCGGCGGCGGCCTTCCGACTCGGCCAGATCCTCTACGAGTTCGCCGAGAGCCTCTTCAACGCCCCCACCCCTCCGGGCCTCAGCGAAGACCAGGTCGACGAGTACCGCGTGACCCTCGAGGACATCGCGACGCCGCTGCACGAGCGCTCGCTGGCGGCCTTCACCGCGGCCCTCAAGCAGGCCGTTCGGGACGGCGTCTACAACAAGTGGTCGCGCTTGTCGGCGCAGTACGCCGCCAAGGTGAACAAGGACGAGTTCCCGATCGCGGACTTCTCGGTCGAGCCCAACAAGACCCGTGACACCGTGCTCGCGACGAGCTTCATCAAGCTCGTGCGCCGCGGCTCGACGGTGGTCGACTACCTGAACCAGACCTCGATCGACACGAAAGACGCGACCGAGAAGAAGGAGGACAAGTGATGCGCCGGCACATTCGAAAGACCCTCATCGGAGTGCTCGCATCGGCCGGGGTGCTCACGGGCTGCGGCTCGAGCGGCGCGCAGGTCAACGGCAACGAAGGCGACAAGGGCTCGCAGGGAACGACGGGAACGACCGGGCAGTCCCAGGACGGGACCCCAGGCGGCGACGACGACTTCACGCGCAAGAACATCAACGAGGTCAAAGCGCCGGTCTACCTCGAGGGGATCGAGCCCGCGGCCCAGGACTTCTTCCGCGATGGCGTGAGGGCCATCTCGCTCGCCAAGCCCGACTTCAAGACGGCCGAGGCGAAGTTCAAGGCGGCGGCCGAGAAGGCTCCCGACTTCCTCGAGGCGTTCTTCAACTGGGGCCAGACCCTGGAGCGCATGGGGCGCGGCGACGAGGCACTCGGCGTCTACCAGAAGGCCCTCGACAAGAACCCGGGTGACCCGTCCGCCTCCGCCTATATCGCCAAGATCTACCTCGGCAAGGCGCGCGGGGCCCGCTTCCTCGGTCAGAACAGCGAGGCGGACAGCTGGCTCGACAAGGCCAAGGGGCTCCTCGACGCCATCATCGCGAAGGACGCGACCAACGTCGCGGCCAACAACGGCCTGGCGCTCTACTACCTGATGCGTGACGACGTCGACACGGCCGAGCGCTTCGTCAAAGAAGTCCTCTACGTCGAGCCGTCGAACGTGACCGGCCTCAACACGCGCGGCCTCATCAACCTCAAGCGCGGCAAGCTGCTGCTGGCGAAGTGGGTGTTCGAGAACAAGGTGCTCCGAGAGGACCCGACCTCGACCGAGGCGCACACCAACCTCGGCTACACCTACATCAAGCTGCAGCAGCGTCCGCTGGCGATGAAGCACTTCCAGCTCGCGCTCGACAACGATCCCGAGAACATGGAAGTGCGTCAGAACATCGCGGCGATGTTGCTCGAGCACCTGGACTACGCCAACGCGCTGGACCACTACGAGAAGATCCTGGCGGCGCAGCCCAACAACGTCGAGGCCAAGATCGGCAAGTGCGACGCGACCTACGGGCTCGGCGGCACGGCGACCGACAGGGCCAAGCAGTGGAACGCGGCCATCGGGTGCTACGACGCCTTCGTGAAAGAGAAGCCGGATCGGGCCGACCTCTACAAGCGCATCGCCGAGACCTACCAGTCGAAGCTCCAGAACCTCGAGAAGGCCGTGGAGTACTTCGAGCTCTACGGCAAGAGCGCCAAGCTCTCGGCCGAGGACGCCGAGAAGAACAAGAAGCTCATCACGACCCTCAAGGACATCATCGCCAAGGGCGGGTTGAAGGCCCTCGATGAGCAGCCTCCCGAGGAGCCCAAGCCCGAGGCGCCCAAGACCGAGGCGCCCAAGACCGACGAGGCGCCCAAGACCGACGCCGCCCCGAAGTGACGTGAGCGTTCGCCCCGCCATGGTGCGGGGCGGGCGGCCGAGCTCGAAGGAAGCTTTGGGCCCGGGACGTGATTCAAAGTGCGCCTTCGGCTAAGTTCCGAACCCCAGGGTGCGCAGGCACCGAAAGGAATCGACCATGAAGAAGCTCGTGACCCTCCTCTGGATCGCGGCGTCGCTCGGCGGCGCGGCCTCGACCGCCATGGCGGCCGAGCCGAAGTCGAAGTTCTACGACTTCTCGGACCAGCTCATCGACGGTGAGATCCGCAAGCCGACGACGCTGTACTCGAACGTCCGCCAGGAGGCGAAGTTCAGCCGCATGCTCAGCCTCAAGAAGGAGCTCCTGCCCTTCATCTTCCAAGCCCGGAAAGAGCGCGTCTTCAAGTAGAGAGACGGTCTGAGACACGACCGCGCGGCGAGCCGGAACACCCGTTGCCCGCACGCGCGTTCAGTGATAGTTCGAGCGCATGCTGTTTCAGCGCTCGAGCTTCGATGACGTCCTGAACGAACTTTGCGCGGGAAAGCTCCTCCCGGGCGAGATCACCGGTCACCATGTGCGACCGGCGACCGTCGCTCGATACGGCGAGCTCCCGCCCGACCTGCACCCCGCCCTGCGTGACGCCCTGGCAGAGCGCGGGGTCGCGCGCCCGTACACGCACCAGGCGGAGGCCATCGCGCTGTCGCTGGCGGGACGCAACACGGTGCTCGCGACGCCGACGGCCTCGGGCAAGACGTTGTGCTTCAACGTGCCGGTCCTGCACTCGATCCTCGAGTCGCCCGAGACCCGCGCGCTCTACCTGTTCCCGACCAAGGCGCTCGCCCAGGATCAGTACGCCGGGGTGCACCAGCTCATCGGCGCGCTCACGCGGCGCGGTCACCCGGTCAACGCCTTCACCTTCGACGGCGACACGCCCGAGGACGCGCGACGTGCCGTGCGGGAGCACGGGCACATCGTCATCACCAACCCCGACATGCTGCACGCGGCGGTGCTGCCGCAGCATCCGAAGTGGATGAAGCTCTTCGAGAACCTGCGCTGGATCGTCATCGACGAGCTCCACACCTACCGCGGGGTCTTTGGCAGCCACGTCGCCCACCTCCTGCGGCGGCTCCTCCGCATTGCGCGCTTCCACGGCAGCGAGCCGCGCATCATCGCGTGCTCGGCGACCATCGCGAACCCGGTCGAGCTCGCGACGTCGCTGACGGGCGAGGCCTTCGAGCTCGTGTCCGAGTCGGGCGGCCCGACCGGCGAGCATCACCTGGTCACCTACAATCCGCCGGTGGTGAACGCCGAGCTGCAGATCCGCGCCGGGGTCGTTCGGGGCGCCGTGCAGGCGGCGAGCGCGCTGGTACGTGCCGGGGTCTCGACCATCGTCTTTGCCGGCAGCCGCCTCCACGTCGAGCTCATCCTGAAGTACCTGCGCGAAGAGATGGCGCGACACCACCTCGATCCCGAGCTCGTCCAAGGCTATCGCGGTGGCTACCTGCCGCTCTTACGGCGCAAGGTCGAGGCCGGGCTCCGCGACGGACGGATCCGCTGCGTGGTCGCGACCAACGCGCTCGAGATGGGCATCGACATCGGCAGCCTGGATGCGAGCCTCATCGCCGGCTACCCAGGGTCCATCGCCAGCTTCCGACAGCAGGCGGGCCGCGCGGGGCGACGCGAGCGTCGGTCCCTGACATTGTTCGTCGCGGGCTCGGGCGCGCTCGATCAGTACCTCGTGACCCACTCCGAGCACCTCATCGCCCAGGCGGCCGAGACCGCGCGCATCAACCCGCGGAACCTCTACGTGCTGATGGACCACGCCAAGTGCGCGGCCTACGAGCTGCCCTTCGTCGACGGCGATGCCTTCTCTGTACTGGACGGAGACGAGACCGGCGAGGTCCTGGGGCACCTCACGAGCCATCGCGTGCTGCATCGCGCCAAGGATCGCTGGCACTGGAGCGACCGCTCCTTCCCGGCCAACCACGTAAACCTCCGCGGGGTCCCCGAGGAGAACTTCATCGTCATCGACCTGGCCCGCGACATCGTCCTGGCAGAGGTCGACTTCCGGAGCACCCACACGACGCTCCACGAGCACGCGATCTACCACGTCGACTCGAAGCACTATCAGGTCGAGCGCCTCGACTACGACGACCACAAGGCGTTCGTGCGGCGGGTCGAGCCCGACTACTACACGACCGCCATGACCTACACGAAGGTCGCGATCATCCAGGAGGATCTGCGCTCCCAGCGCGCGGAGGGGCTGACGCTCTGCTCGGGCGAGGTGGTCGTCACGCGCAAGTTCGTCGGCTTCAAGAAGGTCCGCTTCCACACGAACGAGGTCATCGGCTACGGCGAGATCCACCTCCCCGACCTCGAGATGCACACGACCTCGACCTGGTTCGACGTGCCACGCGCCCTCCTCGAGAGCCTGCCCTTCGAGCGCGACACGGTGATCGACGGGCTCGAGGTGGTCGCCCATGCGCTGCGCACGGTCGCGTGTGTGCGCCTCATGTGCGCCGAGCGGGACCTCGATCGCGCCGTCGGCGAGACGGCTGGTGAGGCCGCAGAGGTGACCCACGCCGCGCCGAGCATCGACCGCGAGCCGACGATCTTCCTCTACGACGCGATGCCGGGGGGGGTCGGCCTCGCCCCAGAGATCTTCGAGGCCTTCCCGGCCTTGGTGGTGGCGGCACGCGGGCTCCTCATCGGCTGCGGATGCGAGAGCGGCTGCCCGAGCTGCTCGGGGCCCCTGCCGCGCTATCACGGGGCGGTCCGGGGCGCGGCGCTGGCCCTCATCGCGTGGCTCGAGCGCGCGACGCGGAGCGAGATCGGCGTCACGTCCGAGGTCGACCTGATCGGAGGTCTCGGACCCGAGGTGGGACAGCGTGAGGTGGCTCATGAGGCTCGGTGACAAG
>JAEUKJ010000717.1 GCA_016792665.1 Deltaproteobacteria bacterium | reverse complement strand
GCGCCCCGGTGTCTTCCTGGTCTACGAGACCAACCCCGAGTTCTCGTATCAGGACGCCTACATCTACACGTTCGGCACGGGTGGGGAGATGGTCCGCACCCTGGTCGATACGGGTGAGTACGCGGCGATCTCCGTCTATGGGCAGTACATCGGTGAGGTCGGCGACGACGGCAGCTTCCTCGCGTGGATGTCGAATGACCCGTTCGGTTATCCCCTGCCCTTGACGGCGGTCGCGCTCGTCCCCGACGGCAACGAACCGAGTGGCTATCGCGCCGTGCCGCTCAGCGTCACGGGCGTCACGGACCAGGCCCCGCCGGCCATCCGCACCAGCACGGGCTGCTGGAGCCTCCCGATGCAGACGGTTCAGACCGGCGAGAACAGCGGTCTCAACGGCATCGACCCGACCAACCCGAACCCGTTCCGCCTCTGGGGTTGCCCGCTCGCGTCGGATGGCCCGGCCGAGTCGCTCGCCTCGTGGAACGTCATCTATCGCTCCGATGCGAAGCCGCGCATCGGCTTCCAGGCCCGGGTCGATCGCGTCTGCCAATTGGAGATCGCCAACACCGCGACCATCTCGACCACGTCCGCCCAGGTCTCGACCGACAACGACACCTCGACCGCGCGCGTCAACGTCGCCACCGCCGACCTCGCGGTGACCGTGACCACGCCGATGACCGTCGTCCGCCAGGACGAGCCCGAGCTGACGGTCACGGTCGGCATCGAGAACCGCGGCCCGATGGCGGCCAAGGATGTAGTCGTCAACCTGGCCCTGCCCGCCGGCATCGCGCTCGGCATGGGCGGCCAGACGCAGTGGACCCTGCCCTCGCTCGCGGCCAACACCTCGACGCAGTTCCAGGTGCCGGTGGTCGTGACCAACCTCGACGCCGACGTGACCCTGCGCCTCACTGGCAACGCGAGCTCGGCGTCCCTGGACTGCACGCCCGACAACGACAGCGTGACCTTGTCGCTGCTGGTCGGCACCTGGGCGGACATCCGCGTGACCAAGACCGGACCGGCGACGGTGCGCGTCTTCGAGCCCTTCACCTGGCAGGTCGGCTGGCAGAACCTCGGCAATGACTCGACCCAGCCGTTCGTCGTCAATGACGAGCTGCCGCTGGACGACAACCTCCAGGTCGCGGTCGAGCTCCTCTCGATCGGCTCGGCCGACGACCTCGACACCGTGCTGCAGTGGCCCGACCAGGTGCTCGACGTCTCGCAGGCCAACAACGACGAGATCCTGGCCGTGGTCAGCGACTGCTCGATGGTCGGCAAGACCCTCGTCAACCGCGCCATCGCCACCTACCCCGACGACGCCAACCCGAGCGACAACGAGGCCTCGACCTCGACCGTCGTCACCGGTCCGCTGGCCTCGCTGGCCGCCATCGTGACCGGCCCGGACTCGGCGCTGGCAGGTCAGTCGACCACGTTCTCGGCCAACGTCGAGAGCACCGGCAGCGACAAGGCCCGAAGCGGCGTCCTGACCATCACGGTCGACAACGGCACCATCCCGACCTCGACGGTCGGCACGCCGATGGGCAACACGCTCATCGTGCCGCTCTACGACCTGGCGCCGGACGCGCTCTCCAACGTCAACTTCGAGGTCGTCTCGAACATCGCCTACACCATCACGGCCACGGTCTCCGGCGACAACGTCTGCCCGCCGCCGGTCGTGCTGAAGAACGTCGGCATGGACACCCCGGAGTGCACCTTCGACTTCGACTGCGCTCCGGCCATGGACTCGTGCCATGAGGCGCGCTGCGTCGACTTCGTCTGCGTCGAGGTGCCGCTGACCGGCAACTTCTGCGAGGACGGCAACGCCTGCACCACCGGCGACACCTGCATGGACGGCGTCTGCCAGGGCGGCAGCGACGGTCTCTGCGATGACTTCAATGCCTGCACCGACGACGTCTGCGACCCGATGATGGGCTGCTCGAACACGACCATCACCTGCGACGACGGCTTCGATTGCACCATGGACTCCTGCGACATCGCCACGGGCTGCACGTACATGCCGAACGACGGCGACTGCGGCGACGGCGCGGCCTGCACCACCGACCGCTGCGACCCGCAGGACATCGACAGCGACACCCGCGGCTGCGTCTCGCAGCCCGACAACGCCGGCTGCGACGACTTCGACAACTGCACCATGGACTACTGCGGTGGCCCGATGGCAGGCACCGCCGATGGGTGCGTCCACGACGAGATCCCGGGCTGCCGCGTGACGACCACCAACGTGGTCATCACCAAGACCCCGGACCTCCAGTCGATGCAGGTGCGCGGCCAGGTGACCTGGACCCTCACGGCGCAGAACTTCGGGACCCTCACGGCGACCAACGTGGTCGTGTCCGACTGGCTGCCGGTGGGCATGAACTACGTCTCCGCCGCTCCGGTGCCGACGACCAACAGCGGGTCGTTCTACTTCTGGAATGTCGGCGACCTCGCCCCGGGCGGCACCTTCTCGGTGACCTTCACGGCGACCGCTGGTTGCGACGTCTTCCAGGGCGCGATGGGCGGGACCACCAGCACGACCGTCACCAACACGGCGTACGTCACGGCCGACAACGATCCCGACGACCTCGACTACGTGACCGACGGGGACACCGACGAGGCCCAGGTCGAGGTCTATCGCATCCTCGGCAACGACACCTGCAACGGCTTCGACGACGACTGCGACGGCATCGACGGCAACGATGACACCTGCGACGACGGCAACGATTGCACCGACGACGTGTGCGCCAACGGCGCGTGCCAGCACAACGGCAACGCCAACGCCTGCGACGACGGCGACAACTGCACGACCAACGACCTCTGCCAGAACACGGAGTGCCAGGGCTCGACGGTCAACTGCGACGACGGCATCCCCTGCACGGCCGACTACTGCGACCCGGCCACCGGCATGTGCCAGCACGACCCGATGGGCGGCTTCTGCAACGACGGCCTCGACTGCACGATGGACAGCTGCAGCCCGTTCGACCCGCGCGCTGACTTCAACGGCTGCGTGTACGCGGCCGATGACATGGCCTGCGACGACGGCTTCAGCTGCACGAGCGACCACTGCCAGCCGGGTGTCGGCTGCGTGGCCGAGCCGAACGACCTGAACTGCGGGCCGGGCAACGACTGCACCACCAACTCCTGCAATCCGTCGGCACCTGAGGCCGGCGCCGATGGCTGCGTGGCGGCGATCAACGACATGGTGTGCAACGACGGCATCGACTGCACCAACGACTCGTGCGACCCGCAGATGGGCTGCCAGCACGTGACCGACGACACCGCGTGCATGAACGGCGGCGAGTGCAGGACCGGCACGTGTGATGCCACCATGGGCTGCGTCTACACGCCCGAGCCCGAGCGCTGCGACGACGGCAACGCGTGCACCACCGACACCTGCGACGAGGCGACGGGCGCCTGCATGAACGCGGAGATCGGCTGCGACGACAACAGCCTCTGCACGATGGACAGCTGCGACCCGACCTTCGGGTGCCGCTACGAGCCCATCGCCTGCGATGACTTCAATGCGTGCACCAGCGACTCGTGCGACGACACGATGGGCTGCGTGAACGAGACGCTCGACTGCGGTGACGACAACGCCTGCACCAGCGACTCGTGCAACCCGGCGACGGGCTGCGAGTACGAGCCGGTCACGTGCAACGACTTCAACGCCTGCACCAGCGACTCGTGCAACCCGGCCGAGGGCTGCACCTACGCGACCATCACGTGCAATGGCGACGCCTGCAACGCCGGCAGCTGCGACCCGACCATGGGCTGCCAGCTGACGCCCATCGACTGCGACGACAACAACGCCTGCACCAACGACGTGTGCAACCCGATCATGGGCTGCCTCTACACGCAGGTCTCGTGCAACGACGGCGACGCGTGCACCGACGACGTGTGCGACCGCGAGATGGGCTGCACCACGGTGGAGAGCTCGTGCGACGACAACAACCCGTGCACCACCGACAGCTGCGACCCGGTGCTCGGCTGCCAGCACGCGGAGGTGACGTGCGACGACTTCAACGCCTGCACGAGCGATGCGTGCGACCCGGTCCAGGGCTGCGTCTACACGACGCTGTCGTGCGACGACGGTGACTTCTGCACCGACGACAGCTGCGACGTCGCCACCGGCTGCGCGCACGAGCAGGTGCCGCCGGTCGAGGTCGAGTGCGGGGCCGGGGCCTGCGGTGGCGTGACCCAGGGCCTGTCGCAGTGCATCGACAACGCGTGGGTCGACAACTGCGAGGAAGTCCCGACCGGGACCATCCCCGACACCGGCTGCTCGCCCAAGCGGGTCGCCTATGCTATCGTCAATGACGAAAATGGTGAGCCGTACGGCACCATTCGCTGCTTCCAGGATCTCACCACGTTTGCGGTTTCGTGCGAGACGGTCCCGGGCACGAGCGAGCTCAAGGTCTACGACGCGTTCTTCTGCGGTCTCAATGACGAGGTGACGAAGTGAAAGCGCTCGACTGCATCAGCAAGGGCATCGTCCAGAAGACCTTGGCGCTCGGGACCCTCGGGGTCCTGGGCCTCGGGGTCCCGGCCTGCGGCAAGGATGCCGACACGAAGTCCGACACGGACCGCTTCGCGATCACCGTGACGCCGCTCTCCCTGGAAGGGGTGAACGACGCCTGGTACACGCTGCGGGTGTGGAACGGCGAGACGCCGGCCAAGCTCGTGTGGGAGAAAGAGCACATCCGGTCCACCGAGTTCGGCGACAGCAAGGGCGCCATCACCTACGTCGGCACCTGCGACGCGAGCGCGGCCCCGGCCAACCAGAACCGCGTCGAGCTCGTTGTCGAGAAGCTGGTCGGGCCGCAGGGCGACCTGCCGGCGGCGACCTGGCAGAACCCGGCCCCGGCGGGGCGGCCGCTGACGCTCACGCGGGATTGCGTCGCGAACGCGGACACGCGCGTCGACTTCAACATCACCATCATGCGTGATGCGCAGCAGGGCTTCTTCGACATCGCGGTCACCTTCGAGGACGTCTTCTGTTCGGCGAAGTTCGACTGCGTCAACGAGCAGGGCGGGCCGCTGAACCTGCTCCATCGCCCGGGCGAGGGGGGCGAGCGCGACCGCACCGTGGTGATGGCGTTCGCGTGCACCTCGGGCGAGGGCGAGACGACCTGGCTGCACATGTCGGACGTGCTGGTCGAGTGCGGCGTCGCGCCGAACGTGACGAGCTACTGGGTGAACCCGGCGATGGTGCCCGACGGCAACGCCGGCAGCGTCGATCCGATCTTCTATCAGACGGCCATCTACCGCGACGTCGAGGACTTCCCGGGCCTGGACAAGTGCTACTGGAACATGGCGTTCGGCGTGAACCAGGGGCCGAGCGCGGCCAACTGCCGCATCGTGGCGTCGGGCACGGCATCGAGCACGCCGTTTGGCGCGACGCAGACCACCCCGGCCAACACGATCTATCCGTATGTCAGCTACGACATCGCGGTGACCGACGGCGCGGGCCAGGTCATGTGCGGCAAGAACCCGCTGAACGGGACCGGGTCGTCGGTGAAGACGAAGTACACCGGCTTCGAGGGCTCGCGCTTCCCGCATAGCTGGCAGTGCGGCGAGACGCCGGTCACCGAGCGCGTGGACTGCGCGGGGGCGATCGACGGGATCGGGGCGACCTTCACGCAGACTCCGCAGGGGATCGCGGTCGCCTTTGGCAACTCGACGACGCCGACCAGCGGTCTCTACAAGCTGCCCGAGGGCATGGGGCTCACCTTGTCGAACACGTGCTGCATGAACCCGTGCTGCACCGACGACGGAACCCCGACTCCCTGAGGTCGCGACCGCCGCGCAGACGCGCCTTGAACGCCACGTCGAGCATTACCGCCGACGTGGCGTTTGCGTTTGTGCACGGCTTGGGTAGGGTCTCGCCATGGCGAACAACCCTGAGCAGCCCCAAGAGTCCGTGACCGTCTCGTGTCGCTTCTGCGGCGCGATGAACCGCTTCTCGACCGAGCGCGCGCTGCTCGATCTGCAGAAGGTGATCTGCGGCCAGTGCAAGGGCAAGCTCTTGCGCGTGAGCGGCGAGCCGCTGACCGACCTGCGCAACGAGCACATCGCGCACCCGTGGGACCGCGAGGCGCTGGCCAAGCTGAAGGCCATCCCCTACCTCGAGCAGATCCTCGGCAAGCTCCTGGGCTCGACCTTCGACAAGCTCCAGCGCTTCAACCACCTGGGCAGCGGCATCCGCGTCGACGCGCGCCAGGCCCCGCGCCTCCACAAGCTCTACCTCGAGGCGGCCGGGCGCATCGACGTCGACCCGCCGCCGCTCTTCCTCGTGCAGCGCCCCGACGTCAACGCCTACACGACGGGCGCGGCCCAGCCGCTCGTGGCAGTGACGACCGGGCTCGTCGACCTCATGAGCGACCGCGAGATCCTGGGCGTCCTCGGGCACGAGCTGGCGCACGTGAAGCTCGGGCACGTGCTCATGCGCACGGTCGCGATCCTCGTGGCCAACGGGGCGCTGGCGCTCTTGAACCTCGCGGGGCTCGCGCAGCTCGCGCTCGGGCCGCTGAAGATGGTGCTCTTCAAGTGGTACCAGATGTCGGAGCTCTCGGCCGACCGCGGTGAGCTCGTCGCCACCGGCTCGCTGACGACGCACATCCGCACCCACATGATGCTCGCGGGTGGGTCGACCAAGCTGGCCGACGAGCTCGACGTCGCGGCCTTCGTGGACCAGGCCAACGACGCCGAGGCCATGCGCGACTCGGAGCTCTTCGTGTCCATCATGGAGATGCTGTCGGGCAGCCAGCGCAGCCATCCGCTGGTCGTGTGGCGCGTGCACCACGCGATCAACTGGGCGCGCACCCAGGCCTTCTACGACGTGCTGGCCGGCGCCCCGGGATCGCGCCCGCTCATCCCGTAGTCGTTCGACGACCGCGCGTGGGCTTGCGCTGCATGCCTACTTGAACGCGAGTGGCACGCGCTCCTCGGCGGAGACCGCGGCCGAGAGCTCGCCCAGGAGGCGACGCAGCTTGGTCGCCGCGACGATGAAGAAGACCAGGATGACCAGCCCGAAGAAGGCAGGCGCCGCTTCGACCATCACGAAGAGGACCATGCCCACGACGAGGCCGGCGATGCTCCAGAGCGACGAGGCGCTCGCGTCCATGAGGTCACGGTCGCCGATGTGCCTCGCCATGGTCCTCATGGTGACCACGAGCAGGACGCAGCGCGCCACTGACAGGCCGCGATCGATGAGCGCCCAGCGGGACGCCATGAGCTCGCCGCGCACGATGAAGCCGTCCTCGAGGAAGAGGGTCGCGAACGCGCTCACGACGCTCAGGGCCCCGACGAGGACCGTGAGCTCGGCCAGGCGGCGCGCTCCCGACTGCGGCGGGACGGCCGCGATCTTGCCGAGACCGTAGACACCAAAGGTCGTGATGGCCGCGCCGATGAGGACCCAGAGCCAATCGAGATCGAGCCAAACACGGAGGGCCGCGGGGTCGGCGCCGGCGCGGAAGGACCGGGGATCGGCGCTGGCGACCATCGCCCGCGTGATGATCCCATGGATGACCCAATACCAGAGGGCGATGTCGACATAGCGTCGATGGAGCCTGAGCCCCCGCGACACCGTCTCCCAGGCATCGTCGCGTGCCCAAGCAAGGGTGGGGTCGATGGCTACGACTTCGGGCGGTGAGGCAATCGGCTCGGGCGCATTGGACGTGCCGGCAGCCTCGCCCCGCGAGGCCATGTGGGAATTCATGCGGATCTCCTGCCACGCCCCGGAGTGACAGTCGGGCCGCGACCCGATGACACTACGTTACGAAGGCGACGACCTCAACGCACGCGCCCGACGACCTTCGCGCCGAGAAGCGCGCGCGGCTCGGCCACGACGTCCGTGTCGAAGAGCGTGGCATCGAAGACCGCGCCCACCGCGAACACCCCGCGCTGCGGCTCGAAGGGCGCCGCGCGCCAGGCGCCGTGCGAGAACGCGGCCAGGGCCTCGCGGAGGGTCAGTGCCTCCTCCGCGTGCCACCCACCCGCGGGCGTGCCATCGATCGCTTGACGCGTGACCGCGGCCCAGAGACCGAGCCGCGGGTCGGGGCTCTCGACCGGGGCATCCGAGCCGAAGACCAGCGGGACCTCGCTCCGCAGCATCGTCCTCCATGCGTAGGCGCCGACGATGCGCGCCCCAAGCCGGGCCTCGGCCCAGCGCATGTCACTGGTCGCATGCGTCGGCTGCATCGAGGCGATGGCCCCCGACGCCGCAAAGCGCGCGAGGTCGGCCGGGTCGACAACCTGGGCGTGCTCGATGCGGTGCGCGAGGCCGGGCGCGATCGCGTTGGCGGCTTCGACGGCGTCCAGCGCCAGGCTCACGCCGCGATCGCCGATGGCGTGGATGGCGATGGGATAGCCGGCGCGGGCCGCGCGCTGGGCCTTCGCGACGAGGGCCGCGCCATCGACCGCCTGCCCGCGATGACCGGGCTCGTCGCTGTAGTCGGCTTTGAGGGCCGCACCGCGAGAGCCGAGCGCGCCGTCGGCGAAGAGCTTCATGCCGGCCACGACGAGGTCGGGCCCAAGACGCGTGGCCCGCGCGGGCGGTGTCACGGGATGGGCCTCGAGCCACGCGAAGGAGGCCTCGCTGTCGTCGAGGTAGACGACGACCCGCAGCGGCAGACCGCGCGCGGCGAGGCGCTGCATCGCGGCGAGCTCGGCCGGGCTGGTGGCCATGTCGTGGACCGCGACCAGGCCGAGGGACGCGAGGCGCACGAGGGCTTGGCCGATCCAGCGCTCGAGGGTCGCGGCGTCGGCGGTCGGGACGAGCGCGGACCAGACCTCGGCCGGGGGATCGACGATGACGCCGCCC
>JAEUKJ010000700.1 GCA_016792665.1 Deltaproteobacteria bacterium | reverse complement strand
CCAGCGCCAGATCGCGGACCTCGTGCACGGCCAGATGCAGCCGCACGCCTGGGAGGAAGCCACGTCGTATGAGCCCGTCGTGAGCACCGGCTTCGTCGAGGTCAGGACCCAGGCCTTTGCGGCGCCTGCGAGTGAAGAGGTCCGCGACTTTCGCACCCCCGTCGAGAACAAGATCGACATCCGCAAGATGCTGTTCGGCGGCTTCACGAAGTGCCTGTATGGCACGCAGAAGTTCGAGTCGGATCCGGAGCGGCGCTTCGCGGAGGTCCTGGAGAAGGACCCAATGGTGCTGAAGTGGTTCAAGCCCGGAAAGGCCGTGTTCAAGATCCGGTACACGCCAGACCACGACTACGAACCCGACTTCGTGGTCGAGACAGCGACCGAGAAGCTCCTGTGCGAGCCCAAGCGCGAGGACTACATGGGTGACCAGGTCGTGCTCGCCAAGGCACGCGCTGGCGTCACGTGGTGCCAGCACGCGACCGAGCACGAGCTCGCGCATAGAGGCAAGCCGTGGCGGTACGTGCTCATCCCGCACAGCGCCATCGCGGACAACACGACCGTGGCAGGGCTGGTCAGGCAGTACGAGCGGAGTGCGGCGAAGGCGCCATAGAGGCGCGACCTGCCTGGCCTGCCACCGGGTCATGGTGGGGGCCAGACCCGCCTTGCCCGGTCCTTGACGACGGGGTGTGTTTCGTTCCCGTTGCATTGATGTCACACGGGGCCGATGATGCGCGACCTTATGCGCGTCGCATCCACTGCCGCTGTCGTCGTTGTGCTCTCCATGGTCGGGGTCGGGTGTTCCGAGGAGGCGTCCTCGGGAGACTCGGACACGGTCGACACCTCGGGCGATACGTCTGGCGACGTGCCCGACGGGCGCGACGACACCGAGGACACCCAGACGCTCTTGCCGTTGGACCTGGCCGACCCGATCCCTGCCGGCCGCGTGCTGGCCGGCGTCGCGAAGAAGCCCGCCGACCTCGTCCAGGGTCCGAAGGCCGAGGGCCAGCTCGGGGACCTCGTCATGAAGAACGCGCGCGCGACCTTCGTGATCGAAGGGGCCCGCCGCGCGGGTGGCTATCGCATGTGGGGTGGGCAGGTGGTCGACGTCGTCGTCGATGGCGCGCCCGATCGCTTCGGCGAGCTCTGGTTCGCGTGGAACCTCCTGGCGTTCAGGCCCGAGCGCGCCGAGGTCGTCGACGCTGGTGACAGCGGGGCCGCGCACGTGCGCGTCACGGGTCGCACCGACGCCTACCCGTGGCCCGACAGCTTCATCCGCCCGATTCTCATGCCAGGCGACGCCGACGTCGCGGTGACCTACGACTTCACGCTGGCCCCCGACGCGACGCGCCTGGAATGGAGAGTCACTCTCACAAACGTCAAGGCCGACGGCACGCCGGGCAGCGCGGTCTCGATGGACTACCCGTTCGTGGCGATGAACATGGGCGACGGCGTGAAGAGCTTCGCCCCGGAGCGCGGCATCGGCGGCGTCCAGGGGGCCAGCGAGCTGCCCTGGGCCGGCGCGCTGGGGCCCGAGGCGACCTATGCGCTGGACGTCGGCAGCGCGACGCTGAACGGCCTCTTCTCGTATGCCAACGTCGACCTCATGACCTTGCCGGCCTTCGAGCTCGCGCCCGGCGCGACCCAGGTCTTCGACCTCGCCGTCATCGCAGCCACCGACGGGTCGAGCGGCATCGAGGCGCAACGTGCCGGCAGCCCTGCCACGGCCACCGTCTCGGGCACGGTGACGGCCGCGGGCCTCGGCCCAAAGGACGTGGCATGGGTGGCGCTCACGCGCGACGGAGAGCTCGGCGCCCTCGACCTGGTGCGCGACGGGCGCTTCTCCGCGCGCGTGCCGCCCGGCCTCTGGACTGCGACCGCCTATGCGACCGGGCGGGCCGCCTCCGCGAGCATGCAGGTCGACACGAGCGACGACGGCCCCATCGCGCTGACCGTCCCCGAGCCCGCGACCGTGGTCGTCACCATCCGCGACAGCGCCACGACCCAGCCCATCCCGGCCCAGCTCACGGTGATCCGCGAGGCCAGCACCCCGACCCCGTTCGCGCCCGCCAGCGTGCGCCTCGGCCCCGACTGGGGCAGCGGGCGCTCGACCGTGGTCTATGCCGTGACGCCCGGCACGCGCGCCCAGGTCCCGGCCGGCCGCTATCGCGCCATCGCGTCACGCGGGTTCAGCTACGAGCTCTCCGAGGTCGCACTGGTGCTCGAGGCCGGAGAAGAAAAGGTCGTCGATCTGTCTATCGACCGCAGCGTCGACACGAGCGGCTGGTCGGCCGGCGACTTCCACCTGCATGGTCTCTGGAGCTCGGACTCGGACGTGCCCTACGACGCGCGCGTGCGCCAGGCCGCGGCCAACGACCTGGCGCTGCCCATCATGACCGAGCACGCCTACATCGGCGACCTCCTGACGGCCGCCGAGCTGGCCGGCGTCAGCGACTTCGTCGCGCCCATCCCAGCGCAAGAGGTCACGACCTTCGAGTACGGCCACTTCAACGCCTTCCCGCTGACCTACGACCCCGACGCCGTCTCGGGCGGCGCGGTCTTCGAGCACGGGCGCGAAGGCGCGACCCTGTTCGACGCGATCCACGCACAGCAGCCCGAGCGCGTCATGATCCAGGTGAACCACCCGCGCTCGTCCGTGCCGTTCTTCGCCTACTTCGACTACGTCGACCTCGACTCACTGAGCGGCGTCGCGCGGAACCCCGCGCGCTGGACGACGAACTGGGATCTCGTCGAGGTCTTCAACAGCGGCTGCGAGACCGCCGAGAACGCACGCACCCGCACCGACTGGTATCGCATGAACAACCTCGGCTGGAAGAAGACCTTGAGCTCGGGGTCCGACAGCCACAGCGAAGGCGCGGGCGCGGGCACGCCGCGGAACTGGGTGGCCATCGAGACCGGCGCGGTGGCGCTCGATCCACAGGCCATCGTGGCCCCGCTCGAGGCGCGGAAGGCGTTTGTGTCATGCGGACCCTTCGTGCGCATGACGAGCTCGGACGGCAAGGGCCTCGGCGAGATGGCGAGCGTGGACCAGGACGGCGAGGTGGCCTTCGCCGTGAAGGTCGAGGCCCCGACCTGGATCGGCGTGACGACCGTGCGCCTCATCGAGAACGGCGTGGTCATCGCCACCGAGACGATGGCCGACCCGCACGCGGGACCCGACCTCGCGCACCCGGCCGTGCGCTTCGACGGCGTCTTGAAGGCCAAGCCGGTGAAGGACAGCTGGTACGTCGTCGAGGTCCTGGGGGTCGGCGACCTCGCGCCGGTGTGGCTCGAGGGGCCGCC
>JAEUKJ010000697.1 GCA_016792665.1 Deltaproteobacteria bacterium | reverse complement strand
CGCGTTGTCAGTCGCGGCACCGCCGGTCACGACGAGGGTCCCGGCCGTGCCCGGCGCCTTGAGATGGATGCGCCCACCGCCGCCGCCGCCGCCCGCGGTCTCGCCGTTGCCGCCCTTGGCCGACACGGTGCCGGCGCCCGTGAGCTGAACCGCGGTCACGTCGACCCCACCGCCCGCGCCGCCACCGCCGCCGTTGCCGCCGCCGCCGAACCCGTCGGCGAGGATCGCCCCCGCGAGCGTGAGTGAGCCGACGACCAGCTTCACGCGGCCGCCACCCGCCCCGCCTGGGACGCCACCGCCCGCGCCATAGCCGCCGCCCGCGCCGAGGAGCCAGGTCGTGACGAGATCGCCGTAGACCGCGTTCGGCGTCGGCCCGCCGCCGAGCCCGCCGAAGGACCCACCCGAGAACTGCCGCGCGCCGCCCGTCGCGCCGCCGGGGTAGCGCGCACCACCGCCGCACCCCGCCGAACCCGCCGCGCAGTCGCCGCGATAGCCGCGCCCGCTGACGTCGATCTTGCCGTCGGCCGCGACCGTGAAGGCCCCGCTGGTCTCGACCCAGAGGCCACGCTCGGGGTCGCTGCCGGTGGTCGTACGGTGCGTCAGGACCGCGTCGCCATCGATGATGAACGCGTTCGCGACAAGGCGATCGTCCAGCGCCACGCGCGCCCCGCCATGCAGCTCGACCCGCCCCGCGATGGTGCGGAAGGCGCGCAACGCCAATCCCGTCGTGCCGCTCGCGTCGCCGCCCGCGAACACCAGCGTATCGGCCGTGTTCGAGGCCACCGTGAAGCGCGTGGTCCCTGCGCCGAAGACGACCTCCGCCCCGACCAACGCACCCACCGGCCAACCGGCGGAGGGCACCACGACGCGGTCCACCTGCGCAGTGCCCACCGTGCGCAGCCCGACCTCGACGTACGGCGCGCACTCGTTCCCGTTTGCGACCCCGCCGTTGTCGATGACGAGGCGCCTCACGCCGGCCGCGGGCTCGAGCCACAACGTCCCCGGTCCGCCGGTAGCCACGCCGTCCCTAGAGCCGCCGCCGCGCACTTCGACCGCGTCGACGTCGAAGCCGCCTCCGAAGTCGGCATCCCAAACGAGCGCGACGCGTCCACCGCCGCCACCGGCGCCGAAAGAGCCGACGAAGGAGTCACCGCCGTTGGCCGAGATGTGACCGGCCCCACCGAGCTCGTCGACGTCGATCAGGATCGCGCCGCCCGCGCCGCCCCCCCCGTTGTACTGGGGGCCGGCGACCACCCCCTCGCCGTCGGCCGCGATGAAGCCATCGTTCACCAGCCGCGCCGCTTCCAGCCACACGCGCCCGCCGCCGTTGCCGCCCGGCTCGCCGCCGCCCGCACCATAGCCACCGCCGCCGCCCAGGGTGACAGGCCGCGCGTAGTCGCCGAACGCGAAGCCCGGATTCGCACCGCCGCCGAGCCCCCCGTGCGACCCGCCGGAGAGCTGCCGCGCCCCGCCGAGCGCCCCGCCCAACGTCGCCCCGCCCGCGCCGCACGACGCCGCGCCCGCGTGGCAATCTCCGAAATAGCCCCGCCCGGACACGTCGATACGCCCGTCACTGGCGACCGTCGCGGTCCCGAGCACCTTCAACCACAGGCCCGCGTCGGGCCCCCCGCTCGGAACCTGTGCGTGGGTCAGCACCGCCCCGCCGCTCACCGTGAAGGCATCGACCACGGCGCGATCCGCTAGCGCGACCCGGCCCGCCCCGCGCAGCTCCCAGCGCCCTGACAACGTGCGCTCACCGCGAATGCGTGACCCGACCGCGACGCGCGCGAGGCCACCGACCGGCGTCAACGTGAGCGCCGACGCGGTGTTGTCGCTCACGGTGAAGACCTCGCCGTCGATCGTCACAGCAAGCCCCGCGAGCTCGCCCGCGATCCACGGCGCCCCGCTCACGGTGACTCCGTCGGCCTCGATGGTGAGGACCCTGCGGTTGCCGACCTCGACCCAGGGCGCGACCTCGTTGCCGTGCGCGAGGCCGCCGTTGTCGACCACGAGGCGGTCGTTGGCCGTGCCCGGCGCGTCCAGCCACACCGTGCCCGCGCCGCCGTTGAAGGTGCCGTTCGCCGCGGTGCCGCCCTTCGCGCTGAGGTGCTCGACATCGAAGCCGCCCGTCAGCGTCTGGTAGACCAATGCGATGCGCCCGCCGCCGCCGCCGCCACCGACGAAGGTCGTCGCAGTCGAATCCGAGCTGCCGCCATCGACCGAGATCGCGCCCGCTCCGCTCACCGTCGTCGCGGTCACGTAGACCGAGCCGCCCGCGCCACCCGCGCCGTTCCGCTGGGCAGACGGAATCGCATCGAAGCCGTTCGCGCGGATCGCGCCATCCAAATCGAGGCGCCCTGTCACGAGGCGTACCCGCCCGCCACCATCGCCACCCGGCTCGCCACCGCCCGAGCCGTAGCCGCCACCGCCGCCCGAGGCGAGCGGTGCGCGCGGGTCGCCATAGATCCGGCCGGCGTTCCCGTAGCCCTGGCCGCCATGCGAGCCACCTGCCGCCTGGCGCGCGCCCCAGCCGACGTCCTGCCGCTGCCCGATGGTGCGCGCACCGGCCCCGCAGCTTGCGCCCGCCGCGCAATCGCCGAGATAGCCGCGCCCGCTCACGTCGATAGCCGCGCCCGATGCAATGTGAATGACGTTCGCAGTCACGCTCACGCCGCCCTCGTAGGTCGAGGTCGTCTCGAGCTGTGTGAGCACGCTCGTCCCCTCGAGGCGCAGCTCGTCGACCGCGATCGGGGCCGCCAGCGCCAGCCGCGTCGTCCCGCGCAAGACGAGCTTGGCGCCGAGCGTCTGCGTCACGTCGCTGGCCTGGAAGCCCAGCGCGCGCCCGTCACCGCCGCCAAAGCCACCGTCGTCGAGGACCAGGCTCGCGACCTCGCTCCCGCGCTGGATCCACACGGTGCCGGCCGCCGCCGCGCGCCGCCCCTCGCCGCGCCCCGGATAGGCCGTGACCCGGGTCGCGTCGAGCCCGCCGCTGCCGTAGAGCAGCGCCACGCGTCCGCCGCCGCCGTGCGCGCCTGGGTTGCTGGTATTCGACGCCGCAGCGCCACCATCGGCGTGCACCCGGCCGGTGCCCGACAGCGCGGTCGCCGTGATCTTGATGGCGCCGCCGGACCCACCCGAGCCGTTCTTCTGCGCTGTCTCGGGAGCCGCTCCGCCGTCCGCCGCGATCTCGCCGTCGACGATGACAGTGCCTGCGTTCACGACCACGCGCCCGCCGCCATCGCCGCCTGGCTCGCCGCCGCCCGAGCCATAGCCGCCACCCGACCCGAGCTCGCCCGGGTTGGCCGCGTCACCGTAGGTCGGGTTCGGGTTCGGGCCCGCGCCGAGCCCGCCGTAGGACCCGCCCGAGAACGGCCGCGCGCCGCCGGTGACATTGCCCAGCGTGTAGCCGCCCGGCCCGCACGACCCGCCGTGGCAGTCGCCGAGGTAGCCACGCGCGGTCACGTCAATGGCAGCTTCGGCGCCGATCTCCAGGCGCTCGGCGGTCAACACGATCCCCGGCTCGAGGCTCGCGCTCGCCTCGAGGTGGCTCAACCGCCCCTGCCCTTCCAGCGTCACGTTGCGCGCCGTCAGCGGCGCCGTCACGACGAGGCGGGCCGTGCCGCGAACGATCAAGTCCGAGACCGTGACCACGACGTCGGACGGGGCAAAGCCCAGGCACGCATCGTCGAGCCACGCGCTCCGCCCGCCGTCGTCGACCACGAGCCGCGAAGGCGCAGCGCCGACCTTCGACCACACCGTGCCAGCCCCCGCCTCTCTGCCAGCCAAACGCGCGGCACCCGGCCACGCGCGGAGGTTCGAGAGGACCAGGCCCGAGGCACTCTGCGTCGAGACCGCCACCCGCCCGCCGCCGCCCGGCGACCCGGGGTTCGCGGTGTTCGACGCGGGATCACCACCTTGGGCCTCGACGCCACCCGCGCCCGAGAGCGTCGTCGCGGTGAGCCACACGCTGCCACCCGCCCCGCCCGAGCCGTTCCGCTGCGAACCCTCCGGGGCCGTGGCGCCATTGGCGCGGATCCAGCCGTCCAGCACCACCTCGGTCGCCTCGATACGCGCGCGCCCGCCGCCGTCGCCGCCCGGCTCGCCGCCGCCCGAGCCGTAGTCGCCACCCATGCCAAGGGCCACCGGGGCCACCCAGTCACCGTAGCTCGGGTACGGATTGGTGCCGCCGACGCCGCCGTGCGAGCCGCCCATGAAGCCGCGTCGCCCGATATTGACATTGCCAGGCCCGTGCGGACCGCCGCCACAGCTGTTGTCGCCCGGGCTGCAGTCGCCGAGGTAGCCGCGCCCGCTGAGATCGATCGTCGCGTTGGGGCCGACCTCGAGGCGAGCGGCCGTGAGCTGGAGTCCGCCCTCATAGGCCGCGTTCGTCTGGAGGTGCGTGAGCTCCGCGAGCCCCTCGAGGCGCACGTTGCGCACGCGGATCGGCGCCGTCGCGACGAGGCGAGCGCTGCCGCCGATGACGAGATCGGTGAGCACCAGCTCGGTGTCGGTGGCCGCGCCCCCGAGCGGCTGATCGTCGACCCCCTGGCTGCGACGACCGTCATCGACCACCGCGACCGCGGGCTGCCCGTCGACATCCAGCCACACCGTCCCGGCCCCACCGCGCGGGCCGTAGTTCGCAGCCCCGGCCCAGGCGCGCACGAGCCCGAGGTCGGTCCCGGTCGTGTCGTCGGCGTAGATGGCCACGCGCCCGCCACCGCCCACGGCGCCGGGGTTCGAGGCGTTGCTGCCGGGGAGGCCGCCATTGGCTTCGATCCGCCCCATGCCGGTCAGCGTCGTCGTCGTGATCCAGATCGATCCACCGGCCCCGCCCGCCCCATTTTTCTGCGCACTCTCGATCGCATTTCCGCCGTTGGCGCGAATGACGCCCTCGTTCCACACCGCGTCGGCCGCGATGCGGATCCGCCCGCCGCCGTTGCCGCCCGGCTCCCCACCGCCGGACCCATAATTGCCACCCATGCCGAAGTCGTCGGGCTCGGTCCAGCTACCATAGCTGTTTGCAGGATTGCCGCCGCCGCCGACGCCCGCGTGGGTGCCGCCCGCGAACGCGATGCGCCCGACGTTGACGTTGCCCGGGCCGTGAGGGCCGGAGCCACACGAGTTGTCGCCCGTCGCGCAGTCGCCGAGGTAGCCACGCCCGGTGACGTCGATGGCGCCCGTCGCCGCGACGTCCACGCGCGCCGCCAACAGATCGAGCGCGAAGCTCGCGTCCTGCGCCGTGACATTGGAGTGGGTCAAGATCCCCTCACGGCCGACCCGCACCTTGCCGAAGCGGTGCGCGCCGTCGATGGCGACGGTGCCTTTCCGGATCAAGATGTCCTTGTCGTCGTAGGCGTGGTCGTCGGGGCCCACGCGCGTGACCCCGGCCGCGACCAGATCGGTCCCCGCGAGCACGAGATTCGCGCGGCGGATATCGACGTTGTCACCGTAGTCGATGGCCTTCACCTCGAGCTCGACGCGACCGTTGGGCGCGCTCGCCGGCATGGTGATCTCGGCGACGTAGGGCTCGTCGTAGAGCGTCGCGACCAGCGTCCCCCCGAGCCGGATCTCGACCTGATAGACCGCGTGGTTGTCGGTCGCCATGGCCGCGACCTGCACCTTCACGTTGCTCGCGACCCACTCTTCATCGGTGGGCTCGAGCAGCGTCAGGCTCGGTGGGACCGTGTCCACGACCGGCGTCACCTCGAAGGTGAGCGGTGCCATCGTGCCGATATTGCCACCATAATCGGTAGCCGTCGCGCCGATCGACATCGCCGTCGGGACGGTCACATTCGTCGTCTTCACGCGCAGCGCATAGGGCGGGCGCGTGCCGTTGGCGACCTCGACCCCATCGCGCGTGATGGCGACCCGGCGCACCGCGATGTCGTCGGTGGCCCCGATGGAGACGTCGATGGCCGTGCCTTCCTCGATGACGCCGCCGGCCAGCGGCGCGAGGGGAAAGACCGTCGGGGGAACGCCGAGGGTGTCGCTGAGCGGGCTGTGAGACGCGATCCAGAGCTTCGAGTTGTAGGCGTCGGCGAAGTAGAAGTTGCGCCGATCGGCCGCGAGGCCCGCCGGGAAGAAGGCGTCGAAGTCGAGATTGCCGAGCGTCGCGAGCGTCGCGCCCGAGGTCGCATCGAGGAAGTTGACGGTGCCCGAGGTCGACTCGGTGGCGAGTACGAAGTCGCCGGCAAATTGCGCGTAATTGACAATTCCGAGATTGGCACTGCGCGCAAAGGTCGCGCCGGCCGCGAGCACGAGACGCCCCGCGGTCGCACCCAGCGCCGCCGCCACCACGCCGCCGCGCAAGGCCACACGCGGCGCGGTCGCGCCCGGGGTCAGGTCGTACTCCTGGACCAGACCGCCGCCCACCAGCCTGAACGATACGAGGTGTCCATCGGCGCGACTCGCGACGACGCGGTCGAGGTCGCTCGCGACCGAGGTGAAGTTGGCGCTGGCCGACTGCACGGCCAGGATGCGATCGTCCTCGCCGTTGCCGTCGCGATCGGCGAGGTCCAGGCCGCTGTCCGCGCGGAGCTGCACGAGCCCCTTGGCGGTGGCGGCGATGACCTTGCCCTCGGCCCAGGCGACACCCGCGACGGCACTGGAAAAGCGCGTCGTGGCGATCGGCGACAGTGTCGCGATGACCACCGGCGCCAGCGGATCGGTGACATCGATCACCGCCACGCCGTTTGCGCCGAGCGCGGCCGCAACCAGTCCGCCCGTCGCCGCGAGATCGCCAGGAGCCGCCGCCAGAGCCACCGTCCCCAGCACGACCGGCGCGCTCGGTTCATCGACGTCGATGATGCGCACGCCCCACGGCCCGCCGACATAGGCATAGTGCCCCGCCACGGCCAGCGACGTCGGCGCCCCAGGCAGGGGCACCTGGGCCAGGACCTCGGGCGTGAAGGACTGGATGTCGAGGGTCGTGCTGGTCGACAGCGTCAGGTTCACGACCTGCACGCTCGCCTCGCCGACATAGCCCGGCGTCGCCACGAAGAGGCCGCTGGCATCGACGGTGCCGGCGTTGGCGGGCTCCACCGTGTAGCGGGTGCCGCGCGCGGTCGCGGTGAGATCGAGGGTAGTGCCGTCGGCGCGCGTGCCGACCACGTCGAGCTGCAGGCGCGCGAGGTTGCGGAGGGTCTGCGCCTCGACGGTGGCCACGCGCGGGTAGGACACGATCGCGACGGCCGGCCCCGCGGTCGAGAAGCTGGTCGGGTCGTTGGGGTCGGTGCCGTCCTGGACCTCCTGTCCGTCGTCGACGCCGTCGCCGTCGGTGTCCGCGGCGCGCGGGTTGGTGCCAAGCCGCGATTCGAGCCACATCGGCAGGCCGTCTCCGTCGTCGTCCGAGTACGCATCGCTGGGCGACTCGGGGTCGTAGTCCCAGGCGAGCTCGTACTCGTCGGCGGCGGTGTCGTGGTCGAAGTCCTGAACGACATAGATATTGCCAAAATCGGTCAGCGACTCGGGCGCCATCAGGACCTCGGCCGACTGCCCGACCGAGGCGATGAGCTCGTCGGCCTCGGTCTCGACGCCCACGGGCACGGACTCGGGGTCGAGGGGATCGGTGCCCATGGCGAGCTCGATCGGATCGAGGACGCCATCGCCATCGGTGTCGGCCAGGGTGTCCTTGGTGCCGAGGATGCGCTCGCGGTCCGACCGCAGGCCGTCGCCGTCCTGGTCGGTGCCGGGGTTCTCGGGATCGGTGATGCCGTCGCAGCGACTCGCCTCGGCGAAGTCGTCGGCCCCGTCGGCATCGGTATCGGTGATGAACGGGCTCGACTTCACGGTGCAGCGCGCGCCCTCCTTGAAGTAGCCAAAGACCTCTTCGCCGTCCTTCAGGCCGTCGCCGTCGGTGTCGGGGTTGGCCTTGTCGGTGCCGAGCTCGACCTCGAGGTCGTCGAAGACTCCGTCCTGGTCGGTGTCGCGCTTGTCTTTGGGGTTGGTCCCGTTGGTCTTTTCGGCGGCGTCACTGACACCGTCGCCGTCACTGTCGGCCTGGTACGGATCGGTGCCGTCGTCTTTCTCTTCCTTGTCGCTCAGGCCGTCGCCATCGCTGTCCCACGCGCGCGGCGAGGAGGTCGCCGTGACGCCGTCGGGCGGGCTCGTCACGCGGGCCTCGACCCCGTCCTCGAGGCCGTCGCCGTCGCTGTCTTTGACGTTGCCCAGGGTGCCCAGGCGGTCCTCGTTGTAGTTGGGCAGCCCGTCGTCGTCGCCGTCGGCCGAGCTCGGGTTGAAGCCGTTCGGGTCGAGTCCGGTGGCGATCTCGAAGTCATCGGAGAGTCCATCCCCGTCCCGATCGGCGAAGACCAGCGTCCACGCCTGCGTGTTGCTGAGCCCGTTGGCCGCCCCCTGGCACACGATCGTGACGCGCCCTTCCGCTGCGATCACCGTCTCGCGATCGGGCGTCCAGGTGACGCGTCCCTCGGGGGTGATGGTCGCCCCGTCGGGCGCCTGCGCGAGCGTCACGGCGATCGGACCGAAGCCCTGGAAGGCGCAGTCGATGGTCGCCGCCTGACCGATCGTCGCGTCCAGCACGCGCGCCTCGTCGAGCCAAATCGCCTCTGGCGCCGACACCGCATCGGCGGGAAGGACGTCGACGTCGAAGGTCTCGACCCCGCAGCCACCCACCCTGAACGCATGCCGACCGAGCTGGCTCGCGTCCGGCACCCATTGGATCGTATTGCCCGCGACGCGCGCGGTCGGCGGGGCGCGCACCAGGGCCGGATTCGCGCATGCATCATAGGTCCAGGGCGTCCCGACGCGCGCCACCGCCAGCGGCGCACGCAAGGTCTGGGGGCGCGCCGCGCGGATGTCGGCGACGGTCGCCGCGCCGCCCGGATCGAGGACCTCGACCCTCAACGTGCCCGGGCGTTGCCGCGCCGCGAAGATGATGCCGGTGGCCGAGTCGAAGGTCGTCTTGTCGATCTCCAGCGTGACCTGGTTCTTCGGCGCGCTCACGACCGCGTTGGCGCGCTGGACTCCGGCGGTGTCGACGTACGTCACGCCATAGGCGGTGGCCCCGTCGACCGGCAGCCACGAAGCCTGGAGGCGAATGGTCGAGTCATTGGGGGACAGTGGCAGCCAGACCCCACGCAACAGCTTGGGCGCCATCGCCGAGACCTCGCCCTCGACGCCGAGCATCAGGACCGTCGTCGAGCGGTAGAACGCGCTGCCCGCGCCGGCGCGGACCTCGGCCTCGATCGTGTAGCGGCCGCGGGGGAGGTCGCCATCGTCGAGCGTGACCTCGCGCGAGCCGGCGAACGGGAACGAGCCCTCGAGGTCGTAGGCCTGCCCGGCGCGGCCGGCGGGGATGGCGCGGAAGGTGACGCGCGCATCCGAGGGCGCGACGGCATCTGACCAGCGCGCACGCAGCGCGTCGGTGAGGGTGTAGTCGAACTCGCCCGTGCCCGCGAAGGCCGGCGGCGCCTGCCCGATGGCGCCGGTCACGCTGCGCAGGACGGCTTGGGTGTTCGCGTTCGTGACGGTGTAGGTGCCGGGCAGCGCGTTGTAGACGACCCACGTCGCGCTCTTGCCGTCGAGGCTCTCCTCGAAGTCGACGCCGCTGCCGGTCGCGGTCGCGCTCGGGTTGGCGATGGGCTCGAAGACGCGGCCGTCCGGCAGCATGAGGGTCGCCTGGACCGGGCCGTCCTTGTCGAGGACGATCTGGAGGACCTCGGCGGGCTCGAGCAGCTCGAGGTTGAGCGGGTCGCCCTCGTAGGCTCGCGTCACCGGGGACGCGGCCGAGATGCCGATGGCAGGTGCTGTGGGCAGGGCGGCGACGCGCTTGCTCGGGTGGACGCCAACCAGCGAGACGGTGTCGCCCTTGTTGTTCTGGATCCAGATCGAGAGTCCATTGACCGTGTCACTGTCGAGGTACGCGGTGCAGGTCCAGATGCCGCAGAGGAAGCTCGAGGAGACGCGGGTCTCCATCGCGCCCTGCTTGGGCACGAAGCCGACCGACATGCGTACCTGCAAGAGCTTGATCTCAGGACTGATTCGCGTCTCTGGCAGCTTCATCTCGACGTCACCCGTGATGAGCGCCTTCATCGCGGTGGGGTCGGTCGCGAGCACGCCGAGGCTGCCCGAGATATTGCCCTTCAAGAATGCGTCGTCGGCCAATTTTGGCAATTTCAGCTCGAATCCGCCGCCGATCTTCACGGAGAAGGTCGGCTCGAAGACGACGTCGAGGCTCGCGTTGAGCTTGGCGGCGCTGTCCTCGGCCTTGGTCAGCGTGACGTCGGTGAGGCTGGTCGCCTCTTTGACATCCAACATGGCCAGCGTCCCCTTGGCCGAGAACGCGAGCGGATAGGCCTGCAGACTCAGGTCCACCCTGCCGGTGGCGAGCGAGTACTTCTTGCCGAGCGTCGTGATCTGCGGGCCGAGGACCACGCCGGCCGAGCCCTTCAGCTTGACGACGGCGTTGTCGGAGACGGGCCAGCCGGTGGACTCGTAGCCGAGGCCGACGCTCTGCAGATAGATCGGGCCGACGGGGGTCGTCGGGACGATGGGGATGCCGGGCAGCTCGAAGCCACCGCCGAAGGCCTTCGAGAACGTGAACTCGAGGTTGCCGGCGAAGTAGCCCTCGCCCCACGCGGCGGTCGTCTTGATGCCGAGATCATAGGCCTTCAGGCTGGCCTGCAGCGCGAGCTCGCCCGAGAAGCGGTTCTTCTCGTAGCCCAGCTTGACGCTGTTCATCTTGAGGACGGGCGGGATGAGGTCGAGCCCGGGTGAGCCGACCGCGTTCTTGGGCTTCCACTCGAAGTAGCCGGTCGGCACGACACCGGTGCGCGACAGCTCGACGCCGCTCACGACGATCTGCAGCTCGGAGGGCTCGACGCGCTCCTTCGAGGTGAACTCCTCGGGCTTGCACGCCGGCGGGTGGTACTGCTCGACCCAGGCCGGGTCCAGCGCATCGGGGCGGTAGGGCTTGGGGCAGGTCCAGACGTTGAAGGTGTCGTTGCGCTGGAAGATGTCGAGCCGCGGGTTCTTGAGAAAGACCCCCTTGGCGAGCATCTGGATCTCTTCGAAGCCGAGCTTGAAGTTCAGGAGCTTCAAGAGACCCTGGGCCTTCTTGTCGGGCGGGGGCAGCTTGATGAGCCCCTCGGGGGTCACCGTGAAGGGCGAGGCAGAGGCCGACAGGGGCGTGAGCTTGGTGCCGACGATGGGCCAGCCGACCTCCATGCGCAGCATGCTGGCGGCGGTCGCCGTGGCCCCCGTGGGCTTCACGATCATGTCGGAATAGACGACCTGGAGGTACTGGTCCCCGCTGTCGGGCGAGCTCGAGCCCGGGGGCGCGCCGCTGCCCTTCAACCCCATGCGCACGTTGCCGCTCACCCGGAAGGTGAGGTCCGCGGCGGGACCGACCTGCTCGATCTTGTCGCCGCACACCCGCACCGAGCCGGTCTCGGCGCAGTCGAGGACCTTGACGGTGCGCTGGTCGCTGCCCTTGCAGGTCTTGGTGCTGGCCGAGGCGGAGACGACGAAGGTGCCCGACTTGTCGAACTTGATGGTGAAGCTCGGTCCGGTCCCCGACTTCGGATCGGGCTCGGAGCGCTGCCACTTGATCGACCCGTCGCTCTTGTGATTGTCCAAGCACTCGGCCTTGAAGCCGATGGTCTCGCCGCGCTTGATGGTCGACTCCGGCTGGGTCGGGTTGGTGATCTGGAGCGGCTTCTCCTCGCAGACGATCTCGACCTTGCGCGTCGGCGGCTTGGGCTTGGGCTTGTTGTTCGGGTCGGGCGGCGGCGGCGGCGGCGGCGGCTTGCAGCCCCCGACGTTGGTGATGATGAACTGGTCGGGCGTGCCATCGAGGTCTTTGTCCTCGGGGCACTCGGTCGGCTGGTCGGTGCCCTCGATGTAGCACTTGCACTTCTGCGGCTTGCGTTCCTTGGGCGGCGTGCCCTTGATGACGGTGGTGATCGTCTGGCCCTTGGCCGTGCACGGCGGGTCGGGGATGGGCGGGGAGACCTTGTGCCAGGCGCCGACGCGGATGCCCGAGCCGGCCTCGCTGACCACGCGCGTGCCGTCGTCGCTCACGATGCCGCGACCGATCGGGACGAACTTGCTCTGGAAGTGGTCGTAGGACCACATGGTCAGCGCCGCGCCCGGCGGCTCACTGCCCGAGTTCGGCATGTCCAGCGGCAGCGGCGGCTCGAAGCGCGTGCCACCGGGCTGCAGCGCCAGCACCTCGCGCGAGAAGAACCCATCCGGGAGTGACATCGGCGCGCGAATTTCTGGAATTGCCAAGAGTGCCAATTTCCGGGCCGACTCGGGCACCCCGCCCGGCCAGGTGATCTTCGTGCCGACCGGCACCCTCACGCGGATCGGCCCGTTGCCGGGGATGAGCTCGCGCTCGAGCACGATGGCCTCGGTGACGACGCCATTGGCGTCGAGCTTGGGCGCGACCCCGTCCGGAAGCCGCGGGATCCAATAGGTTCCTGTGTCGTTCACCTGGCCCGGCAGAATCGTCACCTGCCGGTCGATACGCACGTGTCGCTGCCCCTCCGGCATCTGCGTCCCATCGAGTCGCATGTGCTGGAGGCGCGGGTCGGTCGGCTCCGGCAGGGCCGGCGCATAGCCAATCGAGAACTTGCCGCGGTCATCGGTGAGCCCGGTCGCACCGGTCGTATTATTGGCATATTCAGTCCCCGGCGTGAGGATGGTGACCGGCAGCCCGACGACCGGGATGCGGTTCTCGTCGTAGACCACGCCCTCGACCACCGTCGGCTGCTCGATGCGCGCGAAGCCCTCGGCCTGGAAGACGACCGGGAAGCCGACGTCGCCGGTGAGCGACGCGTGGACCTCGACGAGGTCATAGTCCGCCGAGCCGAGCTGCCAGCGAGCGCGCGCGTAGCCGTCGGTGTCGGTGCGAACGACCAGGGTGCGGGTGCGCTCGGACGTCGCATCGGGCGCGAGGCGGCCATCGCCGGTCACGACCGCGAAGGTGACGTCGGCGTTGGCGCGTGGCTGGCCGTCGGGGCGATAGGCGCGCGCCACCAGGACCTCGGGCACGAGCTCGCCGACGAAGGCGCGCATGCGCCGCACCGAGGAGAGGTGGAGGGCGCCGGCGTCGACGTAGCCGTCGCTCTGCGTGACCGGGAAGGGCAGTGCCTCGGAGGTATTGCCGTGCTTGTCGGTCAGCGTCACGACGAGGTCGTTCTTGGCGTTGGGGCGCAGCGGCACGCCGAGCCAGAAGCGGCCGGTCGCGTCGGCCTGGACCTCGACGGTGCCGCTCTCGCTGGCGACGTTGGCCACCTTCACCTTGGCCCACGGCTCGCTGAGGCCGGTCCAGGTCTGGTCGCGCTGATTGGTGAGCGGGAAGTAGCCGATGATGCGCGGGGGCAAGGGCGGCAGCAGATCGATGTCGACCTGGGCAGTGACGGTCGCGACGAGGCCCTTGTACTGGACCTGGATCTCGGTCTCGCCCTTGGCGTCGGTGCTGGCCGCGGTGACGACGCCGAGCGCCGAGACCTTGGCGATGGCCGGGTCGGCGACCACGAAGGTGAGGTCGCTCGGCAGGATGCCCTTGCTGCCGCTCTGCGCGAAGAAGCCGGTGACCGCGAGCTGGACGCCGTCGGCCTCGTTCGCGGTCTCGACGCTGACGACCGGCGGGCTCACGAGCAGCGACGTCACCGGAGGCTCGACGACGACCGCGACTTCGGCGGTGGCGGCGTTGCCTGCGTGGTCGATGGCCTCGACGCGCAGGGTCGCGGGCCCGATGGGCAGGCCGTCGACCTCGGCCTCGAAGGCGTTCTTGGTGACCGTCGCGGCCACGCCGGACACGGTGACCGAGGCGATCCCCGAGGTCGTGCGGCCGCCGACGCGCGGGTCCTTCACCGTGCCCGTGACCTTGATCGGGGTCGCCACCACGGCGCCCGAGACGGGCGTGGTGATGACGATCTCGGGGGCAGCCTTGTCGGGGTCGTCGCCGCAAGCGGCGAGGGTGGCCATGGCGATGACGAAGGCCAGGCGCGCGGGTCCGTGACGGGTCATGGGGACCTCTCAGCGAGGTGGTGGGGATAGGAACGGATCGGCGAGATGGACGGGGATCGGCCCGAGGGTCTGGCGGCGTCCATCGACATCGAGCGTGGCACGGACCTCGGCGGTGAGGCCGTGGTAGAGCGCCGCATCGGCAGAGGCGAAGACGACCGGGAAGGCGGGGCTCGCCCAGGCCCAGAGCGATTGGCCGGACTGGGCGCTCGGGCCGAGGGCCTCGAAGGTCCCGAGCGTCGCGGCGAAGCGCGCGAGCGTCGTGCCGTCGTGTGCGACCTCGACGTCCCAGGTGACCGTCGGAACCGAGGGCCCGCCCGCGGCCGGGACCTGCGGTGTCGCGATGGCGAGGCGCAGCTCGACGTGGATACCGCCCTGTATGCCGTGCACGATCTCGAGCGTGGTGCCGCCAGCCAGAGGCACGTAGCAGCCGTCGAGGTCGCTCAGTCCGACGAGCGCCGAAGCAGCGCCGAAGGTCGGTGCGGCACAGGCCGCGACGTCGGGCGAGGCCGCGTCCGCATCGTTTGGAGGGAGGTCGTCGGGCGCGTCGCTCGTGTCGCTCGTGTCGCCGGGCACGACCTCGAGGTCGACGTCGGCAGGAGAGGCATCACACGCCGAAAGGGCGAAGAAGCCCAGCGCGACGAGCCAGGAGCGGCGTCGCAACGACGAAGGTCCCTCGACGACCGGCTCGCGCTGCATCCGAGGAGTATACGACCCACGGTGAGGGGATGCAAATCGCAGTTCTCCCACGCCGGCCCGAACGAACCGACGGAGGTCCTGGTCGGGCACCGAAGGTGTGCGGGCGCGGCGCCGGAAAGGGCGCAAAGGCCGTTGCTCTCTGCGAGTTCGATACGTTACGGTGTCGTCATGGTGGGAAGGGGAACCGTCTCGCACGCGGCGTGGCTGGCGTGCATGATCATGCTGTGGTCGGGCGCGAGCGCTTGTGGCGACAAGGGCAAGCGTCCTCTCGGCGGCAGCTGCGAACAGGGCGAGCAGTGCCTGAGCGGCGCGTGCCTCGAGGGGCTGTGCGTCGACCCGGACGCCGACCAGGACCAGGACGGGCTCACCAACGGGCTCGAGATCGCGCTGGGCAGTGACGGCGGGCTCAGCGACACCGATGGCGACGGCCTGCTCGACCCGACCGAGCTCGGCGACGGCTTCGCGCTGATGGACACCGATGGCGACGGCAAGGCCGACATCGTCGAGAGCGCGATCGCCGACACGGACGGAGACTGCATCCCCGATCAGTACGACGCCGACGATGGCGCCCCGAGCGACGACAAGTCGCCGATGATCCCGGTCGTGTGCTCGCTGAAGGGCCTCTGCGGCGAGCAGCGCGCGCTGCTCCAGGCGGCCTGCCCAGGCGGCGTCGGCGCGGTCTGCGTGTACGCGGGGGTGGTCGGCTACGCCGCCGAGGAAGTCGCGTGCGACGGCGTCGACGAAGACTGCGACGGCGTGGTGGACGACGTGCCCGGGGGCTGCGCGACGGGCCAGCCGTTCATCACGCCGGGCAGCGGCGGGCGCGTGGTCGCGACGTCGAAGTATCGCGCCACGCTCGTGGTCGGAGGGCCGGCCCTCGGAGCGCCCGCCACGGCGAAGCACAAGGTCATTCTCGGGGGCAACCCCGTCCTCGCACCCGACTCGGGACGCACGGAGCGATGAACATGCGGACGAAGGCTTTCTGGGGTCGTGGTGCTCTGGCGTTGCTGTGCGCGCTCGGGCTCGGTGGCGCGGCGAGGGCCGAGGCGCCGGCACTATTTCCGCTGCAGGGTCTCCTGACCGATGCCGAGGGCGTGCCACTCGACGGGCCGGTGGCGGTGACGCTCGCCCTGTACCCGAGCCAGACGGCGAGCGCGGCGCTCTGGACCGAACGTCGTGAGGCGGGGGACGAGGTCGACGTGGACGTCGGCTACTTCTCGATCTACCTCGGCGAAGTAGCCCCTCTCGACGTCGGCGCGATGAGCGCGGCGCGCGAGCTGTGGCTCGGGCTGACGGTGGCGGGCGACGTCGAGATGCCGCGCATCCAGCTCGTGTCGGTGCCCTATGCCCTGCTCAGCGACAACGCGATCGGCGACATCACGCCGCGCAGCGTGAGCGTCGGTGGCAAGGTGGTCATCGATGCCAGCGGCAAGTGGGTCGGCGAGGTCGCCGGGCTGCAGGGCCCGCGCGGCGAGACGGGCGCGATCGGGCCGCAGGGCGAGGTCGGCGCGACCGGGCCGAAAGGGGACGCGGGCGCGGCCGGGGCCAAGGGCGACGTCGGACCGGCGGGAACGTCGGTCACCGCGATGAGTGTCGATGTCGGACACGCGGTGTGCGCCTTTGGCGGCTCGGTCTTCACGGCCGGCGCGACCACGACCTACGCGTGCAACGGAGCACCGGGAGAGATCGCCGGCCAGGGCCCTCCCGGGCGGGACGGCGAGTCGGTGGTGGCGCAGAGCATCGGGCCGGGCGCGGCCTGCCCCGCTGGCGGGAGCTCATTCACGGTCGGGGGCACGACGACCTTCGCGTGTCACGGCGCGGCCGGGGTCAAGGGCGATACGGGCGCGACCGGGCCGCAGGGGCCGACCGGCGCGACCGGGCCCAAGGGCGATAAGGGCGACACCGGCAGCACCGGCGCGCAGGGCCCGATCGGCCTGACCGGCGCGACGGGGCCCAAGGGCGACAAGGGCGATACCGGCAGCACCGGCGCGCAGGGGCCGATCGGCCTGACCGGCGCGGCTGGCGCCACCGGGCCCGCCGGCGCGACGGGGCCCAAGGGTGACAAGGGCGATACGGGCGCGACCGGGGCCACTGGACCGACCGGAGCGACCGGGCTCCAAGGTCCGATCGGATTGACCGGACCGACGGGAGCCACCGGACCGACCGGACCGGCGGGTGCGACCGGCGCGACCGGCGCGACCGGGGCCACCGGACCGACCGGCGCCACGGGTGCGGCGGGCACCAACGGCAAGACCGTCCTCAACGGCTCGGCCGACCCCGTGGCGGGCACCGGCACGACCGGCGACTTCTATCTCAACACGACCAACAACAAGCTCTTCGGCCCCAAGACGGCCGGGGGTGCTTGGGGCAACGGCGTGAGCCTCGTCGGTCCGACCGGACCCCAAGGCTCGACGGGCGCGACCGGTGCGACCGGAGCGACTGGCCCACAAGGTGCGACTGGCCCACAAGGTGCGACCGGGGCCTCGGGCGCTGCCGGTGCGGACGGCAAGACCGTCCTGAGCGGCACGGTCGATCCGATCTCCACCGTCGGCGCCGTCGGCGACTTCTACATCAACACGTCGACCATCAAGCTCTTCGGCCCGAAGACGGTGCCGGGTTGGGGCGTGGGCACGAGCCTCGTGGGGCCCCAGGGCGCAGCCGGCGCGACCGGTGCGACGGGCGCAACAGGTGCAACGGGCCCGACCGGCGCCACCGGCCCCCAGGGCATCCAGGGCCTCACGGGCGCGACCGGAGCCACCGGCGCCCAAGGCATCCAGGGCATCCAGGGCATCCAGGGCATCCAGGGTCCGACCGGCGCCACGGGCGCGACGGGCGCGACGGGCGCCGCAGGGAAGACCGTGCTGAACGGGACGACCGATCCCGCGGCCGGCACCGGGACGACCGGCGACTTCTACATCAACACGACGAGCAACAAGATCTTTGGCCCCAAGTCCGCCGCAGGCGCCTGGGGTGCGGGTGTGAGCCTTGTCGGTCCGACCGGTGCGACGGGCGCCACCGGGTCTCAGGGCGTCCAAGGCATACAGGGCATACAGGGCATACAGGGAGTCCAAGGGCCTCAGGGTGCGTCAGGGGTCACCTCGAACTACACGATGAGCTACGCGACTCAAAACGCGGAGGGCGACTCGGTGGTCAAGGGCAACTGGGTCCTCGTGAAGCTCGGCGAGCTCCGGCGCCCCCTTGTGCTTCCGGCCGCGGGCACGCTCATCGACCTCGCGATCAGCGTGAAGTCGCAGCAGACCAACGGGCTCAACGTCACCTTCAGCCTCTGCTACTCGGCCGCCGTGGGCGACTCGACCGGGACGCCCATCACGATCGGTGGGCAGACCAACTTCGTCACCGCGACCCTGTCCACCACCGCACGCACGACGGTCCACTTGAGTGGCCTCGTCAAGCCCTCGGCGGCCGGCACCTGGTACGTGAGCCCGTGCATCACGTCCAACGACGCCACCCAGGTCTTCGGCGGTCTCGGCTGGGGCATCGTCATCAACTGACCCCATGGATACCCTCGCCAAATTGCTCTCCGACCACGAGCTCCTGCTCGTCTTCCTCGTGGTCATGGGCGGGGTCCTGCTCGGGCGCGTGACCCTCTTCGGCACACGCCTCGGAGTGGCAGGCGTCCTCTTTACGGGCATCGCGGTCTCGGCACTGGTCGGCACCGCGTCGAGCCCGCTCGCCATCACCCCGATCCTGCGCGACCTCGGGCTCGTCCTGTTCGTCTACTGCATCGGGATCTCGTCGGGCCCGGGCTTCTTTCGCGCCTGGCGCAACCACGGCATCCGCCTGAACCTCGCCGTGATCACGAGCCTCGCCATCGCGGGCGCACTCGCGGTCCTCCTCGGCCAGGTCTTCGCGCTCGACCGCGGCTACCTCACCGGCGTCCTGTGTGGCGCCCTGACCAACACGCCCGCGCTGGGTGCCGCGGCCGAGCGCGTCGCCGGCACCGAGCTCGCCGCGCACCCGGCGGTCGGCTACGCCGTCGCCTATCCGTTCGGGGTCTTCGGGGCCCTCCTCGTGCTGCGCGTCTTCGCGCGGGTGCGCAGGTCCAGGCTCGACCGCGAACGCGCGGCCATGACCCCATCGACCGAGGGTGCCCTCAAGTCCGCGAACTTCGCGATCACCAACCCCGCACTCGATGGCAAGGCCATCGGCGAGCTGCGCGTGCGCGACAGCATCGGCGTCATGATCTCGCGGCTCGCGCGCAAGGACCCGGGACACCCGCCGATCGTCGTCACCAAGTACACGACCCTCGCACTCGGCGACACGGTCACCGCGGTTGGCCCGGGCGAGGCCCTGGCCCAGGCCGAGACCTACTTCGGCCAGCGCTCCGAGGCCCACCTCGAGCTCGAGCGCGGCCAGATCGACATGCGCCGCGTCCTCGTCTCGAAGAAGTCGCTCGTCGGCAAGCGCCTCTCCGATCTCCACATCGACCAGCGCTTTGGGGCCCAGGTCACCCGGCTCCGCCGCGCGGACGTCGACCTCCTCCCCTCGCCCGACATGCGCCTCGAGCTCGGCGACCGCATCCGCGTCGTCGCCCCGACCGAGAAGCTCCCCGAGCTCGCGCGCTTCTTCGGCGACTCCGAGCGCGACCTCGCCCAGCTCGACTTCGTCGCCCTCGCCATCGGCATCGCCGCCGGCCTCCTCCTGGCCCTCCTCCCCGTGCCCGGCCCCGGCGCCGTCATGCACCTCGGCGTCGCAGGCGGCACGCTACTGGCCTCCCTCTTCCTCGGTCGCCTCGGGCGCACCGGCCCCCTCGTGTGGTCCCTCCCCTATGAGGTCATGACCTCACTGCGCGACCTCGGCCTCCTCCTGTTCCTGGCCGGTGTCGGCGTGAGCGCCGGTGCCAACCTCGGCAAGCTCGAAGGGACGAGCGCGCTCGGCATGTTCGCAGCCGGCGCCACCATCACGGTCGTCGCCTCGGTCGTCGGCCTGGCCCTCATGCACCGCTGGGCAGGCGCGTCCGTCATCGGCTCGATGGGCGCGACCGCCGGCCTCCAGACCCAGCCCGCGACGCTCGGCGCGGCCTACGAGTTCTCGGGCCGCAGCGAAGAGACCTACGTCGCCTACGCGCTGGTCTACCCGGTCGCGATGATCGGCAAGATCTTGCTGGCCCAGATCCTGGTCATGCTGCTCGCCTGACCGCAGCCCTCGGTAACCGAGCCGAGTCCACCCTCGCGGTCACCCGTGACCCCGCCGCCCGGGCCTGATAAACGCGCGGTATGAACGATCCGCGCTACACCCCCCGCACGCCGTCCATGCCACCGCCGCTCGTCCTCGGCACGATGAACTTCGGCCGCCGCACGCCCGAGCCCGAGGCCAAGAAGATCATCGCCCGCGCCCTCGAGCGCGGCGTGACGCTGTTCGACACCGCCAACGCCTACAACGACGGCGAGTCCGAGCGCATCCTCGGCAGAGCCCTCGGCCCGGCCCGCCACGACGTCCACATCGCGACCAAGGTCGGCTGGTGGAAGAAGGAAGGCCTGTCCGGCGACCGCATCCGCGCCTCCCTCGACGAGTCCCTCGCGCGCCTCGGTCGCGACCACGTGGACCTCTACTATTTCCACGTGCCCGATCCTTCGACGCCCATCGAAGAATCGCTCACCGCCATCGGCACCCTCGTCGCCTCCGGCCGCATCGCGCACTTCGGCATCTCCAACTACGCCTCGTGGCAGGCGCTCGAGCTCCTCCACGCCGCCCAGCACCTCGGCCTCCCGCGCCCAGCGGTCTCGCAGCAGCTCTACAACCTCCTCATCCGCCAGCTCGACCTCGAGTACTTCCGCTTCGCCGCGAAGTACGCGCTCCACACGACGGTCTACAACCCGCTGGCCGGCGGACTGCTCGCGCGCACGAGCGACGAGATCGCCGCGGCCCCCGCGCGCGGCTCGCGCTTCGACAAGAACCCGCTCTACCAACGCCGCTACCTGTCCGACGTCTTCTTCGAGGCCACGCGCTCCTACGCCGCCCTCGCCCAGGAGCTCGGCATGGACCTCGTCACCCTCGCCTATGCCTGGCTCGCACAGCGCCCCGGCGTCGACTCGATCCTCGTCGGCCCCGGCTCGGTCGCGCACCTCGACGACGCGCTCGACGCCATCGCCACCCCGCTACCCTCCCAGGCTATCGACGCCATCGACGCGATCCATCGCGACCTCGTCGGGACGGACGCGAGCTATGCCCGCTAGCCTCGCCGCCCCTTCCCTGCCCTCGCCGGACAGCCCGCTGGACTGGCTCGCCATCGATCCCGACGCGCTCGACCTCGCGCCGATCCTCTCCGCGTATCGCCAGGACGGCTTCGCCCTCATCCCCGGCGTCGCCTCCCAGGCGGCGCTCACGGCCCTCACCGAGCGCGCCCACGCCATCATGACCGGTGCGGTCGACCACCGCCCCTTCTTCTTCCAGCACGACGCCGCGACCGGTCGCTACGAAGACGCCCCGCTCGGCGAAGGCTGGGTCGGACCCTCTCCAGCCTATCGCAAGATCGAGAAGCTCGAGCGCGACCCGGTCTTTCTGCGCTGGACCGAGAACGCCCTCTTCGCGCGCCTCGCACGCACCCTCGTCGGCCCCGACATCGCCCTCTATCGCGCCATCCTCATGACCAAGCCCGCGCGCACCGAGCGCGGCCCAGGCGGCACCCTCCTGCCCTGGCACCAGGACGCCGGCGCCCTGTGGGGCCTCGACCGGAGCCCGCGCGTCCAGCTCTGGACAGCGCTCGACGACG
This sequence comes from Deltaproteobacteria bacterium, assembly GCA_016792665.1. Classification (GTDB taxonomy): domain Bacteria; phylum Myxococcota_A; class UBA9042; order PHBI01; family PHBI01; genus WYBB01. Next base: position 2,097 of record JAEUKJ010000697.1, on the reverse strand, counting down.
CCCCGCGCGACGCCGGCTGCATGGTCTTCGCGAAGGGCACCCACCTCGAGGGCCTCGCCTCGGCGCTGGGCGGCATCGTCCCGCCCTCGGTCCACGGGCTCCACCCGGCCGCTCTCGACCCGGTCGTGGTCCCCGCGAAGGCCGGCGACGTGGTCCTCCTCGACAACCTCGTCTGGCACGCCTCGGCGCTCAACGCGACCTCTCACCCACGCCGCGCGTTCTCGGTCTGCTTCATGGATCCCGCCACGCGCTGCACGCGCAAGCGCGGCGCCCCGCGCACCTTCCCGCGCGTCTTTGCCCCCGTCAGCGCGCCCAGCGCTGCGCATACGCGCTGAGGCGTCCGATCTCCTCGGCGCTCAAGACGCGCGGCACGACGACCACCATGCCGAGCATCACCTGCGCGCGCTGCCCGCCAGCGAAGCCCGCACCGACCCGGTCCCAGCCCATGTTGACGCTGTCGTAGGAGGTCGCCGCCGGCTCGCCGCTCGGCGCGCCGTCGACCCAGGCCTGCACCGTCCCGTCGACTGCGTGCGTGAAGCCGACCAGGTGGGCCGCGCCATCGACGAGGCCCGCGCCGCGCCGCACATGCCCCGCGCTCCAGTCGCCGGACGCGTCGGTGACGACGAGCTCGATCTGGTCCTCGCTGTAGCCGGCCTGCGCACGGCACCCGCCGGTCGAGTCTCCGACCACCGTCATCGCGGGATTGACGAAGTCGGGCCACGGCGCCGAGCGCGTCGTCCGGGCCACCCAGAAGACGCTCCGCCCCGCGGGCTGCGACTCGCGCGCGACCAGCGCGAGGACGCTGTCCACGCCGTCGAGCCACACCCCCGGCAGCGCCCCGAAGGCGCGCTCGACGAACATCGGACGCGCTTCGCGCGAAGCGACGAGATCGGCGCGCGCACCCCCGAGATCGGCCCAACGCGACATCAGCGCGCCGTGGTTCGCGCTCATGAGGTGCACCTCGGTGTTCATCGCGTTGCCGCTGGCGTGAATGACACCAAACGGTGTCACGGCGATCCCGTCGGCGTGTCCCGCCTGGATGCCGACCCCTGCGACCTCGCGCCAGCTCACGCCGTCCCGGCTGTGCCAGAAGTCGCCGTGGTTGAGTCCATCGGCCCCGTAGCCGCTCGACACCCACAGCTCGCCGTCGAACGCGAAGGTGTTGTGGTACTCGCGCCCGAGCCAGGGCGCGCGCCCGTCGGGCAGGACCTCGGTCCATCGATCGCCATCGAAGCTCCACACGTCGTTGAAGAACGTGCGCGGCGCATCATCGTAGGTCCCGCCGCCGATCAACCACAGCTTCCCGTCGTGCTCGACCGGGTCATAAGTCATGCCGCGTGCGGCCCACGGGGCATCGGCGAGCCGCGTCCAGGTCGCCCCACCGTCCTGCGATCGCCACACATCCGAGAGCGCCGTCGTCGGGTCCTCGAGCGTGATCTGCCCACCCATCACATAGAGGTCCCCGCGATATTGCCCCGCCATCTGCAGGATGCGGCCCTCCCACGGGGCATGCAGCGTCACCGCCTCCCATGCCACCCCATCGCGCGACCGCCACACATCGCCGCTCGGATGGCGATAGTCTCCGCCTATCACATAGAGGTAATCCGTCCCCTCGAAGCGATGAGCCAGGAACCCCACCGTGTGACGGCCCGGCCAGCGCGCCCCGGGTCCTGTCTCCGGTGGGGTCGAGTCGTGGGCAAGGACCGCAGTCCACGTCTTGCCGACATCGTCCGAGACCCAGACCTCGTTGGTCGTGAGCTCGCCGTCCCAGATCGCCACGCCCGTTCCGTACCACCCGCCGAGCAGCCAGAGCCGCTCGCGAAACCACACGAGCCCGGCCCCATCGCGCGGGTGCCAGGGCGAGGTCGCCGCCTGCATCGTGAACGAGCGACGCGACGCCAGCGGCTCGTCGACGGTCACGCCAAACGACGCGTCGTAGACCCGCGCCCCGGGCAGGTCACGGGGGTGCCACCCCGCCGCGTCTGCGGGTGCGACGACGTGCACCGACGTGCCGGTCGCGAAGGTGCCGTCATCGCGCACCACCTGCCCTCGCGATGCGTCCGCCGCGACCGCGAAGCGCAGCGCGCGGCGCGGATC
>JAEUKJ010000627.1 GCA_016792665.1 Deltaproteobacteria bacterium | reverse complement strand
CGTGCGGCGAGGCCTTCACCGCCATGGACGCCACCTGCCGCGCCCGCTTCGCGAACGCCGGGGCCTGCGTCGCCGCCGCGCCCGAGGCCACCTGCGCCGAAGGGACCAACCCCTCCTGGCAGCTCAGCCTCCCCGATACCGTCTGCACCGAGGCCATCGACCTCGTCAACGCCTGCCTGCCCCCGAGCCCCTGACGCGCCTCGGGTCCGATCTCGGGTCACTTTCGCTCTTCGAGCCAGGTCGCCAGTGCGCGCAATTCGTCCGAGCTCCCGCCGAAGCGCTTCTTGTGCTTCTCGCCATCGAGCAGGGTCTTCTGCAAGACGAAGCTCGCGATCCACTGCTTGTTGTGCTTGCGCCCCACCCCTGAGAGGTCGGGGCCGTCGTCGGCCGAACCGGCACGCGAGATCCCCATCGCCCGAATCGCGTGGCATTCGGTGCAGCGATATTTGGTGAAAATCGCAGCGCCCGACAGTGCCGGATCGGGGGTCGGCGTGGGCACCGGCGTGGGCGTAGGCACCGGCGTGGGCACCGGCGTCGGCGTAGGCACCGGCGTCGGCGTCGGCACTGGCGTCGGCGTCACCTCGACCGTCACGCGCGTGTCCGCGACCGCCGTGTCCTTCGCCGTGCTCGTGTCGGCGACTGCCGCGTCTTTCGCCGTGTTGGTATCGGCGACCGCCGCGTCCTTCACCGCGCTCGTATCGGCGACCTTGGCAACGGTGTCCGCGGACTGCGCCAGTGCGTCGGTCGCCTGGGCGACCGCGTCCTTGGCCTGGGTGACGGCGTCCTTGGCCTGGACGACCGCGTCGTTGGCTTGCGCGACCGCGTCGTTGGCCTGCACGACCGCATCGTTGGCCTGGACGACCGCGTCGTTGGCCTGAACGACCGCGTCGTTGGCCTGCACGACCGCGTCGTTGGCCTGGGCCGCGGCGTCGCTGGTCTGGACCACCGCGTCCACCGCACCGGCCACGACCTCGGCGGCGCCTGCCACGACCTCGGCGGTTCCCGTCGCGACCTCGGTGGCCACCACGCTCGGCGCCGTATCGACCGCGGCATCGACCATCGCGATCGGCTCGGGCCCCTGCTTCGAGCACCCCGTTATCAGCCCCGAAAAGACGACATAGGCGATGACCCGAGAGGTGCGCATGGAAGCTCCATCGATTTGAGGTGAGGCTCAGTCGATCGCGTGCGGCTCGTCCGCGATCTCCGAAGGGTGCACCAGCGGCTCGGCGGGCGCCTTCGCGAGCTGGGCTCGGACGAGGCGCTGGTGCTCTATCTCCTCTGCATGAAGCTCACCAAACAAACCGCGCACGTCCGGGTCTCTCAGCCCGGCGAGCGCGCTCGCGAAGAACGACGCGGCCTTCTCCTCGGAACGCAGCGCCGACTCCAGCGCCTCGCGCACCGTCATGAAGGCCCGCGCCTCGTCATATTCGGGCGCCTCGACATCGAAGAGCATCGCCCGCGTCACGTTCACCGGTGCGTCGCCGAAGTGCTTCTCACGTCGCTCCGCGAGCTCGACCCGGTGCTTCTCCTCGTTCTCGGACATGAAGCGGAAGAATCGCGCCGCCTCGGGCGTGCGATGCATCTCCATCTGCTCGGCAAACTCCAGGTACCGATCGCGCGCCTCCTCCTCGATCAGCACGGCCAGGTCCAGCGCATCCCGCAGCGTCAACGCCGAGACGTCGAGCCCACTCGTATTCGCAGTCATCATGTCGCCCTCTGGAGATACCGATCCAGGATCTTCTCGCGCGCCGGCCGCTCGCCCTGCGCCGTCTGTCGCTCTCGCACCAGCGCCTCGAAGGTCGGCGGCGGCTCCGGGTTCCGATAGAAGACGCCGGTGTAGAGCGCCTTGCCGTAGTCCTGGGCCAGACGCATCGCGGCGATGCGATCGGTCTGATCGTGACCGACACTCGCCAGGGTTTTCATCGTCGCCTTGTGCACTTTCATCTGCTGGACTTCCTGTCCATACGTGACACACGGCGACTGGATATTGACGAAGGCGAACCCCGGATAGCGGATCGCCTCCTCGACGATCTTCGCGAGGCCCGGCATGTCGGCCGGCGTCCCCTGGGCCACGAACCCGGCCCCGTAGCTCAGCACGTAAGCCAAGGGATTCACGGGGTCTTCCAGGCTCCCGTAGGGCGACGTCGCGGTCTCGAGCCCATGCGGCGAGGTCGGCGAGAGCTGTCCCTTGGTGAGTCCGTAGATCTGATTGTCCATCACCAGATAGGTGAGATCGAAATTGCGCCGCACCGCGTGCGCGACATGGCCGCCACCGATCGAAAATCCGTCACCGTCGCCGCCCGCGACCAGCACCAGCAGCTCGGGTCGCGCCAGCTTGATGCCCTGCGCAATCGGCAGCGCCCTGCCGTGCACCGTGTTGAACCCGTACGCCGTCGTATATCCGGGGATGCGCGACGAACAGCCGATGCCCGACACGAATGCGATCTCATGAGGCGCGCGGCCAATACCCGACAGCGCCCGATAGAGCGCCTGGAGCACGCCGAAGTCGCCGCAGCCCGGGCACCAGATCGGCTTGAGCTCGCTCTTGAAGTCCTTGGGTCCCAGCGCCACCGTCGTCATCACCGTCTCCTCGTCCGTCATCACTCTTGGGCCTGCCGTCCGTGCCGCACCTGCAGTCCCAGCGCGAGCTCTGCCAGCTTCGCCGCGACCTCCGCCGGCTGGAACGGATTTGCGCCGCTCCGCGCCAGCGACGTCACGCCGCGCGGCACATCCACATACATCCTCAAGATCCGATAGAGCTGCCCCTGGTGCGACTGCTCCACCACGAGCCCCGCCTCGACCGACGCGAAGAACCCTTCGTACACCTCGCGCGCCACCGGGTAGATGAGCGTCGGCACCAGCAGCTTCACCTGCAGCCCGCGCGCCCGCGCCAGCTCCATCGCCTCACGACAGACGCCGGCGTTGGACCCCCAGCTCACGAGCCCGAGCGGCGCGTCGGCGGGGCCGACGATCTCGAAGAGGTCATGCCTCCGCTCGAGCGGCGCCAGCTTCCGGAAGCGCTTCTCGTTCATCAGCGCATGCATCTTGCCGCTGACCGTCGGGTCGCCGTGCTCGTTGTGCTCGATGCCGGCCGCCAGGTAATTGCCACCGACCATGCCCGGGTGGCTGATCGGCGAGATCCCCGACTCCGTCAGGAGAAATCTCCGATAGTGCTCCAGCTCGGCCCCGGCCGGCTCGCGCCGTGACAGCACATCGAAGCGCGAGAACTCGATCGGCTCGACCGTCTCCTTGCGCTGCGCGATCTCCTGGTCGCTCAAGATGATGACCGGCGTCTGATAGTGCTCGGCCAGGTTGAAGGCCTCGACCGTCACGCGGAACGTGTCGGCCACCGTCGTCGGCGCGAGGATCGGCCGCAGCACATCGCCGTGCGCCGAGAACGCCGCCTGGAACAGGTCACTCTGCTCGGGCTTGGTCGGACTCCCGGTCGAGGGCCCGCCGCGCTGCACGTTCAAGAGCACCAGCGGCAGCTCGGCCAGGCTCGCGAGACCCAGGATCTCGGTCTTCAGCGACATGCCCGGACCCGAGGTCGCGGTCATCGCCTTCTTGCCCGCGTACGATGCCCCGACCGCGACGCCGATACTGGCGATCTCGTCCTCGGCCTGCAGCACCGCGCCGCCATATTTCCAGATTTCCCGCGTGAGGAACTGCATCACCTCGGTCGACGGCGTGATCGGATAGCCGCCAAAGACCTCACACCCCGCGAAGATCGCCGCGGCCGCGCACATGTCATTGCCATCCAGGAGGAGCTGCTTTCCGACCCGCTCGTCCGGCGGGCGCGACAGCTTGCGCGCCACCGCCAGCGGGTGCTCCGCCGCATAGCGCTGCCCCAGCGCGAAGGCCTTCTCGTTGCCGCTCAAGACCTCGGGCCCCTTCTTTCCCCAGCGCTTGGCCATGCCGCGCAGGATGCCGGCCGGCGCGATGTCGAACCACCCCGCGAGCAGCCCGAGCACGACGCTCGTCTTGGCCTTGTCGGTCCCCATCGCCTCTTTGGCGAGGGCGTCGATCGGCACCGCGAAGACCTCGCGCGGCAGGACCCCGGGCAGCGGGATCTCATGCGGCGCGACCCCCGTCGCCTCTTCGTAGATGACCACCGTGTCGCCACCCACCGGCAGCTCCGCACCGAAGCGCAGGAAGTCCTCCCAGTTCAGCGCGACCGCCACGTCCAGGACCCCGCCCGGGTTGTGGAGCCTCCGTATGGAGAGGCGCACGCGACACGATGACTCGCCACCTCGGATCTGAGACCCGAAGCTCTTGGTCATCATGGCGTGAAATCCCTCGGAGGCAGCAGCCGAGACCAAGGCCTCACCCGCGCTCACGATGCCGTCACCACCCGAACCGGCCATGCCAATGATGAGATCTTCGGCCATTTGCTCCTCGGCTCCGGTCTCTTTGCCAATTTCGATCCACGCCCGCATCGCCCGCATCTGCGCCAAAGCAGAACGCCTTTGAGGCTTCATTTGCGCGACCAAACACACCCCGATGTGCGAAGTGACTCAAGCCGCTCGCATTCTCAGAGGTGCGGAATTCGTGCTACTCTCGTCCTCGCTGAAGTGGAGGGAAAGTGCCATGACCACGATGAGATTCAGCGAGATTCGCCAGCTCCTGATCGAGGAGCATCGTCACATCCGCTCGCTCGCCGCCGCCGTCTCCGATGCCGCGCACCACGTGATCGGCGGAGACCCCGCCGCCGATGCCACCATGCGCGAAGGTCTCGACCGGCTCGAGCGCGCGCTCGGCGCCCACAACGTGCACGAGGACACCCTCTTGCGCGACATCGTCCCGACCATCGACGCCTGGGGCAAGCTGCGCGAGTCGCTCCTCACCGAGAGTCACGCCCACGAGCACGCGGCCCTCACCGCATCGCTTGGCGAGTGCCGCCGATCGTCCGATCCCCACGTCACCGCCGCCCAGGTCACCGCGCTCGTCACGCGCATGCTCGGCCACATGGATGCCGAAGAGCGCGAGATCCTCCATCCCGATATCCTGCGCGACGACGTCATCGCCATCTCGGGCGTGAGCGGCTAGCCCCCGGCGGGCCCCGCAGTTCGCGCATCATCAGAGATGGTCGCCCGCGGCGTGAATCTCGCGCCGCGCACTCGCGCCTCAGCGGCCGAGCGCCTTGGCCGCGCCCTGGGCCAGGGTCCAAAGCGGTCCGGGGTAGACACCGACGACCACGATCAGCGCCATGGCGGACCACGCCGCGATCCGATAGGGCACCGAGACCGACATCGGCGCGACGTCTTCCGCGCTGTCAGTGCCGACCGTCTGATAGGCCGCGCGCACGACGCGCAAATAGTAATACAGCGAGATGGTCGCATTCACGGCGCCCACCAGCACGACCCAGAAGTGCCCGCTGTCCATCGCGGCAGAGAACAGGAACCACTTGCCGGAGAACCCCGGGGTCGGCGGCACACCGGCCAATCCGAAGAGGCCCGCCAGCAAGAGCACGCCGACCAGCGGTGCGCGCTTGTAGAGGCCGGCCAGGCTCGCGACACTCGGGTTGTCGCCCTGGCCGACCTGACTCACCGCGAGGAAGGTGGCGAAGGCGACGACCAGGTAGATGAGTCCGTAGAAGATGGCGGCTGCGGCGCCGAGCTCGTTCAAGGTCATGAGACCGAGGAGCACATAGCCAGCGTGCGCCACCGTCGACCAGGCCAGCAGACGCTTCAGATCTGTCTGCACCAGGGCCGCGAGGTTGCCGACGGTCATCGAGACCACGGCCAGG
>JAEUKJ010000622.1 GCA_016792665.1 Deltaproteobacteria bacterium | reverse complement strand
TCTGGCCGTTGCCGGTGTAGCCCTCCTTGCAGCGGCACGTGAACGAGCCGACGGTGTTGAAGCAGTCGGCGTTCGCGCTGCACCCCGCCACGCCGAGCGCGCACTCGTTCGCGTCGACGCAGCCCGTGCCGCTGGGGGCGGTCTGGTAGCCGGCCGCGCACGGGGTCGGGTCGCACGTCTTGCCGTCGCCCTGGAAGCCGGGCTTGCAGCGGCAGAGAGCGCCGCCGTCGAGGTTGGTGCAGGTGGCGTTGGCGCTGCAGCCGGCGACGTTGTTGGTGCACTCGTTGATGTCCGAGCACGAGTTGGCGCCGTTGGGAGCGTAGCCGGGCTTGCACACGCAGTGGCCGTCGGCGTCCTTGACGAAGCTGCTGCTCATGCAGTCGCAGCGGAACGAGCCGCGCAGGTTGATGCAGATCTGGTTGGCGTCGCAGCCGTCGGTGTCGGTGAAGCACTCGTCGATGTCCTGGCAGGTGCCGGCGAAGGTGCCGCTGGTCTTGAACTCGTAGCCGGGCGGGCACACCACGGGCAGGCAGTGCTGGCCGTCGCCGTCGAAGCCGAGCTTGCACTTGCAGGTGAAGCCCGGGAACGTGTTCCGACAGGTCGCATTGGGGTCGCAGTCGTCGAGATCGCGCGCGCACTCGTCGATGTCGACGCAGCTGGCGGCGCCCGACGGCTCTTGGCCGCTGGGGCACGCGCAGGTGGTGCCGTCGCCGACGAAGGGGGCCTTGCAGCGGCAGCTGAAGCCGGGGCTCAGGTTGGTGCAGACCGAGCCGGTCTCGGCGCAGTTGTCGAGGCCGTCCGCGCACTCGTCGACGTCCACGCACGCGTTGCCGCTGGGCTTCTGGCCGGCCTCGCAGGGGATACAGGTCTTGCCGTCGCCGGCGTTGTTGGCGGGGCAGGTGCAGGTCGGCGGGGCCTTGTCATTGTTTCGGCACGTCGCGGTCGCGGCGCAACCGGCGGTGTCTTCCTGGCACTCGTCGATGTCGATACACGCGTCGTCGACCGGGCGCGCGAAGGCTCCGCAGTCGCCGCTGAAGGTGCAGGTGGTGCCGTCGCCGCTGAAGTCGGGCTTGCAGGCGCAGGTCGGGGCGGCGTTCGGCTTGTTGGTGCAGATCGCGTTCGCGTCGCATCCGGCGGTGCCCTCCTGGCACTCGTCGATGTCGACGCAGACGCCGCCCTCGGCGCGACCGAACGGGGCGCAGGAGGACCCGGGGAGGCACTGGGTGGCGGTCGCGTTGGCGACGGTGCCAGCCGGGCAGTAGCAGCCGGGGCCGTCGGGGCCGTCCTCGACAAAGACCGAGCCCGAGCCTTCGGGACAGCTCTGCCCCTGCTTCTCGGCGGAGTCGCAGGCGGCGATCCCTGGCATGAAGAGGGCAAGGAGGGCGAGGAGACGTGGACTGCGTCCGGATCGACGAGGGGACGTGACCGACATGGGGGCTCCGAGTTCGAGGGAAGTCTCGAGCTCGAAGCTGTCAGGTCCGGAGGTCGCGCGTAAGGGGGGTTCAGATGGGCGCGAGACGCTGATCTCGATGCGCTTTCGCGGGGCGGGGCGTCACCTCACGCTGAGCCGCAGCTCGACGCCGCTCGCGGTGTCGAGGGTCTCGAGCTCGATGCGCGCGAGCGAGCTCTCCGGTCCCCAGCTGTTGCTGGGGTTGTCGGTGAACGAGCCGACGTCGTGGGCATCGAACTTCGCCGTCGCGGTGACGGGCGGCATGCCCTCCCACACCTCGGTGCCGGTCGTGAACGTCGCGCCGAGCGCCGGGTCGATGCAGCGCTCGAGCTCGCCCTTGGCGGTGGTGTAGGCATAGGCCAGGTCGAACCACTGGGCAGCGTGAGCGAGGAGGACGCTGGGCGGGCGGTCTTTGCTCTTCTGGCGGATGAGGATCGAGAACGACTGGGTCGTCGCGCAGACGTCGGCCTCGAGCTCCGCGCTGTCCGAGACCGGCTCGGGGCTCGGGGTGGTGGCGCAGGCGGCGAGGACGAGCGCGAGGAGAGCGGGTGCGAGCGCCGAGCGAGTGCGTGACATGCGAGCTTCCTGGGTCGAGGGGCGAGATCGGAGACGATGAGCGCCAAGGACCTCGAAAAGGACGCGCCGATGGAACCGCCGCACGCGCCGCCGCGTCATCGCGCCATGGGGCTCAAGGCGCGTAGGAGAGACGCCCGGGGTTCGAGACGCGGCCGTTGTCGACGAGGACCGGCTGGTTCGTACCGGCCCCGGCGGGCAGCGTGCAGGTGAGGCGCGTGTGCGGGCTCGCGGGGTCGTGTGAGACGCCCGTGCATAGGGCGCCGCCCACCGTGACGCGGGCACTGGCGGCCCCGAAGTTGGCGCCGACGATGGTGATCGGGGTGCCGCCGGTGCGCGCGCAGGCATAGGTCGTCGTGCCGAGATCGGTGCAGCCGCTGATCGAGGAGACCGCCGGGGCGGCGTACGAGACGACGCTGTGGCTCGTGCTGACGACCAGCCCGGTGATGACGGTGAGCGTCACGTCGCCGGTGCCGGGCGGCAAGAGGAACTGCGCCTGCGTCGGCGAGAACACGGTCGTGCTCGTGCTGGGGACGCCGTTGATGAGGACGCGGAGATCGGAGGTGAAGCCCGAGCCCGTGAGGGTCAAGAACTGGCCGCCCTGGGTCGCGCAGTCGACCGTGCGCAGGTCGGCATCGTTGCAGCCGCTCACGCGGTCGATGATGGCCTGGGGCGGGTAGTTGAACGTGTCGGTGCTCTCGATGCTGGACTGGTCGAGGGCCGTCACCGTGAAGACCCAGCCGTCGCCGCTGGCAGGTGGGGTGAAGCAGGTCACGAGCGGGCCGGTGATCGTCACCGCCGTGCACGTGTAGATGTAGGGCCCACCGGACTGACCGAAGTTGACCGTGAGGAGCTCGGGGCGGGTGCCGATGTGGTCGGCCTCGAACGAGATGAGATCGCCGCCGTTCATGGTGCCGGTGACCTGGGAGCCCGACGGCCCGGCGCCAAGCCGAATCGTGCCGGGGCGGATCGACGGGGGCACGGAACTCAGACGGTCGCGGCTCTGACGCGAGGTCAGTGGTCCGACGGCGATCCGGAGGTGGAGGTCGCTGCCGACGGCTGCGGGATCGAGCGTGCAGGAAAGGACCTGGATCTGGGTCACCGGGTTCGCGCTCTCGATGGCGAGGTCGCCGCACGGGAAGCTCG
>JAEUKJ010000602.1 GCA_016792665.1 Deltaproteobacteria bacterium | reverse complement strand
CGAATGCATTGCCCGAGTCCTCGTGAATGAACCCCAGCTGGCGAATCGCCCCGGTCACCGCCACCGCCACCGCCGCCGCTGCCTCGACTGCGGATGCCGCGTGATTGATCGCCTGGTTCGCCACATCCGCCGCCTCCGGATTGTCGCGGTCATATCGACGCCCGGCCCACGGGACCCCGAAGTCCCGCGCCACCTGTCGATAGGTCTCCTTCATCCGCGCCCCTTCGATCCCGCGAAGCGCCGCGATGTCCTCGACCGGAAGCACCTCGCCCAGTCGCCACGCGTACATACGTCGCGCGATGAACACTCGCCGCTCAGGGTCGGCCCAAGCCCTCGCCTGACGGCGCGCCCGCGCCGATTGGTCTGGCCCCGCAGGAAGGCTCGCATAGAGCCTCACCCCGGCCTCCCCCACCGCAAAGAACCCCGTCCCTTGGTTCGCGCACAGACGCAGCGCGTCGTGGCTCACCGTCGTTCCGGGTTGCAGCATGATGCAAGACACCCCTTGGACCGGGATGGCGTAGTCGCCCGGATCGAGGCCCACATCGCCGGCGGACAGGAACCTCAGAGTTCCCGCCTCGACGATGAGGTTGCCTCGTCCGAGCCACAACAGCCCATGCCGATCGGCGTGCGGCACACGCGCTGTCTCCAGCCCGAGCCGCCCCTTGAGCATCACCCCACCTCGGGCCGCTTCAACAACACCATCCCGAAGCCGAAGCCGCGATGCCGTCCGATCCCTCGCTTGACGTGCCCCGCGAACCCCTCCACGTCCCGCACCTCGAGCACGCCCTCGAACGTGACGTCGGGCCGCTCGAAGACACGCCTCTCGCGCTTCCCCTCGGTCACGCGCCCTTGCCTGAAGAGCGGCTCGCGCTGCTGGTACGCCTTCATCTCGCACCGCACCAGCGACGCGGCAGACCCAAACCGCTCGCCCAGCCAGCGCCGATAGACTTCCTCTCTCCCGGGTACGGCGTCACCCAGCCGACTCAGCTCGCGCAAGTACACGTCCTTCTCGGCCCCCTTGCGATAGCCCTCGCTTTCCTTCGCGAGTCGCACGACAGGACACACCCGCACCTCGAAGCCGAGACGCGTTCCGATCTCGAAGTGAGTCGGGATCACCTTGGTCTCCAGCCTCCGCTCGCTCTCGCTCATCGCCGCCCCACCCGCCGCCAGGAGCGCAGCCTGGTCCGCCGACGTGTACCCGAAGATCACCGGCCCTTGCCGCCCCGAGTCCACGAAGAAGGGTCGCGGCGCGAGGTCTCCGAACAGCTCCACGAGACGACAATGCGCCAAGTACCCGAGGTCGACTTCGAGCCGCCGACTCCAAACTTCACCCCCGATACGCAGGGCGTTGCGAACATCGAAAGGCATGCGCATCAGACGAAGCCCGTCACTCATGGCTTGCCTCCCAGAGGGATCCATCCCTCTCGCACGATGCGCTGCCCGACGTGGATCTGGTTGGCCCAGTCCCTCTCGTCGGTGAGCCTCACCGCCCTCCCCTCACCCTCGCCGTCCGTCCACTGTCCGAGGACCTTCGCGGCGTCGCCGTGAACCTCCCGGGGCGCGGACGCCAAGGCCGCTCCGAGGTCCGAGACCTCGACCACGTCGAGCCCGATCGGCCCTGAAGGCAGGCACGGCTTGCGCCCGATGAACAAGGGCCGCGCTGGCTCATGCAAGGCCGCGAGGAGCTCCTCGACCGTCGGAGACTCGTCCGCCGGTTCGAGCCGCAACGCGACGGTGTAGGACGCATCGCACAGGTAGCTCCGAAAGCGGATGTGGGTCCCCTCGCTCGAAGCCCCACCACGCTCCGCCACCTCGCCACGCGTCGTCCACCCCGTCCCGACGAGGAACGACTGACCGAGGTCCACGGTCTGGTAGTCCTCGAGTCGCTCGCCCACGCGATCCTGGGTCACCCCCATCCGAATCCGGTCTTGGAGTCGGCCGTGCGCCGCGGCCTCGGATCGATCCCACCCGAGCGCGTTCGCGAGAAGTCCGGTCACCATCGAGAGCGAAGGGAACTCTCGTGTGACCCCGTAGTTATCGATGACCGTGCCGCCGAAGCTCATGAGCGGCGCCTCGAGCCGCATGCGTAGGACCCTCATCCGCACGCCTCGACGACCTGAGCACGCACCCACGACGCCAGCGCGTCGAGCGACACCGACTCGCCAGCCGCCTTCAGCAAGCCCTTCTGCTCGTCCTCCGTCAGGCCTTCGAGGTCGACCGCCATCAGGCGCCGCTCTTCCTTCCGGCCGTAGGCGAGATCGAACTTCGCGAGGTGCCTTCCGAGCGCCGAATAGGTCGCGGGCAGGAGCTCGCGGTCATCCACCGCGCGCTGGAACGCATTGGCGAGTGTGCGCGGCTGGCGCGAGCCGACCTCGACCAGGACCGCGTCCGCGTACGCATACGGCGCCGTCGAACCCTTCTTGGCCCCCGGCGACACGGTCGCGATGAGCTTCACGAGGCGGCTCACGACCTCGCCCGCGAGGCGGCGATCTGCCTCCCGCCAGTTCTTCTGCGCGACGCCCTCGAGGTTCGACACCAAGAGGGCCACGTCGACCACGACATAGATGTAGTAGAGCCCCGAGGTCAGCTCGACCGAGCCGATGTGACCACTGCCGAGCTTCGCCTCGTCGCCGCCCTTCAAGAGATCGTCGACAGCCGAGAAGTAGTCGTTCTCGACGGTCTCGCCGTGCACCGTGAACGCGTGCGCGACGTGCACCGCGGCGTCACCCTGGGCGAGCACGTCCCCGGTCACCATGCGACCGAACAGCGCCGCGTCGATGCCGGCCGCCCGCTTGAGTGCCTCGATGTTCTTCTTCGCGTCCTTCAACGCCTCGTCGACCCCCGCCTCGACCGGGCCGCCCGACTGGACGACACGATCTACGAGGCCCTTGAAGTAGCGGAGCTCCGCGGGGCCGATCACCGTGACCTGGTTGGTCTGCAGCGCTTCCACCGGGGCCGGCGCGGCCTCCGCCTCCCCCTTCTTGCCCTTCTTGGGCTTGGCGGCTTCGGCCTTGTCGGCCTTGGCCTGCTTGCTCTGCCCGAGCACCTTCGCGATGACACGCTCGGTCGCAGCGCGCACACGCTCGGGGTCGCGGCCCTCCGCGACCAAGGGGTCGATCACGAGCTTCTGGAAGGTGATGCGCGACCGCACCGACAGCTCGATCGGCGAGTCGTCGACACTGACGATGCGCGAGATGGCGTCCTCCCCATCGAAGGTCCGCCAATGCCGTTTGAGGCATTGCGACGAGATGCGGGTGCGCGTGGTGCCGCCGAACGGCAAGCGCTTGGCGAAGCCGACGTCGTCGCGGTTGAGGAGCGTGCCGGGGTAGGAGCAGAAGGCATGGATCTGAACGAACTGGCTCATGGGAATCTCCGTGGATGTCAGGCCGGGTCGGCCGGGGTGTCGGACTTCGAGGGGGTCGATGCGAAGTAGGCGCGGGCCACACGGCGACGGGTCTCGGCCCAGTCGCGACGCAGCCCAGGGACGAACTCGGTGAGAACCAGGCGCGCGAGCTCGGCATGGTTGAACTTCACGCTCTGCGAGGCGAGCTGGTGGACGAGGCCGCGCAGTGCGGGCTCGAGGCTCTGCCCCTTGGCATCGAGCATCCTCGTCACGCGAGCCTCCGAGCACCCGGCGATCTCCAGCGCTGCGCCGAGCTTGATCGAGGGCTTGTGGAGGCTTGCCGCCCGCGCCATGAGTCCGATGATGGTTCGCCACGCGCGTTCGGCTTCCAGCGACGAGACGAGCCCCTCGGGTTCCAGCACTGTGACCGCAAGCCGCCAGAAAGCCGCAGGCTCGACCTCACCTTCGCGCATGCGGCGAAGGGCCGCGGCGTCGCCGCTGGTGATGCCCGCGAACTCGCCGGCCTTGTCGAAGAGCGCGGCGAGTTGGTTGACCACATGCTGGATGCGGTCACGTGGTCCGACTTGGGCCGGTGTCTCTTCGGCCTCGACTTCAGGTGTGATGCTCATCGTTGACTCCTTCCGCGCTGGCCGCGCGGCTCTCGGGTTTGGGGAAGAGATCGGGGAGCTGGCGACGTGCGCTCCCCTCGAAGGCGCGTCGCGCTGCGGCTTCGGCCCTCCAGCGACGGGACATCGCGGTCGGGGAAGAGCGCATCGCGAACTCGAGCTCGCTCCGCGCGGTCTCGTAGAGGAATCGCTGCCAGGGGAGCTCGCCCTCCTTCGAATCCTCGGTGTCCGCGCCGTCGGGTTCTTGTTCGATGGCCTCGAAGAGGTCGGGAAAGAACCTGGCGTCGACGCGCTGATCGAAGCGCTGACAGAAGGGGATCGCGCGCTTGTCGCTGAAGTCCAGCTTATCCTCGGGCCCTCCCTGGAGGTAGACCTGAATGGCGCGCTTCAAGATGCCCTCGACGGTGGTCGCCCACTTGATGCGCTCTTGGGCCCGCTTCCAGAGGGCGTCTGTGCCTTCCGCGGAGCCCAGGCGCTTTCGCACGTTCGATGAGATCGGAAGCTCCCGCTCGTGCAGCCCTTCCGTCTTGCCCTGACCTCGCACCATGGCCCACGCCAGGAACGTCGGCGTGCTCCCGTCGGACGCCCTCAGCATGCCGGCCGCGCCGCGCTTCCAGTCGTGCTCGAAGAGGAGATCGGTCAGGCGGTCGTAGCGGAACGTGGAGGGCGACGCCGTCAGCGCGGCATCTCGCTTGGTGTCGATCGGCGTCCAGACATCGCCGGTGTCTCCACCCTGCTTTTGGCCCGTGATGCGAGCCGCCTTGGTCGGCACGACGAAGGCTCGGACCGCGCCATCCACCACGCCGAGTCGTACACGACGGCAGGTCTCGATGAAGCAGGGGTCGAGCTCGCTCGTGTCCAGGCTCTTGACCCCATCCCAGGGCACCGACCAAACCAGACCGACCCCACCGTTGACTCGGTACCCGTGGGACTGGACGAGGTCCGGTGCGCTATCGAGCCACACGCGTACATCGCGTTGAAAGCGCGCGTTGAGGGTGAGATCGCCAGCGACCGACACCATCGGTCGATTGCCAAAGCCTCCGTTCATGCGCGCGATGCCGTAATTGCCCGCGCCCAAGAACCCCTGCATCGTCTGCAACGACACCAGCGCGTAGACCCAGTGCTCGAGACGCGGACTCTGGATGCGCAGCGACTTCACGTCGTGGTTCTTGGCGGTCACGAGGATGTCGAGGGCATCAGGCGTGTCGACGCATGACCAACGCTTGGGGTCGAGCCGTCCCTCGGGAAGCGGCGGCTGCTCGAAGGCCGGCCGCGTGACGTCCGGGACAATGAGACAAAACGCCTCGGGCGGGCCGAGGCGAGTGAGCGTCTCGGTCCAGAACGAAACCGACTGCCGCGGATCGCTCTTACCGACCGCACGCAACCCGAGCGCCGCGAGCTGCACGACGAACGCGAACCACGCGTGCCGCTGATGAGGTTGGAGCGCCGCGAAGTCGACCGGCTCTCCTCCTCCGAGTGCCGCTAGAGCGCCTGGCAAGCTCACGTGCGTGAGACTGGTACCGACTCGCGCCGTGAACATCGGCGCAGACAAGAGATCGCCTTCAGGCTCCGACATCGTCGTCTCCTTCCGTGGGTGATACGTCGGCGGGTCGAAGCCCGCGGTGGTCATAGGTCAGGCGCTGATCGCCGATCACGAGATCGAAGCCGCCTCGCCGAGGGACGACCGTCGGCGTGGGGGGCTCCTCGCCCCAACCCCGGGCGAGGAACCAGGGGACGTTGAAGCTGCTGATGGTCGTCCCGAAGGCACCGTCCGTCGGTGGGAACTCGATCCGGCGATCGCCGTCGCCGAGTCGGGTCGTGGGGTGACGCCGGTCGTCGGAAACGAAGCGCGCATTGCCGAACGTGAGGCTTCGGTCGTAGCCGACGCGACTGGCGTGACGGCGGTCCGCAAGCGCCTCGCCGACCCTGACGCGCCCGTGCCGAACCATGGACTCGCCGAGCTCTACGGCGAGCGCGTCGAGGACGCTCGGGTGGGTTGTGGCCTCGACCAGCGCTCGGTTCATGGAGGGGATCTGGAGCACACCATGCCGCTCCACGAGCCGACGCGTCGCCTCCAAGACGCGCAGGTCGGCGTAGACGTTACCGACGCCATTGAGCGCTTGGACGCGCTCGCCGTTGTCCGAGAGGAGCGCGGTCAGCGGCTGCTCGGGGACCATGACGATGGCCCGGGGGACCTCGAACCCCGAAGGGCGGCTCGAACGCGCGTGCCGGTGCAGGCGACCGAAGCGCTGGAGGAGCACGTCCATCGGGGCCAGGTCGGTGAGCATCAAGTCGGCGTCGAGGTCGAGGGCCTGCTGAACGGTCTGCGTCGCGATGACCACACATCCGCCGTCTGGTCGCTCCTCACCGAGGATCGCTTCGATGGCCTTGTCGAGCGCGACGCGGTCCTCACGCGCGAAGCGCGAGTGGTGAAGTGCGGGACGACCTGCGCATCGGAAGACGAGCTCGGGGGCCGCCCTCTCGAGGTGGTCCATCGTGGCGATCGCGGACCGCACCGTGTTCCGCAGGATCAGGACCTTGGCACCGCCGCGCGCCGCATCGACCGCATGCGAGACGAGCTGACCCGCGGCGTCCTCTTCCAACCAAGGGCGCGTGCTGACCTCGATGCCCTTGGCGCGCGTCGACTCGACGGCGACCAGGTGGCGAACCAATCCTTGCGAGTCGGTGACCGAAGTGATGAGCGGATACTGGAGCTGCTGCGCGTCCTCGAACTTCAGTCCCGGGCGCTGCTCCAAGAGGCGTGACGCGGCATCGGACCCGAGGGTTGCCGACATCAAGAGGGCGTGCCCACCGGCTCGACGATGGAAGTCGAGCACACGACAAGTGACCGCCGTCATGTAGTCGTCGGATGCATGCACCTCGTCGATGATGACGAGGTGACGCAAGAGCGCCGTCGCGCGGAGCTGCGCGTGACCGACTTCGAGCGCGGAGAGCAGGACCTGGTCGATCGTGCCGACGACGATCGGGCCTGCGAGGTAGCGCTTGGACGACTCGCTGGCCCAGCTCCGGAAGCGCTGCGCGAAGAACGGATCGTCGTTCCAGAGGACGTCTTGCTCGGGCAAGCGGGGCGGCCCGACCGTGCCTTCGTCGAGATAGCCCGGGACGGCGAGGATGACCTGTGGCCTCGACTCAGGGGGGAAGGCTCGCTCGATGGCGAGCACGACACGGGCATGGACCTGGGTCGCCGCGGTGCGGGTCGGAAGCGCAAAGGTGAGACCATCGACCTGGCCCGCTTCGAAGAGGCGAAGCGCGTAGATGAGCGCCGCCTCGGTCTTGCCGGCGCCGGTCTCGGCTTCGAGCACCACGACGGATGCATCGCCGGGGCGTGGCAAGGGAAGCTGGGCCATCACGTGCTGCGCGGCGCGCGGCGTCCGTCCACCAAAGACGCGCTCGAACTGGACCCCCAGGTCGCTGAGTCCCTGCCGAGCCGGGCGCGCATCGAGTCCGAGGTGTGCCACGACCTCGCGGGCACGCTGGCGCGCGAACGTCATCCGGTCACCGTCGCCGGCCTCAGAGAAGGGAAAGAAGGCGCGGTTCGATCCGATCCAGTCCGCCAGGGTCACGAGGCCCGAGAAGGCATGCTGAAACCAAGGTGAGGTCGGTAATGGTGGAGCTTCCTCGAAGGCCTCGGGGAACCACCTCCGAGCCGCCTCGATCAAGCCCTGCATCCCAGCCCAAGCGGTGTCCGGCCACAACGACTTCGAGAACCCCGGAGTATCGCGACTGTCGAGGGACACCGGGCGACCGTGGTGACACACCGAGGCGAGCAGGATCTCGAGGCTCGCCTCGTCGAGGCCGTCGCTCCACTCCAAGATTGGCTGGAGCAGCTTCCCAAGGCGGCCCTGCGCACCGTTGAGAAGGGACAGCCACTCGGCCACGTGGCCGGCCCTCGGCGTGCGCCCGAGGGCCTTGTTCTGGAAGCCGGCGTTGGTCTTGCCAAAGTCGTGGAGCGCAACGAGGACCAGCAGCCGCGCGAGATCCACCTGGCTCAGCGCGCGACCGGCGAGGTGCTCCAGCCGCGGGAGCAACACCGTGGACATGAGCGCCTCAGCGACCGCGGCGACGTCGGCGCAGTGGTCGAGCAGCGGGTGCCAGTCGCCGGACTCGCGGTCGAACTTGCCCCACTCGCGGGTGATCGGTGGCTTCACGGGAACTCCTGTTGCGAGGTTGACGGCGCAGCGATGCGGCGAAGTGGGCCGCGACGTGCCAGCCACCCGCGATTCGAGCGATGGCGACGCGCAGCACCAGGAAGGGCAAGATGGCTTCGAACTTGAGGAACATCCGCGTACCTCCCGGGACGAGAAGGACACTGCTCCTTCGTCGGGAGGACGTCAATCATTTTCCTAACAGTGCTCGTTCTGCGATAAGACAACCACTAGTGGCGAGCGTGGACGGATGGTTGTATGCCTCCACGGCAGCCCCGGAACCAACCCGGGGGTACGCCCAGTGCCCGATCCGCGTGCTTTGACGCGGCCAAGTCTTCCACGCTAACGCGTGGTCAGCGCTCTCCCGGACGCCGGTCCGGGGGAGCCCCTCCGTTTGGTGCCGCGGGAGCCGAGTGACCGAAGGCCAGGTTCCCGCGGTCGCCGATGCCCGCTTGCCGTCGCCTGTCCGGGTTCGCGCAGCCGCCCACCCCTGGGAAGAAGCAGGGGCGGAGTTCCGCACGGGCAGCCTGCGTGGGGCAGGAGGCTCGGGCGTGGGCTCGGACGGCCAGCCTGCATGGGGCAGGAGGCTCCGGCGGAGCGCCGTACAGGCAGCTTGCGTCGTGCAGGCTGCTGGTACGGAGCGCCGGACTCCCGTCCCGCGCCACGCAGGCTGGTCGTAAGGCGTCACGACGGGGTGACCTCACCGCCGGGGGCGTCACCGTCGTCGTCGGACTCGTCGTCGATGTCCGGCGCGTCGAGATCGGCGTCGTCCACCGACTTCGCGGAGCGGCGGCGCTCGAACCACGGGAGCAAGATCGCGCCGACGATGTCGCTGCGGCCGGGGAACGCACCCAGGATGCCGGCCTCGGTGATGGCGATGAGCTGGTTCAGCTCGGCCAGCAGCTTCTTCTTGGCGCGGCGCGGTGCGAAGAGGGCGTCGTCCGCCTCGTCGAAGCGGGCCCTCGCGTCCAGGAGGCGCGCGGTCGCCGAGCCGAGGTCCTCCAGCGGCTGGCTGAGCTCCGGCGCGCCGTCGTCGGCCAGGCGGCGGCCGTCGCGCACCACCGTCTGCCCGACCGCGACCGCCTTGGCCGAGCCGAGGCTCTTGGCGCGGCGCGCGTCGACCTTGCCGAAGAGGGTCGCGTACGGGTCGTTCTGCGCGACCTTGCCCGCCAGCTCGTACGCGCGCGCCGAGACCTTCCCGAGGGCCAGGTCCCAGTCCGAGTCCTCGACCCGGAGGCGCGCGGTCGCAATGAGGACGAGGTCGTCGGCCGCCTCGCGCTCGGTGCGCGCCGCCGTGATCGCGTCTCGAATCTTCCTGAACGGGGGTGCCAAGCCCTGGGTTTGCGGTCGCGCCTCGAGGCCGCCGATCACCTGCGTCGCATAGCGGCGCACACGCCCGTAGCTCACGTTGCCCTTGAAGTTGTAGCTCATGGCTGCTCCTTGCTGTCGGGACCCGACGCGGACGCCGCCACCGTAGCGGCCGCCCGAGTCGCGTCCACCTGCCCCTCCCCGCCAACCGGGGACCCAATTAGCGGGGACTGAACATCAGTGCGGCTTGACGCCGCCTCGCCGTGCGCTTCGAGCGACCCGCGCGCGAGACGTACGACCTCTTCGCGCAAGGCTGGCGTGAGCGCCGTGGCCGCGGCTCCGAGCCCGACCACGCGCCGCGCCAACACGCCCACCGCGCGCACCTTGTAGCTGTACTCGACCTCGCTCGCGTCGATGACCTTGCGCTTGGCGTCCTTCAGCCAAGCGCTCTCAGCGAACCAGCGCGCCGGCTCGCCACGGACGCGGAAGCGATGCTCGACCAACGGCTCGTCGCCGGTGTAGCCCTCCAGGCCCTCTCGCAGCATCGCCTCGATCTCGGCGGGATCGGCGGCCACGTACGCCTCGGTCGAGGGCGCGAGCACGCGTACATGATCGATGCGATAGCGCCTGAGCTTCAAGGTGTTGTGGCACACCGCGAAGAACTGGACCGGCGGCACCATGAGCTGCGGGGACATGGTCCGCGTCTCCTTCATGCCGCGCGTGCGCGAGAAGTACTCGACCGTCAGGGCCTGACGCGTGGACGCAGCCTCTGCGAGACGGTCGATGGCGTCGTCGTGGTCGGACGTGCTGGGCTCGGCGACGCGGGTCACGCGTAGACGTTGCCGCCAGAGGTCCCGCTGCGGCATCGCGTCGAGGAGCTTGTCCAGGAGGCGGTCGCGACGCTTCGAGCGCGGGCAGGCAACGAGAACCCTCAGGACGTCCTCGACGTCCTCCTTCTCGAGGTTCACGCCCTTGGGGCCCCACGAGCTCGGGACGCTCCAGTAGACGCGCTGCTCTCCCTCGTCGTGGTCACGCGTGAGAGGGACGCCCCCGACCTGGAGCTCGAGCATGTGCTTCCGCACGGTCTCGGAGGAGACACCGAGCTGCGCCGCGAGGTCGGATTGGCAGACCGTCCGTGCCTCGAGCAAAGCCGCAAGGATTCCCAAAGAGGTCTCTGTTCGACTCCGCCGGGACACGACAACCCCCGTGACGCAGGACAACCCCAAGCTTCAAGGCGCCCCCAGCAACCGAAAAAGGCCAGGCGCTCACAGCACTTCAAGACGACAACAGGTGAAGACGCTCAGCCTGGGGCGAAGGACTGTCAAGGCGTGTTGGGCATCATCCTTCGAACCACCGAGACCGACTCGAAAAAATGGCGAGTGGTGCCAGTGGGCCGATCTGCACGGTCGGCCTGCAGGGCTCAGTCGCCGACGAGGAGGTCGGCTCCGAGGGTGATGGGGTCCGAGGTCTCGAGGCGGAGGGCGTGGACTTCGAAGTTGGCGTTGGTCGGGTCGAGGTTCAGGTACACGTCGACCGTCGCGCCGTTGTCGACGAGCTGCACGCGGGCGCCTCGGGATCCGGCTGGGATGCCCAGGGCGTCGAACAGGCGGCGCAGGTCGACGACGTCCTGGCCGCCGGTGGGGTCGCCGTCGAAGCGCGTGACGAGGTCGCGTCCGTCGGTGGCGCTGACCCACTCGATGCGGTCCTGGCCCAGCCCGACGTCGATGATGTCGTTGCCGCCCAGGCCGCGCACCACGTCGTCGCCGTCGCCGCCGTCGAGGGTGTCTTTGCCCGCGCCGCCGAGCAGCACGTCGTCGCCCTCGAAGCCGTTCAGCGTCGAGCTGGTCGCGCGGCCGAAGAGCACCTCGCCGAGCCCCGTGCCGTCGAGCCCCGCGTCCCCCGCTTGGGCCCGGTCGACCACCGCCGAAGGCCTGGCGGAGCCAGGCTGCCCATGGGGACCGACACGCGCGCGCTGCTCGTGCGCCCCGCGGCCTCGGCCACGTAGACGAAGCTGCCGCCGTCGGCGTCGTTGTCGACGAAGACCGCGTTGCCCCCGGTGAGGGACGCGGTGCCGTCCGATGCGCTGTTGACGCCCGACACGGCGAGGGCCGCTGCGGCTTCGTCGTTCGCGAGCAAGAGCTCGACGGGGATCGCGAAGCTCGCGCCGACACCTGAGACGTTCGTGCGCACGCGGTCGCGGCGTACCAGCGGGGGCAGCGCGCTGACGGGGTCGATCGTGAGGGTCGCGGTGACGCGGTCGCCGTCGCCATCGACGAAGCGCACGTCGATGACCTCGGTCACCCCGATCTGCGGGCCGGAGGACACGAGCGTCCCGGTGTCGAAGACCACCACGACCTGCGCGCCGTTCGGTCTCGGGATGTACAGCGCGTGGGTCCGCGCGACGTAGTTCCACGCGGCGGTCGACGCGCTCGTGACGGTGTTGCCGACGGGGTCGTACGCGAAGAGGTCGCCGTCGACGGTGACCGCGTCGAGCACCGCGCCATCGGCGCCGCCGTGGGTGAGCAAGGTCGACAGCGAGAACTCGACGGGCGGCGTGAAGGCGATGCCGGGGGGATGGCGGAGGTCGGACACGGCCTGCGCGGTCAGGTCGCCGCCGCTCTGCCCGTCGTACGCGACCGGCTGGAGCTCGGCGAGGCCGGCCGGGCCGCGCGTGCCGATGGCGTACGAGCGCACATCGTTGTTCGTGAGGAAGGTCTCCCAGGCCAGCTGCTCGTTGGGGTTGATCCCGACCGAAGGCCTGGCGGAGCCAGGCTGCCCTATTGCCTGATCCCGATCGAGCCCACCGGTTCGTTCGGCGTGCCGTTGCTGATGAAGACCGACTCGTTCGAGGCGCCGCCGATCTTGCCCGCCGCCGCGAACGCAGTCTGCGCCTGCGTGAGCGCGACATCGAAGTTGGTCCTGCCGCTGGCCGACAACCCGTCGACGATTGCGAGCGCCTGCGCGGGCTGGGTCCAGGACGCCGTCTGCGCGGCCGCGACCTGCGCGAACGTGACCAACCGAACGGCCACCGCCCCCTGCTGCTGATAGCGCATGAGCAGCTCCTCGAAGAGCGCCATGCTGACGTCCATCTGCGTGAGCCCCGTGAGTCCCGAGGCGTCCGTCATGCCGCCCGAGACCTGGAGAATCGCGAGCAGGTTCGTGTCGTGCGGGGCGGAGGCGTCGAGCACCTGCGCGGTCACGCTCGGCCGGTCGTCGCGCACGACCAGGGACAGCGTCGGAGTGGCCAGGTCGCCGTTGGCCGCGGTGATCGCGTACGGCACTGCAATCGCCAGGTCGGCGTCGCCGGGCGGATGGTCGAGGGGCCCGAACAGGCTCGCCTGCACGGCCCCCGTCGCGAGCGCGCTCAGCGAGACGCGCAGCACCGCCTGGCCCGCGAACGGTCCCGCGACGGGCCGCGCTTCGAGGGTGTGGCCCGCGTCGAGGACGGTCCAGGTGAGGGCCGCGCCCTACGACGTCAGCGGCGTCGGCGCGTGGTCGATCGTGTCGGTCACGGTGACGCCCGTGCCGAAGGCGAACGCGTTCGTGGGCGCGGGGCCCGACGTGCTGAAGGCGTCTGCCAGGGTGTCGCTGGCCGA
>JAEUKJ010000593.1 GCA_016792665.1 Deltaproteobacteria bacterium | reverse complement strand
GTTCCTACGGGGGCGGTCCGCACGAGCGAGACCGGGCCGCAGTAGGGCGCGCGTCGAATGCGAGTCGAACGCGCGTGACGACCGGCTGCGGTCTCCCTTATGGTCGCGTGGAAGAGCCGAGGCGGTCCGGGCGTTGGGCAGGCCTCGTCACCTCCAACGCGTGAGACCAGCACGATGAGCTCCGACCTCGAACGACCCACCCGCCGCCGGTTCCTCTGGACCGGGGCCGGGCTCGTCCTGGCGGCGGCCTGGGTCGGTGGGCGGGGCTTCCTGGCGAGCGGCGCGCGCGCGGCGGCGCCCGGGGCGAAGCAGAAGATCCGCGACGTCGAGGTCACCAAGCGCGGCGTCACGGTCGTCATGGATCTCGAGACCGCGCCGTTCCCGCACAAGAGCGCCGGCTACAAGGACCCGACCGTCATCGCGTACATCCCCGCGCACTTCCGCGTGAAAAAGGACATGCGCATCGACACCGTGGTGCACTTCCACGGCTATCGGGACACCGCGCTCGAGGCGATGAAGCGGCACCAGCTCCGCGAGCAGCTCTACGACTCGAAGCAGAACGCGATCATGGTCTTCCCGCAGGGGCCGGTGAAGTCCGAGGACATGGCCGGCGGCAAGCTCGACGAGCAGGACGGGCTCGTGAACCTGCTGACCGAGGTGCGCGAGACCTTGCAGAGCCCGAGCCTGCAGGGCCGCCTCGACAAGAGCGGGATCCCGGGCAAGGCACGCATCGGCAAGTGCATGTTGTCGGCGCACTCGGGGGGCTTCCGCGTGGTGAGCTACTGCCTCGAGCACGGCGGCTTCAACGTCAACGAGGTCTATCTCTTCGATGCGCTCTACGGGCGCACCGACATCTTCCGCGACTGGATCACGGCGACCTACGAGAAGCAGGCGCCGATGGCCGAGCGGCACAAGCTCGTGAGCTTCTACTCGGGCGTGCAGCCGACCACCGAGAACAAGCGACTCATGTGGTTTCTCGACAAGGCCAAGGTCGAGTACATGCACGAGCAGATCGAGGGCAGCGAGCTCAGCAAGCGCGACATCACCAAGGCGCGCGCGGTGTTCATCCGAACGCAGTCGGCGCACGACCGGGTCCTGTTCTCGACCAACGCGATGCGCGACTGCCTCTACGCGAGCTGCCTCGAGCGCATGCTGAAGAGCGACTGGTTCAAGGACGCCGACGCGCCGCGGATCGGGCCGCGCTGACGAGCGGGTCGAGGCGGCGGGCCGAGTCCCATCCGAGTCCCATCCGAGATCGGCACGGCGGCTTCTCTGGGGCGGAGATGCGGGTATTGTAAGGCAGTGTTGATTGAGGGGCCGAGGCCTCGGGTGGCACCTCCGTAGGCCGGAGGTCAGCCATGTGTTCTTTGCGGAGAGCCGTCACTCATTCGCTTCCTGGTGTCGTCGTGTGCCTGGGAGGGTGCCTCGCGGGGTCCTCCGAGCCGGTCGGGGCCGCGCTGGGAATCGGTGTCGCGCCGCTGTCGCTGCCGGGGATCGCCGACGCCTGCTATCACCTCATCGTGACCAACCAGGCGGGTGGGGCGGGTGAGGTCGTCTGGGACAGGAAGCAGATCTGCGCCTCCCAGTTCGGCGATGGGCAGAGCTCGGTGAGCTACATCGGGACCTGTGATGCGAGCCCGGACGGGCGCGTGAACTCGGTCACGCTGGAGATCGAGGCGCTGTATGCGAAGGGCAGCGACGGGAAGATCGACAAGCTCGTCGTGCCCGACGACTTCGTGAACCCGTGCCCGGGTGGGGAGGGGCGCTGCATCCTGGATGTGCCGTGCGCCGAGAACGCGGACACGGCGGTCACCTTCAACGTGACGGTGCTGCGCAGCGCGAACCAGGGCTTCTTCGACATCGCCGTGAACTTCGAGGACATCTTCTGCTCGTCGAAGATCGACTGCGCTTACGACGACAAGGGCGACAAGCCCATCGAGCTGCTCTTCGACAGCAAGGGCAACCGTCAGCAGACGGCGGTGGTCGCGCTGGCGTGCACGCGGGGGCCGGGCGAGGACCAGGGCACGGTCCTGCACATGAACGGGCCGCGCGTGGTGTGCGGTGAGGGGCCGAGCGCGGCGCGGGTGGAGGCGTCGCTGGCGACGACCTGCGTCGATACTGGCGAGGTCTTCGGGCTGGGCGCGACCTTCACGGACGGGGATGTCGCCGACGTCTTCCCGATGGTGAACGAGCCCGACGGGGCCGGTGGCTACACGCCGGCGATCCTGCCCGTCGACGGCGCCTTCCCCGGGGCCAATGGCGGCGGGATCCTGGGGCGGATCGACGAGGACCATGTCGCGGGCCTCGCCTTCGGATCCAACTTCGCGGGCGACGGGGTGACCGGTGAGATGGCGGTGGTGATCTGGGCCCGGAGCGGTGGCGTCTGGACCCTGGGCTCGGCCGTCAACGTGGGCGTGCGGACCTTCTCCTTCGGCGATGGGTTCTTCTACGAGGCGGGTCGGTCGCGGCTCTGGGTTGGGCTGCGCGACGCGTCCGGAACCGTCAAGGCGCTGGTCGTGCCGGTGAGCCCGACCTTCGAGCTCGGCACGCCGTGGGAGCAGGTCGGGCCGCCGGGCTCGAGCTGCAGGACCATCGGCATCACGGGCGAGTTCATGTCGGTCCTGTGCGACGACCCCGATACGGTGCCCGAGTCGTTCGACAACCGTTACGTGGTCCAGGTCTATCGCGCCTCGGATCTCGTCGAGGTCACGCCGCCCGGGCTCGGCCTCGTGAAGTCCGCGAACATCCTCTGCGACGATCGCCTGGTGACCACCACCTACGAGAACGGCGTCGACGTGATCCGACAATGGACCCAGGGAGTCGATGGCTGGACGAACTCGGTCCTCGCCTCGAACAAGGCGGTCACGCAGGCCTATGAAGAGACGATGTGGGTCGCGGCCGATGACGGCGAGCTCTCGTTCTGGGCGTGTAGCGCCGGGGGCGCGTGGCAGCAGGCCGCGAAGCCGGAGACGGGGGCCTACTACGACCCGCGGCACGCGCGCCTCGGCTCTCGCGCGATGGCGGGCATCGTCACGCCGGCGGGGCAGACGTCGAAGGTGTTCGTCGCGAGCCTCGATCCGCAGGATGCCGCTCACTGGCATGCCGAGATCCTCCCCATGCCTCCGCAGTGCGACGGCCTCACGCTCTCGATCGAGGGGGTCGCGCATCGCCTCGGTCGGAACCCGCAGCTCATCGCGCGGTGTGGGGGCAACGGTGACGAGGAGACCGACCTGGTCCTCTGGGAGATCGCCGCGGTGAACGGGATCGTGACGGCCGTCGACTGGCACTATGCACGCGCCTACGCGCACGACCTGGTGGGGATCCTGACGCGCCAGGGATACGACGACGGCATTGCGGTGGCGCGGGATGGGCTGCCGAACTGCGATGCGCTGATCGGGTCGACGCGGGCCGGACAGCAAGACGTCGCGATGGCCACGTGGTCCCTGGACGGGGCCGCGACCGGGTCGTTCATCCCGACCAGGCTCTTGCCGATGGGGTCGAACGGCGAGGGTTCCAGTGGTGGTGCGGCAGGCGCCTGGCAGCTCGACATCGACCCGACCTTCGAAGGCAACCTCTGGTCGCCGCCCCACGTTGGCGAGCCGGTCTTCCAGGTCGGGAGCTACCACGGCACCGAGTCGCTCGACTGCGGCGGGGAGCCCTGCAACAAGGTGTACTGGAACGTGGCGGTCGGCTTCGACCCGAGCGCGTCGAACTGCCGACTCGAGTGGGAGGCGACCGCAGCTCCGGCTCCTGGGTTGTCGGGCGGCCAGACCGACAAGAACACGGTCTATCCGGTGCTGTCGGGCTCGGTGCAGCTCACGAGTGACGAGGCGAAGGGCCCGGTCGAGATGGTGTGCCGCCAGAACCCGCTGAACGGGAAGGGCAGCGGCGTCCAGACCGAGTACACGTCGGTCGGCAAGCCGCACACGTTCTGCTTCGGCTACGACGGCAGCGCGATGTCGTCGGTCGAGGGCTGCACGTGGCCCATGAGCGAGGGCGGAAACGCGAGCCCCGAGCCGGGGCCGCCGGCGAAGTGACGCCTGACAGGGGCGAGCGGGATTGGTCGCAGGTGGGGACGACGCGATGGCCCGAAGATCGATCCCACGAACCCGAGCGCGCCTTGTCAGGTCACGACCATCACGACGAGGCGCTCGGGGCCGTGTACGCCCGTGACGAGGATGCCCTCGATGTCGGCGGTCTTCGATGGGCCGGTGACGAGGAGGCGCGTCGCGGGCGGGGGTGGCAGGGTCCCGAGCGCGTCGGCCAGCGTCGGCACGATGCGGTCGACCGGGACGATGGCAATGACGAGCGGCGCGGCCATGAGTGCGAGGTGGTCGTCGTGGTCGAGCTCGGGGGCTGCAAAGACGAGGGTGCCCGAGGCGGCGATGGCCAGGTCGGCCTCGGCGATTGTTGCGTCCAGCGCAAAGATCGCGGCGCGGGTGTCCGCGGTCTCTGCGACACGGCGGGTGCGCAGGTCGCGGGTCGACTGAGAGGCCGGGGCGAGGGCGCGGATGGTGTCGTCGAGGGCCGAGGCGGTGACGGTCACGACCTCGGCGCCGGCTGCTGTGGCGCGCGCCGCGAAGGTCGGGGCGAGCGGAGCCGGGTCGAGGCGCGGGCGGACCAGCGCCGGGGGAAGGTCGGGCAGCGGCAGCGGCGGGGTCGTCGCGGTGCGGCCGAGGGCCTGACGCAGGGTCTCCAACAGGGTGGGCAGGGTCATCGCTGGCGCTTCTTCGGGCGGCGGTGGAGGGCCTTCCAGCGGGACGAGAAGCGCTCGCTGGGTGGGGGCAGGCGGCGTCCGGCGCGTTCCCAGAGGCGGGTCGGGCCGAGGTGGTGACGCGCGGCGAAGCGTGCGAGGGCGGCGACGGCGCGCCAGCGGAAGCGACCGCCGAGGCCGAGGCGCGCGAGGCGCGAGGCGATGCGTTGGGACAGTGGCGCGTTGGTGTGCGCGGCGGCGCGGTGGGCGACCAGCAGCGAAGGGAGATCGATGTCGACCGGGCAGGCCTCGTGGCAAGCGCCGCACAGTGTCGAGGCGAAGGGGAGGTCCGGGGTCGACTCTGGGCCGCGCATGAGCGGGGTCAGCACCATGCCGATCGGGCCGGGCCAGACCGAGCCGAAGGCGTGGCCCCCGATCGTCCGATAGACCGGGCAGGCGTTGAGGCACGCGCCGCAGCGGATGCAGGCCAGAGCGGCGCGGA
>JAEUKJ010000318.1 GCA_016792665.1 Deltaproteobacteria bacterium | reverse complement strand
GCACCTGCGTCTACCCCGCCATCAACAACGGCGGCCAGTGCAGCGACGGCTCGGAGTGCACGAGCGGCGATGTCTGCCAGAACGGCGCGTGCGTCGGCTCGGCCGTGAACTGCAACGACGACAACCCGTGCACCGCCGACTCCTGCAACCCGCAGACGGGCTGCGTCAACAACGCTGCCATCATGGCGGGCACGAGCTGCATCGACGGCAACGCCTGCACCGTCGGCGATGTCTGCAACGCCTCGGGTCAGTGCGTCGGCGGCGCCAACCGCGACTGCAACGACAACAACGTCTGCACCGACGACAGCTGCGACCCGGCCGTGGGCTGCGTGAACAACGCCAACACCGCGAGCTGCACCGACAACAACGCCTGCACCAACGGCGACGTCTGCCAGAACAAGGCCTGCGTCCCTGGCCCGGCGCTGCAGTGCAACGACGACCGTCCGTGCACCGACGACAGCTGCAACCCGGCCACGGGCTGCGTGTTCGTCAACGACGACACCAACACCTGCAATGACGGAAACTTCTGCACGACCCAGGACCACTGCGTCACGGGCGACTGCGTCGGCAACGAGCGCGTCTGCAACGACAACAACCCGTGCACCGCCGACTCGTGCGACCCGGTCACCCGGGCCTGCGTGTTCGCGCCCATCGGCGACGGTGGGTCCTGCGACGACGGCAACGCCTGCACCTCGGATGACGTTTGCTCGGCTGGCCAGTGCCAGGGTGTCGAGCGCACCTGCGGCGAGGGCGACTGCGCCGGCACCTGCGACCCGGTCGAGGGCTGCGTGTACGTCACCAACGACGACCCCTGCGACGACGGCGACGCGTGCACCGACAACACGACCTGCAACAACGGCGAGTGCGGCTCGGGCGACGAGCTGGACTGCGACGACGGCGAGGTCTGCACCTCCGACTCGTGCGACCCGGTCATGGGCTGCGTGAACGACGCCGCCATGAACGACGGCATGAGCTGCGACGCCGACGGGAACCTCTGCACCCAGGGCGACACCTGCCAGGGCGGCACCTGCGCGCCGGGCGAGCTCATGGACTGCTCGGGTGAGCTCGGCTGCGACGGCACCTGCGACCCGCTCTCGGGCGCGTGCACCTTCGCCGAGTCCAACGGTCAGTTCTGCAACGACGGCAACGACTGCACCGACGGCGACAGCTGCCAGAGTGGTCTGTGCCAGCCCGGCCCGACCCCCGACTGCGACGACGGTGACCCGTGCACCGACGACTCGTGCGACCCGGCGATCGGCTGCGTCAACATGCCCAACACCGGCAACTCGTGTAACGACGAGGACCTCTGCACGCAGAACGACACGTGCCAGGCCGGCGTGTGCGTCGGTTCGACCATCGACTGCTTCGCCATGGACGGCCAGTGCCAGACCGGGTCCTTCTGCGACAGCGCCATCGGTGCCTGCGTGTGGAGCAACGCCGACTGCGAGGACGGCAACGCCTGCACCCTCGGCGACCACTGCGGCGAGGGCGGCCAGTGCCAGCCGGGTACCGGGCTCGCGACCTGCCAGGACGACGGCAACCCGTGCACCATCGAGACCTGCGACCTCATGCAGGGCTGCATCTCGACGGTCGCGGTGGGCGCCAAGTGCAGCGACGACAACACCTGCACCACGGGTGATGCCTGCGACGCGACCGGCCAGTGCCAGGGCGTCGAGGTCGACTGCGACGACAATGACACCTGCACCTCGGACGCGTGCGTCGACGGCATCTGCGTCAACACGCTGACCCCGATCCCGGGGGCCACCGACGACAACTGCGACGGCGTCGACGACGACTGCAACGGCATGACGGACGACGGCTACTTCGTCGAGACGACCTGCGGCGAGGGCGAGTGCGCGGGTGCCACCGGCATCGAAACCTGCGTCAACGGCACGCCGGTCGACACCTGCGACCCGCTCCAGGGCGCCACGTCCGAGCGCTGCGACGGGCTCGACAACGACTGCAACGGCACGGTCGACGACGGCTTCGTGGACACCGACTGCGGCGACACGACGGTCATCTACCTGGTCGTCAACGATGCCAACGGTGAGCCGCGCGGCACGGTGCGCTGCTTCCAGGCCCCGAACCATGGTGCCGTGCGCTGCGACACCGATCCGAATGATCCCACCCGCAAGAAGCTCAAGGTGCTCGACGCCTTGATCTGCCCGGCCGAGTGAGAGGAGACCTCCGATGAAATTCCATCATGTGTTGAGGAAGACCGCTCTGGCCGGCCTGCCCGGGTTGGCGCTGACGCTGGGAGCCTGCGGACAGAAGGAGAGCACCCCCGAGCCCGAGCCGCACGGCCTGCGGGTCGAGGTCTCGCCGCTCACGTTGGAGGGGATCTCCGACGCGCAGTTCGAGCTCGCCGTGTTCAACGGCGCCGACGATCTGGTCTGGCGAAAGGCCGGCATCAAGTCGACGGACTTCGGTAACGGCAAGGGCGATATCGTCTTCATCGGGACCTGTGATGCGAGCTCGAACGACAACCGCGTCGAGCTCAAGATCACCTCGCTGTCGGCGAACGGGCGCGTCCTCGGGGCGACCGAGTGGCAGAACCCGACCGCCAACGGGCCGCTGGTCCAGTCGTTCACGTGCGTCGAGAACGCGGACGCCCCTGTCACTTTCAATGTGACAGTGATGCGGCAGGCGAATCAGGGCTTCTTCGATATCGCCGTCACGTTCGAGGACATCTTCTGCTCGGCCAAGCTCGACTGCGAGGACGACAAGGGCAATGACCTCGTGCTGCTCCACGATCCCGCGACCGGCGAGCGCTCGACCACGGTCGTCATGGCCTTCGCGTGCACGACGGGCAACGGCCAGACGACCTGGCTGCACCTGAACGACGTCAACGTGACCTGTGGCGACGGAACCTCCTACTGGATCGACCCGGCCGGGGGCCCCGGCAACATGGGCGGCCAGGCGCCGGTCTTCTTCCAGACCGCGTCCTATCGCGGCAAGGAAGGGCTGCCCAACCTGTCCAAGTGCTACTGGAACACGGCACTCGGCGTCACCGAGGGCCCGGCCGCCGCGAGCTGTGTGCTCTCGGGTCAGGGCACTGCCACCGAGGGCGCGCTCACCGACGGGCGCACGCCTGCCAACACGGCGTGGCCCTTCGTCAAGTGGTCGGTCACCCTCACCGACGAGGCCGGCCAGCTCGCGTGCGGACGCCAGGCGCTCAACGCGGTCGGCTCGGACGTGACCACCGACTACACCCCGCTGCGCGGCTCGGGCTTCTCGCACTCGATGGAGTGCGAGACGACGACCATCACCTCGCCGCCGCGCGCCCTCTGCGGTGGCACCATCCAGGGCCTCAACGACGCGGTCGCGATCACCACGACCGCGGGCGGCGTGTCGGTCTCGGTGGGCGATCAGCGCTCGCCGGTCTACGTCCTGGACAGCGGGATGGATATCGGCGGTTGCTGCCTGAACCCGTGCTGCACGACCGGGGACACCACCAGCGAGTGACAGAGCGCGGCCGTCGCGCTGCGGTCTCGAGAAAGCCAAAGGGCGCTCCTCACGGGGCGCCCTTTTCTGCTTCTTGCCGGAACGCATCGGCTCGGATCGCTGTGATCCGAGGTCTTGCGTCACTGTTCACTCGGCGAGGTTGACGGGCACCTCGGCGAGCCAGCCCTCGGCCTCGTCGAGCTCGTCGATAGAGAATGCCTTCTTCAAGAAGGGATCGATCCGCTTGCGAATGGACGCGACGCTCGCCCCGTAGAGGCGCGCGCACACGGCCTTGCCGATCGCCGCCTCGACCGTCGTGTCCTTGGCGAGTTGGATGTCCTTGACCTCGAACTTCGGCCCACAGGCCTTGCGATAGTAGGCCTTGGCCGCGTCGCCGACGGACTCGAAGGTGCCGTCTGCCCGGGCGTGATGGAAGTGATAGACGCCTTCCGGAGTGGTGGGGATCTCGGCACCGAGCGCGACGTAGCGATAGAACCCCGCGAAGCTGAAGAGGTCGAGGCGCCCGTCTCCGTCCTCGTCGGCGACCTTCTGGATCCCCGTGTCGCCGAGCGGCAGCCAGCGCTCGAGGCGCCCCACCTTCGTGTCGTCGTCAGCCCCCAGGCGATAGAGCTCGAGATACGACCCGGCGCCATCGGGGCTTTGATGATAGCGACGGAGAGCGACCTCGGCCTTGCCGTCGCCATTCCAGTCGTGCACGGCTTCGACCGTCCACCATTGACCGTACGCGACCCCGATCCCGAAGTTCGGGCCGTCGGCTTCATCGATCGGCTCGAAGACGAGATCGGTGCGCGCTCCCTCAGCGTCGACGAACACGAGCTTTGCGCGCATCGTGCTCTGACCTCCGGGGATCTCGCCGGTCCCAGCGCGATAGGCACCATCGCTGACCTCGATGGCATAAGCGCCGCCCGCCCCCTTGACGCAGGCGCCGATCCCGGCACGCGGGATGAGGTCGGGCCACTCCGGGTGGGCCTGGCCGTTGGCTTCCTTCTTCTTCGCTTCGACCTTGGAGAAGGCGGCGTCGGTGACGGCGGCGATCGCGGTGCAAGTCGCCTCGAGCGAGCCCTTGGGCCCACTCGGCGCGGCGACATTCGCATCGCCGGGCGCTGCGACATTCGCGTCACTCGGCGCGGCGACATTCGCATCACCCGCAGCCGCGATATTCGCGTCACTCGCGGCTACGATATTCGTGTCAGCCGCAATATTCGCCTCTGCGGCGATCGTCGTGTCTGCCACAACCGTCGCGTCGACTCCAGCCGGCTTCGCCCCACTGGTCGTGTCGGTCGCAGCAGCCTGGCCGGGAGCCTCCGCCTTCTTACCACATCCCGTCATCGCCAGCCCGAGGACCGACGCGATCACACCCTGACGCACCACTCGCAATACCATGATTGACCTCATTTTTCAGCGTCGAAACGGGCGCCGAGCCGACCCCGACGCGTCACTCGAAGAGGAAGGGACCTCGACACTCGAAGCCGCTGCGCTTGCAGACGCCGTCGCTGCAACCGAGCGACGGACCACACTCGTCGTAGGACTCGCAGGCAGCGCCCGCGTCTTTGAAGGGGCGGCACTTTCCGGGCGTGGTGAAATTGCCATCGCAATATCCGAAGTCGCAATCGGACAGGCCATTCTGACCGCCGCAATCTCCGCCAAGCGGCACCGGACCGACGCAGGTGTTCGT
>JAEUKJ010000557.1 GCA_016792665.1 Deltaproteobacteria bacterium | reverse complement strand
GATCCTCGGCAGGGGTGGCGATGCCGACGACGTCGTCCACGAGGTCTTCCTCAAAGCGATGACGCACGCCCCCGAGCTCGCGCGCGAGACCTCCCCGATGACCTGGCTCTACCGCGTCACGACCAACGCCTGCCTCGACCGTCTGCGCGTCCAGTCACGCCGTCGTGAGCTGCTCGAGGTCGCGCGCGCGGCCCGCGACGAGGCCTCCAGCGCCGACCTCAGCGCGAGCCTCACCCTCGCCCAGCTCCTGCCCCGCGTCCCCGAAGAGGTCCGCGCCGTCGCCATCCACTTCTATGTCGACGAGATGACCCAGAACGAAATCGCCGAGCACCTCGGGGTCTCACGCCGCACCGTCGGCCACCGCCTCGAGGCCTTCCGCACCCACGCGAGCGCCCTGGTCGCACGCCTCCAGGAGGAGGTCCGCCCGTGAGCGACGACCCACTCACCTTCCTCGATCGCCGCACGCGCGGGGCCTCGAAGCTCCTCTTGGATCGCTACGCGGTCGGCGAGACCCTCACCGCGGACGAGCTCCGCCGCGTCGAAGAGACCCTGGCCGCCGACCCCGAGGCCCGCGCCTTCGTGGACGCCGCACGCCTCCCGTCGTCATTGCGCCCGCCCGTTCGCCCCGCCCTCGGGACCCGTCGCCGCTGGGCCCCGGCGCTCGGAGTCCTGGCCCTCGCCGCCGCCCTCATGCTGGTCACCGTGCTCGGGCCGCGGACCCCCGGCACCGCTGAGACCTCGCCCGACGGGCTCGGTGCTCAGGACCCTGGCGAGCGCATCAAGGGCGACGTGAAGCTCGAGCTCGTCGTCCTCCGCAACGGTGTTGTCTCGACCGCCCTGCCCGACGAGGTCCTCCACCCCGGCGATGCCGTGCGCTTCCGCGTGTCGCTCCCGGCCGCGCGCCACGTGGCCATCATCGGCGTCGACAGCGCCGCCGTGGTGAGCCTCTACGTCCCTGTCGCGGGTGCGCCCATGGCTCGGGTCGAGGCCTCGGGCCACGTCTTCGAGGGCAGCATCGTCCTCGACGGGACCCTCGGTCCCGAGCGCTTCATCGCCGTCTTCTGCGAGGCCCCGCTCGCGCCCGACCGCCTCGTCGCTGCCGCCACGCGCGCGCTCGCTGCCGCCGGTCGGGTCGAGGCCATGGCCGCGCTGGCTCTACCCTGCGCCCAGGACGCCCTCGTCATCCGCAAAGCGGCTCCGTGAGCCCGACGCGCTGCGCCCTCGCGCTCGGTCGCGCGGCCCTCGTCGTCGCGACCTGGCTCGCCGCCCTGGGCTTGCTCACCGCGGGCACGGCGCGCGCCGAGACGCGCTGGGCCGTCATCGTCGGCGCCAACCGCGGCGGCCCGAGCCTCCCGACGCTGCGCTTTGCCGAGCGCGACGCCGAGCGCATCGCCTCGGTCTTCCAGACGATGGGCGGCTTCGACCCGAGCCGCGTCGTCGTCTTGCGCCAGCCCACGGCCGCGACCCTCACGGCCGAGCTCGACGCCATCTCGCGCCGCATCGCCGCGGCCGGCGCGAGCGACGCGGTCCTCGTCTTCTACTACTCGGGACACGCCGACACGCGCGCCCTCCTCCTCGACGCGACCCCGCTCGAGCTCGGCACCCTGCGCGCGCAGGTCGAGAGCTCGCCGGCCGCGGTGCGCGTCATGATCCTCGATGCCTGTCGCTCGGGCGTCATGACCCGCGTGAAGGGCGGCACCCCGGGCCCGAGCTTCGCCATCCGCGTCGACGACGACCTTGCCTCGCGCGGGCTCGCCATCCTCACCTCGAGTGCGGCCGGCGAGAACGCGCAGGAGTCCGATGAGCTCGGTGCCTCCTACTTCACCCACCACCTCGCCTCGGCCTTGATCGGCGCCGCGGACGCCAACCTCGACGGTCAGGTCACCCTCGCCGAGGCCTTCAACTACGCGGCCGTCCAGACCCTCGCCGCGACCTCCTCGACCCTCGAAGGGCCGCAGCATCCGACCTATCGCCTGGATCTCGCCGGCCGCCGCGAGCTGGCACTCACCCGCCCGGGACAAGCGCGCGGACCCTTCGCCACGGTCACCCTCGACACCGCCGGGAGCTGGCTCTTCACGCGCGACACGCGCCCCGTGGGGATCGGCGTCGCCTACGCCCCGGCCACCTTCACCGTCGCTGCGGAGGCGGTCGCCGAGACCCCGGGCCGCCAGCTCGCCCTCGAGTCCGGCTACTACCGCGCGGTCCTCCGCACGGGCGAAGCGATCTTCGAAAAGACCTTCGACCTCCGCTCGGGCGCGCGCGTTGCCCTCGGCCAGACTACCATGGAGCGCAAGCGCAACCTGCCCCAGGCCAACACCAAGAAGGGCGACGCGCCCGGGCCCTCCATCGTCGCAAATCAACCCCCATCGGGCGGCGAGCGCGGCTGGCCTGGCGGCTTTCGCATCGGCGCGACCGTCGGGGTGACGGCCGCCTGGATGGATGCCTCGGGCGGGCTCGCCTTCGACCTCGACCTCCTCTGGATCGACCCCGCCGCCACCACCTTCCGACCGACCGCCGGCCTCGGCTTCACCCTGAACCAGGCCGGCAACTACCACGCCCTCGGGGTCCACTTCTTCGCGGGCGGGCGCCAGCCTCTGGGCGACCTCGGCTTCCATCTCGGGGCTGCCCTCGGCCTCGACAGTGCGGGCGGTCTGGACTCGGACCTCGGCCTCTCGGTGACGCTGCGCGCCTTCGTCGAGGTC
Organism: Deltaproteobacteria bacterium; assembly: GCA_016792665.1. Classification (GTDB taxonomy): domain Bacteria; phylum Myxococcota_A; class UBA9042; order PHBI01; family PHBI01; genus WYBB01. The sequence goes on along the minus strand of JAEUKJ010000557.1, from coordinate 6,447 downwards.
CCGCTCTCCGAGCGCACGGTGCTCCTCCACGTCGGTGCCGAGGGCGGGGCCTACATCCTCACCGGCGTGCCCGAGCCCGAGGACCTCGACGACGAGGTCGACTCCGTCGGCCCCCTCGTGCGCGTCCTCATCGGCCTCGCCGTCGCCCTCTGAGAGGGCCGTGGACGCCCGCGCGCGAGATTCGTCCGCGCACTTTGCCCCGCCTCTCTGCCTCGCTCGTTCCATGCTCCAGACGGCCTCGCGAGGCCGTTCCAACCCTGCACGGAGCACGCGCCATGAACGACGAGAAAGTGAAGAACGTAGCCTACACGACCGGTGGTGCCGCCCTCGGAGCCATGGTCGGCCGATCGCTCGGGGCCTGTCTCCTCGGCTGTAGCGGCGCCCAGCTCGGCGCGATCGTGGGCGGCGTCTTCGGCGGCCTGGTCGGTCGCGACGCGGCCCAGAAGGACCCGCGCCCCGCCACGCGCTGAATCGCACAAGGCCTCGCGGAGCGAGGCTGCCGGCGAGCCTGACTCGCACAAGGCCTCGCGGAGCGAGGCTGCCGGCGAGCCTGAATCGCACAAGGCCTCGCTCCGCGAGGCTGCCGGCGAGCCTGAATCGCACAAGACCTCGCGGAGCGAGGCTGCCGGCGAGCCTGAATCGCCGTTCAGCCGGCCGCGCCCCGGGCCAGATCGGCCACCGCCTGGACCCAGCGCGGGTGGCTGTTCACGCACGGGATGGCCAGGAAGGCCTCGCCGCCCGCCGCGAGGAAGTCGTCCTTGGCGCGGATGTGGATCTCCTCCAGCGTCTCCAGGCAGTCCGCCGTGAACGACGGGCACAGCACGGCCAGGCGCTTGACGCCCTGCTTGGGCAGCTCGGCCATGCGCTCGTCGGTGTACGGTCGAATCCACGGGATGCGGCCCAGCCGCGACTGGAAGGCGACCTCGTAGCGGTCGCTCGGGATCTGGAGAGACGCCGCCAGCTGGCGCGCCGTCTCGTGCGCCTGGGCCCGATAGCAGAGCGCGTTCCGCGCATCGACCGCGGCGCAGCAGTCCGCCTTCACGAGGCAATGGGCCTCGCTCGTGCCGCACTTCGGGTCGAGGCGCGTGAGGTGTCGCTCGGGCAGCCCGTGAAAGGACATCATCACCTTGTCGGCCCCGAACCCCGCCAGGGCCTCGCGCGCGAGCTCGGCCTGCGCCTCGACAAAGCCGCGGTCGGCGAAGAAGTCCTGCACCTCGTGCACCTTCACGTCGGCCGCCAGCGTGCCCTTGGACCGCCTCGCCTGGACCAGCTCGCGCACCCGCTCCAGCGTCGAGAGCGTCGACGAGGTCGCATACTGCGGATAGAGCGGCAGCACGGTCACGTCGGTGACCCGCACGCTCGCGTCGCCGAGCAGCGCGTCGAGCCCGGCCTCGAGGGACGGCGACCCATAGCGCATGCCGAGCGCGACCTTCCACTCGGGGCCGAGCGCGGCCGCCACGGCGCTCGTCAGCGCCTTCGAGTGGGTCATGAGCGGCGAGCCGGCCTCGGTCCAGATCGTCTGGTAGGCGTGCGCGCTCTTCTTCGGCCGCGTCCTGAGGATGATGCCGTGGAGGAGCAGCCAGCGCCCGACCGGGTTGATGTCGAGGACGTGCTTGTCCCAGAGGAACTCGCCGAGATAGCGCCGCACCGAGGCCGGATCGGGCGCGTCGGGGGTGCCGAGGTTCGTGAGCAGGAGGCCGTGGACGGCACGAGTCAAGCGAGGCTCCATGCACCTTGAGGTGCGTCAAAGTCGCGGCAGGATAGGCGCATTTGCCCGAGGAGCAAGCACGATGTCGTCGTCGCTCCCCGCCGCAGCGTGCGCCCAGCCTGCGGCCGCGCTTGGGTCAGCGCGTGACGAAGTCGAGGTCCCAGGTGCTCTCCCACGAGAGCCCGACGAAGACCCCGCAGAAGCCGCCGCCGCCCTGGCCGGTGTACGAGAGGTCGCCGCCCACGCGCACGCCCAGCTCGACGCCGACGTCGTCGCCGCGCGCCAGGATCCCGGCCTCGAGCTCGGCCCCGATCCCCACCCAGGTCTTGTCCTCACGCCCGGCCTTGCCTTCTTCGACCCCGATCACGAACACGTCCAACGCCGGCCGGAAGAACACGTCGACCCCGCCCGCGGGCAAGACCCCCATGACCCCGATCCCATCGGCGCCGCGCAGCCCCCACGCCCCGCCGGCCATCGACACCTTGAGGAGGCCCGCCACCCAGTCGTCGTGCCCGGTCTCTCCGACCGCGATGTTGTACTGCGCCTCGAAGCCGTGCCCCGGACTCTGCGAGAGCTGGTTCGCGTAGCCCAACGTCACCGACTGATAGCAGCCCAGCCCACCGAACCCCGCGAGCCCACAGACCGCGACCAGCGCCGCACCCACGACGCCCGCCGCACCAGCCACGACCCGCGCCATCCGGACCGCGGCGCCGCTCATGGCTTGGCCTTGCGCGTCCGCTCGACCGCGCGATGCAGCTTCCGCGGCAACGAAGGCAAGAGCGACTCCGGGATGTAGTCGGCGATCTGCAGCTCGAGGGCGCGCGTCATCGACGTGAAGTCCTCGTCCGGCCCGACCACGATGATGACCGCGTTCCCGAAGGTCGCGCGCGCCGCCCCGATCGCCGAGACCCCGGCCGGCGCGTCCTTCCGCACGTCGATGACCACCGCCTCGGCCAGCCCCGGCGGCTCGAGCTGGCTCGAGGTCCGCACCAGCGCGCCCTGCGACCTCAGGACCGCGGTCGCCGATCGATCGAAGAGCACGTCGTCCGGCTCGATGACCAACACCATGTGGCCTGCCGGCATGAGGTCCGACGAGGTCCGCGACGTCACCGGCAAGAAGCCCGCCGCGTCCGCGCGCCGCTCGCGATCGAAGAACGACTGCACGTCCTCGCCGGTCGGTCGACCCACGCGCCGCGACGGCGTGTCCATCGCGCGCAGCAGCGCCGCCCTCAGCTCGGAGGCGCTCTGCGGGCGGTTCCCGGGCGCCTTCTGCAAGGGCCACAGCACCACCTGCTCGAGCTCGCGCGGGATCGGATGGCGCGTCCGCTTCGAGGGCGGATCGGGCTCGTCGTAGAGCTGCTTGGTCAGGACCTCCATCGGGGCGTCGCCCAGGAACGGCGGGCTGCCACACAGCATCTCGTAGATGACGCACCCCAGGGCGTAGAGATCGGTCCGCGCGTCCAGCGGGCGGTTCAAGATCTGCTCGGGCGCCATGAAGGCCGGCGTCCCCGCGATGGTGCCCTCCTTCGTGAGGCGCGCCCCCTGCTTCATGCCGTCCTCGTCGGTGAGGAAGGCGAGCCCGTAGTCGCACACCTTGATCTGCTCGCGCCCATCCATGGCGCGCGCCACCAGGATGTTCTCGGGCTTCAGATCCCGATGCAGGAGGCCCTGCGCGTGCGCGACGTCCAGGGCGTCGCAGAGCTGCGTCGCGATGTCGACCACACGCGAGGCGGGCAGGGGGAAGTCGCGCTCGATCACCTCGGCCAGCGACGGCCCGTCGATGAGCTCCATCGCCAGGAACAACTGGTCGTTCCAGGTGCCGAAGTCGAACACCATCACCGAGCCCGGGTGCGAGAGGCGGCTCGCAGCCCGCGCCTCGCGCTCGAAGCGCATGACGATGTCCTTCCGCCGCGACAGCTCGGGGTGCAGGAGCTTCAGCGCCACCGGCCGCCCGAGCTGCTGCTGGATGGCCCGATAGACGCGCCCGATGCCCCCCTCGCCGAGCTGCTTCTCGATGCGGAATCGCCCCGCCACGAGAGCCCCGATGAGCGGGTCGGGCCCGCGCTCGGGCGTCTCGTCGGTGCCCTCGGCCGCGCCTTCCGGCCGCGTGCCACCGGCCGCGGGTGCCTCATTCCCGTCGTCCAGGCCGACCTCCGCGTTCGGCGTGAGGCCGTGCCCGTCCGCGTCGGGCGCATCTGCGTCGACGTTTGGGTCGATGATCGTGTCGTGGGGGACCTTGCGGGAGGAGGCCATGCGGGGAGGCTACTCTGCGAGGACGAAGATCTCGCTGGGGCGCGAACGACCGATGATGTTGTACGTGCCGATCGACTGCGATGCGAACTCGCCCTGAACGCGCTGCATCGTCTCTCGGGTCATGAGGATTTGTCCAGGCCGGGCCAGCCGCTCGAGCCGCGCCGCGACGTTCACGGCATCACCGATCGCGGTGTAATCCATGCGCTTTTCGGAACCGATATTACCGACGACGGCCGACCCGGTGTGGATCCCGATGGCGAGCTCGATGTCGCGACCGAGCTGCTTTCTCCACTTGGCGTTGCCCACCTCGAGCCAGCGTAAGATCGCCTCGGCCGCGCGCACGGCCTGGCGCGCATCGTCCTCGTGGGCTTCTGGTGCGCCCCAGAGCGCCATCGCGCAGTCGCCGATGAACTTGTCGATGATGCCGCCGTGCTGGAACACGATCTCGGTCACGATGGTGAAGAGCTCGTTCAAGATCGCGACGGCGACCTCCGGCTCGCGCTCGTCGGCCAGCGCCGTGAACGACACCACGTCGGCGAATAGCACCGTCACCTCGCGCCGCTCGCCGCCCAACTTCAAGGCCTCCTTGCCGTGCACGATGCGCTCGACGACCTCGGGCGACAGGAAGCGCGACAGGTTCTCGCGGGCCCGCGTCTCGTCGACCAACTTGTGGCGATAGGTCCCGAGGTCGCCCGCCATCTGGTTGAAGGCCACCGCCGTGCGCCCGATCTCGTCCTTCGATCCGATCGGCACCCGCACCGCGAAGTCGCCCGCCGCCACCCGCGACGTGGCCGCGGCCATCGCCTCGACCGGCCGCGCCAGGCGCCGCCCGATGAAGAGCGCAAAGGCCAGCGCCATGACGGCCGCCGAGATCCCGACCAAGAGCGCCGTCTTCCAGGTCGCGGCGACGCCCGCATAGGCCTCGGCCTGCTCCTGCTCGACCAGCGCCGCCCACCCGAGCTCGGGCAGCGGGATGATCGCCCCGATGAGGGCCACCCCGTCGGTGCCCACATAGTCGACCGTGTAGGCGACCTCGCGATCGAACGGGTGCTCTCCGCTCAAGCCCGCGACCGCCGGCGTCCCTGCCAGCGAGCTCCCGAGCGAGGCCCGGTCCGCGGCCGCCAACACCTTGAGCCCCCCGTCCAACAAGCGCACGCGCCGCGGGTCCTCGAAGTGGCGCGTCCCCAGACCCGCGACCATCGCCGACAGCGGCTCGAGATCGATGGCCACGACCAGGAACGCGTACAGCTTCCGATCGGCCTCGGCCCCCTGCCAGATCGGCACCACCAGCTCCAGCGCCAGCGGCTCGCCACCGGCCTGCGCGGCCCCCGACCGCACCCGCACCACGTCCCTCGCCAGGTAGCCGCGCGCCGCCGCCGCCTCCATCTGCTCGGGCTTCAAGGCCTCCGCCGGGGCCCAGTGCGGGCTCTCCAGCGCGGTCGTGCGCATGACCAACAAGCGCCTGCCGAGCCCATCGTAGACCGCGACCTCGTCGACCAGCTCGGCCCCGAGCAGCTGCGCCCGCGCCGCCGCCTCGCGCCGCTCGGGATCCTCGTCGCTCTTCGCGAGGATCGTCCCCAGCGCCCGCGTCTCCGCCAGCGCTCTGGCCACCAGCCCGCGTGCCTCTCCCAGGGCCACCTCGGCCGTCGCCAGGTGATAGGCGCGCGCGCTCTCCGCGAGGCGCGTCGCGTCCCCGTCGGCGATCATGTAGGCCGCGGCCGCCAGCGGTCCGCACCCCACCAGCAGCAGGATCAGCGCGAGCTTGTGCCAGACCCTGAGGCCACCCTTCACGGGCTCGCGAGCACTCGGCCCTCGCTCCGTCGGGCCCTGGGCGAGGGCAGCCGCGCGTTCGTCACCGTCCATGACACCTTCCCCCATGGGTCCCCGCTGCCGCAGCAGATGCGCGTGTCAGCGCGGGATCCCGACGTCCAGCACGAAGCGCCCCGAGAACGCGCCGAGCGCCGCCTCGCCGTCATCGCCCAGCCCGAGGCCCAGGGCCAGCCCGAGCCGCAGGTCCCCGAACGAGAGCTGCGCACCGAGCCCCAGCACGTGCCCGAGGAAGTCGGTGTCGAGGCCAGCCACGGTCTGCCCCGAGAGCGTCAGCGACAGCGCGTCGATCGGCCGCCACGAGACCCCGACCAGCGCCCCGAGGTTCGCCACGGATGCGTCCCCGAAGTCGTTGCCGTAGACCACCCCGACCTTGGCATCGACCGACACCTCGGGGCTCGCCAGAATACGGAGGAGCACGCCAGGCTCAACTCCGAAGAGGCGCGCACCATGGCCCGGGCCGACCGGCAACGTCAGTCTGGCATACGGCGCGAACTGCACCGCTTCGCCACTCGCCGCGTAGCGCAGCCCCAGCGCGAGGTCGCCGATGCGCGACTGCACCGCGCCTTCTTCGCCGAGCACGAGGTCTTGCGCCACGACCGCCGCGTCGAGCCCGAAGGCCTCGCTCACCGCCCACTCCCCTTGCAGCACCAGGCCCA
>JAEUKJ010000546.1 GCA_016792665.1 Deltaproteobacteria bacterium | reverse complement strand
AGAGCGTCGCGAGGTCCTCGCGCGCCTCCAGACCGTCCCCGGCGTCGGTCCCATCGTCGCATCCACGCTGGTCACCGAGCTGCCCGAGCTGGGGACACTCGAGCGGCGAGCCATCGCGGCCCTCGTCGGCCTGGCGCCGATTGTGAGTTCCAGAAAAGGTGGCCGGTCGGGTTCCGGAAATTCTGGCCGGTCGCCGTCGGCGTAAGCCGACGGAGCGGTCGAAGCAGAAGCTCCCGTTCTCGGGCACCTCTGGAGCATGCTCAGCATGGCCAAGCGACTCACCATCAAGACCCTCCTGGATGCCGGCCACCGGCAAGCGGAGGTGGCTGAACTCACGTCGGTTTCGGAGCGCAGTGTGCGCCGCGTCGAGCGTGAACCGGCGCCCGCCACACTCGACGACGCTGCGGCCCGCGTAGCTCGTCGCATCGGGCGGCCGTCCAAGGTGTCGGCCGTCCGCGACAAGGTCACGGCGCTCATTGCGGCCGAGCCGTCGCTGCCGAGCACCGAGGTCTACCGGCGGATGCAGCTCGAGGGCTACACGGGCAAGAAGAGCGCCCTGTTCGCCCTGCTGGCCGAGGTCCGTCCCGCGTCCCCGCCGGCGCCGATGGTCCGCTTCGAGGGCGTGCCGGGCGAGTTCTGCCAGCATGACTTCGGGCACGTCGACGCCCGCCTGGTCGACGGCAGCAAGCTGCGGGTCCACTTCTTTGCCTCGCGCCTCAAGTTCTCGCGCATGGTGGCGGTCTCGCTCGTGCCGGACGAGACCTCCGAGTCCGTCGTACGGTCGGTCGTCGCGCACTACGAGGCCTTCGGCGGCGTGCCGCTCGTTGGCGTCTTCGATCGCCCCAAGACGATCGCCCTCGCCTGGGAGCCGGCGACGGCCCGCGTGACCGCATGGAACCCGACGTTTCTGCAGGTCATGGGCGAGCTCGCGGTCGCGCCCGACGCGTGCTGGCCCTACCGCCCCAACCAGAAGGGCGGCGTCGAGAACCTCGTCGGCTGGGTCAAGGGGAGCTTCTTCAAGTGCCGGCGCTTCGCGGACCTGGAGGACCTCGAGCGCCAGCTCGCGCAGTGGCTCCACGAGGTCAACACCCAGCGACCGTCCCGCGCGACCGGCGAGATTCCGGAAAGCCGCATGGCCGTCGAGCGCCAGCGCCTGCGCCCGCTCAGGGTCACGAGCGCCGACCTCGTCCTGCGCTTCCCGACCTATGTCACCCCCACCGCGACCGTCAGCTTCAAGGGCGCCATCTACTCGATGCCGCCTCAGGCCATCGGCCTCCCGGCGACACTGCACCTCGGCAAGGACCACGTCCGCATCGTCGCCGGCCGCTTCGACGTGCGCCACCCGCGCCTCGCAAGCGGCGCACGCTCCATCCTGCCGGAGCACCGCACCGCCATGGTCGCCGCCGTCAATGGCCAGCGCGGCAAGCTCTACCTGCTGCGTCAACAGCTCATGGACCTCGGTCCGGCCGTCGTCGACTTCCTCACCGAGGTCGTCCATCGCCGCCCCGCACGCTGGTCCGAAGACATCCACATCCTCGCCACGCTCTACGACCTACACGGCGCGGGGCCACTCCTGTCGGCACTCGCGCGCGCCCACGCCCAGGCTCGCTTCACGGCACAGGCCGTAGCGCGCGAGCTCGGCCACGACGAACTCCAACTCCACCCCACGACACCGGAGATCCAATGACAGCCGTCCTCGACGCGCACCTGCGCCGCCTCCACCTCGCCAACGCCCGCCGCATCTGGGCCTCCCTCTGCGATCGCGCCGAGCGCGAACAGTGGACCTATCAAGCCTTCCTCGAGACCCTCTGCTGCGAGGAGATCTCGCATCGAGCCGGCACTCGCCTCGGCCGCCTCGCCAAGAAGGCCGGCTTCCCGTTCCTCAAGACCGTCGACGACTTCGACTTCACACTACAGTCCGAGCTGCGCCTGGCGACCCTCGGCTCCTTCCTCGGCCCCGAGTTCGTCACCGACGGCAAGAACCTGATCCTCATCGGCAAGCCAGGCCGCGGCAAGACCCACCTCGCAATCGCGATCGCCTACAAGGCCATCCAGAACGGCTTCGACGCCCGCTTCACGACCGCCGCCGAGCTCATCGACGACCTCTCCCGAGCGAGCCACAAGAAGACTTTCCGGAAAGCCCTCGCCAGCTATGTGCAGCCCCACGTCCTCGTCGTCGACGAGCTCGGATACCTCGCCTGCACCCCTGACGCGGCCAACGTCCTCTACCACGTCGTCAACGAGCGACACCTCAAGCGACGCCCGATGATCTTCACCACCAACAAGCCCCTCAGAACCTGGGGCGAGATCCTCCACGACGCTGACCTCGGCGACGTCATCGTCGACCGCCTCCTCGAGCGAGCCCGCGTTCTCAAGCTCGATGGACCGTCAGTCCGGTCCCGACACGTCCCTCAAGCCGACCTCGAAGAGGCCCCCTCGACACCGGACAGAATTTCTGGAAAAGACCAGTCAGAGTTTCCGGAACCCACACCGATGAACCACGACAGCGGCAAACACCGCGGCAAGCGCTACATAGCAGGCGGACGTGTCCACGTCCGCACCGCTCTCTTCCAGGCCGCAAACGTCGCCAAACAGCGCAATCCCATCATCAAGGCGTTTTACTCGAGACTACGAGCAAACGGGAAGACGCACCTCGTCGCGATGATCGCCAGCGCCCGCAAGCTCCTCGTCATCCTCGACGCGATGGTTCGACATCATCGGGACTGGC
>JAEUKJ010000405.1 GCA_016792665.1 Deltaproteobacteria bacterium | reverse complement strand
CCGGCCGGCATCGTCAGGACGAGCACACCGCGGCGGCCGAAGCCGTTGCCCGTGTTGCTCCAGTTGAGGTCGACGACGATCTGCCCCTGCGCGTTGATGGTGGTCGTCCCGGCCAGGTTGATGACGGGGAGGACGCTGATGTCGGTGCAGCGCGAGCCGAAGATCGCGTTCAGGAAGACGCGCGCGCCGTTGAGCACCGTGGTCGTGGTGGCCGGATACTGGTGGCCCGCGAGATAGACGACGAGGCCGTTGGCGGAGTTGCCGTCGAGGTAGCCGCTGGCGAGGACGTGACGCGGGTTCTGCTGGTCGTCGCGCAGGAGGAGCTTCACGCCGTCGCGGTAGGTCGACGTGCGCCAGCTCGCCGCGGAGCCGGTGCGAAAGGTCCAGCCGCCCTCGAACTGGGTGAGGAAGTCACTGGCGTTCGTGTAGACCGGGTTGCCAGAGGGCACCGTGTTGCCGGCCGTGAGGCCCCCGGTCGTGAGGAAGCGGCCGTAGGTCGTGTCGCCTTCTTCGAAGGCGGTGACCGCCTCACACTCGGCGAGGAAGGTCGTGTAGTCGAAGGAGAGGAACTTCCGGACCTCGCGGATGACCGCGGTGGTCACGTTGCTGGAGCCCGTGCCGAAGGCCGCGTGCATCGCCGAGATGTAGCAGTAGCGCGGCACGCCATCCTCGAAGAGCTTGCCGTCCTGGTCCGAGTTGGTCGTGCCGGCGACCTCGCTCGGGCACAAGACGTCGTCCGAGGCGCTGGCGCCGCACGTCGACGGCCAGCTCGCGCCGTTGCTCATCTTGATGCCGGCGTCGTTCAGGTAGGCCGCGGCGATGTCCTCGTTGCCGTCGCCGAAGGTCGAGATCGCCGGGGCGCTGGCGAGGGTGCGCGCGACAAAGGTCGTCACCGACTCGGTGGTGATGTGGACCTTGTAGCTCGTGAAGGAGGTCTGCCAGGCCGTGATGATCGGCAGGGCATCGGCCACGTCTCCCTGATCGATGATGAAGGGGCCGCCTTTGTATCCCTTCGAGGTCGCCGTGGCAGGCAGGGCCTTGTTGTCGTAGGTCTTGACGGTGACGTCGACGTCGCTGTTGGCCTTGCCCTGCTTGATGATCCAGCGCACCGGGATGCCGGCCTGGGTGAGCTTGTAGACGAGCCCGTAGCCCTTCACCAGGTTGGTGCCCTGGGTGGCCTGGTCCATCGGGATGACGTAGCTGCCGGCCGGGAAGGTCTCGTTCGCCTGGGCGTGGGCGGTCGACCCGAGTGTCGCAAAGGAGACGAGACACGCGAACATCATGACGCGAGCGCGACTGAACATGACGGACCCCAAGGATTGGGAAGGTGATCGAGCCGTGTCGGGGGCGAATCCGCGCGCACGGTCGAGAGGCAGATACGGTCGGGATTTGGCGGACCCTTAGGCCCAAAAGGCGCAGAGTGATGGAAGCTAGTCATTTTCCGACCACGGATCCAATCATTTCGGCGGTGGGCCGACCCGTCGCCCGACCCGGAGGACCGAGACCGCGGCGGCCGCTCAGGCCCTGGTCGACTCAGTGGGTGTAGCCGAGGTCCTTCAGGACTTTCTTCATATTGTCGCCGAGCTGCTGGTCGGCGTCGGGGTCGAAGGACTCGTCCTCGGGCGAGGCGGGTCCGCCAGTGGGCGGTCGGGCCTCGACGGGGGCCAGTGTCGAGGTCGCGCCCGAGCTCTGCCAGAGGTAGACGCCGGCCTCGCCGGGCTGGGGCAGGGGTGCGCGCGGTGAGCGCGCCATGGCGAGGTGTTGCGCACTGTCCAGGCGTTGGCCGGGGGCCAGCACCGCGACGCCCCAGGGGCCGAGGCGCAGGCGCTCGGTCGGGAAGGGCTGGCCGTTCAAGGTCACGTCGACCGCCAGCGGCGCATCCTGATCGACGGCGTGCAGGCTCACCGCGAAGGTGCCGCGGGCGGGCACGGCGAGGTCGACCTCGACGCGGGTCGGGTCGAGGGGGCGGCAGCGGACCAGCGGCGACGGAGGCGGCGCATCGGGGCAGCGCAGACCGCGCGGGGAGGCAAGGGTCCCCGACAGGCGGAGGTCCTCGGCGCCGGCCGTCACCATGAGGTTCACGGCCGCGTCCGTGACGGTGCTCGCGGTGGCTACGGCGCGGCTCGACGCGGTCGTGGGGCTCGATGAGGCCGGTTCGGAGGTGCCCTCGAAGCGCGCCCTCAGGTCGGTCCGCAGTCGCGAGAGTGCGGCCAACATCGTGTCGAGCACGGGCTTGTTCGAAGGGGCCAGGTTCACGAGCTCGAGCGGGTCGGCTGCGAGGTCGTAGAGCTCGTGGCGCATCGGCGCCCCACTGGCGTCCAGGAGGCGCGTCTGGGTCTTGGCGTCATCGGCCGGGGCATGGACGATGAGCTTCCAGCGACCGATGCGCAGCGCCGAGGCGAGGCGACCGTCGGCGTAGATGAACGACGCGGGAACGGCGGCGCCGGGCTGGCCGATCACCAGGTCGTCCTCGGTCGGGGGCGTGACGGCACCCGGGGCGAGCTCGGCGGCGCGTGAGCGACCGACGAAGCGCGCGGGGATCTCGAGGCCCAGGAGGTCCAGAATCGTCGGGGCGAGGTCGGCGTGCGAGACCGGCAGGTCCAGCGTGCGGCCGGCCGCGATGCGCCCGGGCAAGGCCATGCCGAGCGGCACGTGCAGCTCGTCGTCGTAGACGGTGACGCTGTGGTTGAAGCCGCAGCGGAGCTGGACGTGTCCCGGGGCGCAGTCGTGGGCCGGGTTCATGACCTCGCCGTGATCGGCGGTGACCATGACGAGGGTGTCGTCGAGGAGGCCGAGCTCTTCCAGCTTCGCGAAGACGCGCATGACGTTGTCATCGACCCACATGAGCTCACCGAGGTAGCTCTTCGGCAGGAAGCCGACGTGGGGATGGTCGTCGTTGGTGTCGTCGTCCTTGGGCTTGCCCTTGGCTTTGACCCGATCCTTGTGCGGGCGGCGCGACGGCAGGGTGCGCCCCGGCAGCGCCGCGAAGTCGGTGGCCTTGGCGCGCTCGTCGTGGTCGGGCGGGGCGCGATAGGGCGTATGCGGCGCGTTGTAGTTCAGCATCAGGAACCAGCGCTCGTCCTTCCGGCGCTCGATGAGGGCGACGGCCTCGTCCGAGGCGCGGACCGTGTCGGCCGGCACCGAGCGGAAGTCCATGATGCGCGGGAAGCCCATGTCCAGGCCGACCGGCACCGAGTTCCAGAGGAAGAAGTTGTTGCCGAAGTGGGCCACGCGGTGCCCGCCCTGGCGCAGGAGCTCGAGGGTCACGAGCGGTGGCTTCTTCGCGTAGAACGTCTCCCGCCGGCCCGACGTGAAGCCCCACGAGTTCGAGTGGAAGCCGCCGATCGACGAGGGCAGGGACGCGAGCATCGACAGGGTCGAGGTGCGGGTCTGGTTGCCGAGCGAGTAGGCCCACGCGAAGCCCGTGCCGCGCTCGAAGATGCGGCGGTCGAGCTCCGGGGTCGGCGACGGCGCAAACGCCCGCTGCGGGCCGAGCGCGTCGCTGCGCACCGAGTCGATGACGATCCAGAGGACGTTGGTGTCGGCCGCGCTGCGTGGCCCCGTGGTGATGCCCGAGACCACCGGCTCGGCGAGCGCAACCATGACGCCGTCGCCGTCCTCGCGGACCGGGGTCAGGGTCAGCTCCAGGCGCGCGCCCTCGCCAGGCGCCATGGGCAGGTCCACCTCGACCTCGCGGAAGGGGCTCGCGGCGTCGCGCGGCGGGCGCTCGAAGGTGAGGCGTCGCGTCGTGGTCCAGCGGCCCGTGAGGTCGACCACCGCGACCTCGAGCAGGACGTCTCCCTTGCCCTCGTTGCAGCCGTAGAGGCGATAGCCCAGCTCGAGGCGCGCACGGTCCAGCGGGATGAGGTCGTAGGCCAGGGTGCGTCCGCGCTTCGGGGCCTCGACCAGCAGGGCCTCGCGGAGCTCGACCGTGGCCTTCTGGCCGCCGAGCGTCATGCGCACGTCGCGCTCGGCGAGCGGCGAGGGCAGGTTCGAGTAGGGGTTGACCCACGGGGCGTGCACCGGCTCGCCGAGGCACTCGAGGTCGGGGCGGCGCGCGAACGGCGGCGTGATGGTCGCCGTGTCGGCCAGCGCGATGAGGTCGTGGGTCACGCGGCGCAGCGGCAGACGCCCAGCGGGGTCGCAGCTCGGGGCCGGTGGGGCGGCGCGCGTCGTGCCTGCCACGGTGACGAGTACCGCCGCGAGGACGATGCGCAGCGAGGTCGCGGCTACGTCATGAAGCGCGTGCATGAACTTCGTCCGCGTCATGCACGGCGTCGATGGGGCTGCATGCCTCAAGGTCGGGCCTCGCCGTCGGGCTGGCCAGTGGCCGGGCTCGTCGCGCCGGGGTGGAGGGTAGGGGTGCGGCTCGCCTCGCCGGGGCTCTTCGGCAGGACGAAGTCGCCGACGCGCTCGACGCTCGGGTCCTGGAGGACCCAGCTCCAGAAGGTGGCCTGGAGGCGGGCGACGGTCGCGGGCTCGCGCGCGGCGAGGTCGTCGCGGTCGCCCGGGTCGACGAGCGGCGCGTAGAGCTCCCAGCGCACGCCGTCGCGGGTCGGGATGTAGAGGAGCTTCCGGTCGCCGAGCAGCACCATGCGGTGCTTGGCGAGGGTCGCGTTGGCCTGGTACCGGTCTTCGAGGAA
>JAEUKJ010000379.1 GCA_016792665.1 Deltaproteobacteria bacterium | reverse complement strand
CCCAGTGGTCGGTGGGCCCCCTGTGGAGGGCGAGGGCGGTGATGCCGCGCTCCCAGTGGCGACCCCAGTGTCGGGCGTGCTCGCTGGCGTGGGTGACTATGGCGCGATCGTCGTCGGGTCGGGACGGGTGGGGGACGTCGTCGGGGGGCTGGGCCATGGGCACGGGAGGGCGAGGGAGACGGGGCCCGAGTATGCGCTTTGGGCGTCGGGCGCACAACACGCGTGGCCGCTCCGAGAGAAGGTGGGGAGGATGGGGGCTTGGAGGGGAGGGGAGGTGGGCGTTGGGCGGACGGGGGCGCTGACCCGGGAAGGGGCCGTTCGTGCGGAGGTTGTGCGGGGTTCGAGGCGGGTGTGGTCAGGCGGCCGCAGGGTCGCAGGGCGAGGTCGGCCTGGGCTGTGGCTAGCTCGGGGCCTCGAGCAGGACCGCCACGGCGGGGGCGCGGTGGGCGCCGTAGTAGCGCCATGCGAACCATGCGCCCGCCGGGAACATCGTGTCGCGGGCGCCCTGTCGAAAGGCTTGCCACGCCGCGCGGCTCGCGCGCCGGAACTCCAGCAGGTTCTCGAGCATCGCCCGTAGACGGCCCTCGCTCGCGGCTGCGACCCGCTTGCGGGGCTCTGCGCGGCGGCCTGTCTCGCGGCGCCGAGGGACCTCGGCCGCGTGCCACACGGAGAGTTTCTTCAGTCGCTCGAGGCCGGACCAGCTCCGACGGCCGGCGGCGACCTCGCGATGGCTCTCTTCGATGTAGCGGTCGACGCGGGCGGACACCTTCTCCCGGAAGGTGGGGAGGGGCATGCGGAGGGCTAGTTCGTACGGGTAGTCGGAGGCGAGCATCACCGCCTCGGAGGTGCGTCCCGCGGGGTTGAAGAAGCGCTTCGGGCGCGTGTAGACCGTGCCGACGCCCGAGCCCAGTGTGGCCACGGGTGTCATCGCCCCGATCCATGCCTCGGGCCGCGCCACGACGAAGTCCTTGACCGGGTTCGCCAGCGTGTAGGCCACCTTCTCGATGATGGTGTCCACGTCGCCCAGCTCGACCGCGTCCCCGTCCTGCGCGCTCCAGAACCGGGTGTTCTCGACCCCGTCGCGCGCGCTGCCGAAGCGCCCCATCACCCCGTGGAAGTCGCGCAGGAACTCAGACAGGTTGCCCGACCGGTCGTAGACCACCGCGTGATAGTGGCTCGACATCTGGCACACCGCGAGGATGTCGACCCCCTGTCGCGTGGCACTCTCGACCATCGTGAACGCGAACGCCGCTCGCGTCTCCGCTGTCGGCTTCAGTCGGAACTCGTGCCGCTCACACACCCCTGTCACGAAGTACGCCGTCCCCGGCACGCGCCGCTTCGGTAACGTCATGTCTCCCCCTTCCCCTGGATGAGCCGGGCTCTGTAAGGACTCGTGTCGGCGAGTCAACTGGGGGCGGCCCGGGCGTGGACCCTCGCTTGCACGGGAGCAGCGCGTCGCGCCCCAGACCGCGCACATCAAGGACCCGCCATGCATCTGTACCCGCGTATGATCGCTATTATGACGTTCGGAGGACTGGCTCTCGCGGCCTGCGACAAGAAGGCCGACCAGCGCGGCCCCGACCCCGCCATCACCCAGGGGAACGCTGACAAGCTCGCCGCGCCCGTGAAGCCGTCGGCCCCCTCGTCCCCCGACCTCGACCAGAAGCCGCCCAACGCCGCAGACCGCCGCGGGCCGGTCGATCGCGCCGAGTCCATCAAGATGACCTTGTCCTTGATGGAGAAGGGCGAGTTCGGACAGGCCTTCAAGAACCTCGACGAGGGCATCGTCTGGACCGAGATCGGTCTGCCCGACGGCGAGCTCAAGTCGATCGCCGCGATCATCGACTAC
Source organism: Deltaproteobacteria bacterium (assembly GCA_016792665.1). Classification (GTDB taxonomy): domain Bacteria; phylum Myxococcota_A; class UBA9042; order PHBI01; family PHBI01; genus WYBB01. The sequence goes on along the minus strand of JAEUKJ010000379.1, from coordinate 1,050 downwards.
CAGAACCGCTCGCGCACCGGCTTCAGCGACTTCCACATGAAGCCCAAGCGCATCATCGCGTCGGCCGACTACCAGGCCGTCGAGTTCGTCTGGTCCGCGCGCCACACCGGCGCCTTCGCCGATGGCACCCCCGCGACCAACAAGGTCGCCACCCTGCCGGGCGCCATGCTCATCCGCTACCAGGGCGACGGCCTCATCGATCGGGTCTGGGTCTTCCAGGACTGGCCCAACGCCCTCCAGCAGCTCGGCCTCTCCCGCGACCTCCCCGCGGGCTTCGTGCCCTTCCCGCTGCCCGACCGCGCCGAGATCGTCCTGGGCCCGGACGAGCCGCGCCTGCGCCAGCGCTACTTGAGCTTCGTGTCGCGCCTCGGCCCCAACGACTATCGCGCCACCATCGACGAGATCACCGCCGACGACTTCGTGTGGACGGACCTCCAGACGGGGCGGCTCGTGGCGGGGCGCGAGGCGACCCTGGCGTTCCTCTCGCAGCGTATGGGCAGCTTCGCGCTCGACTCGACCGAGCTCGAGACCGCCATCAGCACGGGGACCTTCTTCGCCGGCTACGCGACCAACAAGTACGTCTACAAGGGCGGCTTCATGGGCATCGCCGCGCAGGACCAGAAGATCACCACGCACACCCTCGACATCGTGCAGTTCGACGCCGAGAAGATGCGCTTCAAGACGTTGGCGAGCTACGGGAACTCCTATGAGATCCTGGCGGCGCTGGGGGTCTCGGCGGGGGCCGCACCGGACGCGGCGCGCGCCGGCAAGTTCCTCATCGCGGCGTGCGATGACTACGTCGCCGACATGCGAGAGTGCATCGAGTCGATGGACGGCGAGAAGCAGGCCGGCGCGCGCCTCGCGCTCGACCAGCAGGTCATCGCGTGGCAGGCCGACAGCGGGGCCAAGCTGGTGATCGACAAGGTGAGGGTCGCCTGCGAGGCTGCGCGCGATGAGGCCAAGGTCAAGGTCGCGGCGTCGTGCCCGCGCGTGGTCTGGAACTGAGGGGGTTCCCGTGGGGCGCGCCACCAGACTGACTCGGAGCCTTTC
>JAEUKJ010000351.1 GCA_016792665.1 Deltaproteobacteria bacterium | reverse complement strand
CGTTCGGCAGGCTGTGCAGCCACATCCAGTAGAAGATGGCGAAGATGACCGTGATCGCGAAGGTCCAGAGCCACCAGCGCGGCAGCGGGTTGTCGAACTCCTGGATGCCGTCGTAGGCGTGGTCCTTGGGAACGTCGATCCCCGGGGGGTTCGACCGATCGAAGTGGGCTTCAGTCTTCATGGCGGTTCGTCTCCGGCGCGACCGAGAGGGAGGGAGGGACATCGTCTTCGAGGGGCAGGCGCTCGAGCGCGGCGTACTGCGCGTCGTGGCGGCCCCGCACCAGCACCCGGACCACCACGAAGAGGAAGGTCAGGGCGAAGAGGATGAACGCGAAGAGCGGGAGCTCGATCAGGTTGGTCTGGGACAGGGTCTCTTTCAGCATGGTCGTTGTCCTCGCGTCACGGGGTGGCGGCAGCCGGAGAGCCAGCAGAGGCAGCGCCCATCGCCGTGGGTGCTCCCGGGAAGCGCGCCGCCTGCGTGCCAGCCGGAGCCTGGCTGCTGGCGGAGGTCTGGCCCATCAGCTCGCCGATGGGGTCATCGGGCTGCTTGCCGAGGCGGGTCAGGTAGGCGATGACCGCCGTGAGCTCGCTGTCCCAGGGCAGGTCGATGCCGTCCTTGGCCAGCAGCGCCTGGATCTGCTTGCCCTGGAGCTCGGTGAGCAAAGACGCGTTGGCGATGTTCTCGGCCGTGTAGGGCACGCCCAGGGTCTTCATCGCCGAGAGCTTGAGCGCGCCGTCGTCGATGTCGATCTTGTCGGTCTCCAGCTGCGGGTAGGCCGGCATGACCGAGCCCTTCGAGGTGGAGCGCGGGTCGATCATGTGCTGATAGTGCCAGACGGCGGACTTGCCGGCGTTGGTGCCCTCGCGCGCGAGGTCCGGGCCGGTGCGCTTGCTGCCCCACTGGAAGGGGTGGTCGTAGCGCGACTCACCGGCGACCGACGGCGAACCATAGCGCAGCTTCTCCCACACGAAGGGGCGAATCTGCTGAGAGTGACACGTGTAGCAGCCCTCGCGCACATAGATGTCGCGACCGTGGAGCTCGAGCGGCGTGTAGGGGGTCTGCGCGACGCCGTCCGAGGTCTCCTGCGTGAGCGGGACCGCCTTCGAGATCGTGAGCGTCGGCACGAGCTCGGCGACGCCGCCGACCAGGATGGCGATGGTCACGAGGATGGTCATGATGAGGGGGCGCCCTTCGAGGACGCGGTGCACGTGCTCGCCGCCGAGCGCCGGGTTCCGGTTGCCCATCACCATGAGGGTCAGGATGAAGATGAAGGCCATGAAGCCGAGCGCGATGGCGGCGCCGATGATGTCGGTCAGGAAATAGACGCCCATCGCGATGATGAGCATGTAGGTGAGCGCCAGCGGCGGGGCGAAGACGATGTGGGCCCAGTGCGCCTCTTTGGGGGCGGTGGACTTGATGACCTCGGTCGCGGTGACGGTGACGTCGGTCGCCTTGCCGGACCGCACCGTCTTCCAGACGTTCCACAGCAGGATGAACCAGCCGGCGAGGTAGAGGAAGCCGCCGACGGCGCGCATGACGTACATCGGCCAGATGCTGCGCGTGGTCTCGAGGAAGTCGTAGGTCAGGCGGCCGGAGTCACTGGTCGCGCGCCACATGAGGCCCTGCGAGATGCCGGAGATCCACATCGAGACCGCGTAGAGGAGGATGCCGAGCGTCGCCATCCAGAAGTGCGCGTCGGCCGCCTTCTTCGAGTAGAGCTTCGTCCCGAAGAGGCGCGGGACGAGCCAGTAGATGAGGCCCGCGGCCATGAACCCGTTCCAGCCGAGGGCGCCGGTGTGGACGTGGCCGATGATCCAGTCGGTGTAGTGGCCGAGCGCCGAGACCGCCTTGATGGAGAGCAGCGGGCCTTCGAAGGTGGCCATGCCATAGAACGTGATGGCGGCGATGAAGAACTTGATGACCGGGTCGGTGCGCAAGAGGTGCCACGCGCCGCGCAGCGTCAGGAGGCCGTTGATCATGCCGCCCCAGGACGGGGCCCAGAGCATGATCGAGAAGATCATGCCGAGCGACTGCGCCCAGTCGGGGAGCGAGGTGTAGAGGAGATGATGGGGGCCGGCCCAGATGTAGAGGAAGACCAGGGCCCAGAAGTGGATGATCGAGAGCCGGTACGAATAGACCGGGCGATTCGCGGCCTTCGGCAGGAAGTAATACATGATGCCGAGGATGGGGGTCGTCAGGAAGAAGGCGACCGCGTTGTGGCCGTACCACCACTGGACGAGCGCGTCCTGGGCGCCCGCGTAGATGGAGTAGCTCTTCACGCCCGACATGATCGGGAGTGCCAGGTTATTGACGATATAGAGCACCGCGACGGTGACAATCGTCGAGATATAGAACCAGAGCGCCACATAGAGATGTTTTTCGCGGCGCTTGTAGAGCGCGTAGAAGAAGTTGGCGGCGAAGACGACCCAGATGAGGGTGACGGCGATGTCGATCGGCCACTCGAGCTCGGCATATTCCTTCGACTGCGAGATGCCGAGAGGCAAGGTGATCGCCGCGGCCACGATGATGAGCTGCCAACCCCAGAAGTGGATCTTCGACAGCGCGTCGTGCATGCGCGCCTTGGTGAGGCGCTGGGTCGAGTAGTAGATGCCCGCGAACATCATGTTGCCGACGAACGCGAAGATGACCGCGTTGGTGTGCAGCGGGCGGATGCGTCCAAAGGACAGCCACGGGGCGAGGTTGAGATCCGGGAAGGCCAGCTGCAGCGCGGCGAGGAGGCCGACCAACATGCCGACCGCGGCCCAGATCGCCGAGGCCAGGATGAAGCGCCGGACGATGCGATCATCGTAGGTGACCTGGACCTCACGGGTCTGGACACCTGCGCTGGGCAGGTCGGGGATGGCGGAGGATTCTGTGGCAGAGAGTGTGGTCATCGGGGACCTCGGGCAGACTCGGATTTGGGAGAAGGAGAGGCTTTGGAGCTGGCGAGAGAGAGGGGGCTCACGGTCGACTCGTCGTCGTCGAGCGGGAGGAGGGAGAGGCGGAGGTCGTGGTCTCGGGTCTTCTGGGCGTGGGTCCACGTGAAGAGGACCGCGCCCAGGACCGCGAGGACGGTCGAGACGAAGAGGGTCAGGTAGACGGCATCCAAGTCGGACTCCGGGAGGAGAGAGAGGGGTCGGCCAGGTTGGGGTCGGCCGGGTTGGAGCTGGACGGGGGCGACTTCGGCGTGGGCCGAATCACGAGGCCGGCGAGCGGGTCGCGCGACGGGTGCGCGGCCATGAGCGTCAGGCCGAGCACGATGAGCGACGAGAGCGGCATCGCGACGGCGGCGATGAGCGGGGTGAGGGCGCCCATGAGCCCGGCGACGAGGCCGATCGTGTTGTAGAGGCCCGCGATGAGGAGGTTGCGCCAGGTGATCTGCCGCGTGCGGCGCGCGAGCGCGACGAGCTCGGCGAGGGGGCCGAGATCCTGGCCGACGAGCACGAAGTCGGCGCGCGCGGGCAGGGTCGCGCGGTCGAGCGCGGGGGTCCCGGCGAGGCCGGCGGCTTCGAACGCGAGGACGTCGTTGACCCCGTCGCCGAGCACCAGCGTCTGGGCCGCGCCGAGGCGGCGCACGAGGTCGGCCTTGGCCTCGGGCATGAGCCGCGCGTGGGCGTGCTCGGGGGCGACGCCGAGGTCGCGCGCGATGGCCATGACCTTGTCGGGCGCGTCACCCGAGGCGATGTGCACGGTGAGGCCGAGCGCCTGGAGGCGGGCGACCTCGAGCGGGGCGTCGGCGCGGAGGGCCTCTTCGAAGGAGAGGCGCGCGAGCTCGTGATCGGATGAGAACACGAGGTCCTGGCCGTCGCCGACGAGGCGATGGGTCGGGGACGCGAGGCCGACGCCCGGGGTCTCGACCACGGCGAGCGCAGGGTCGAGGCGCAGAGGGATGGAGTGGGTGGTCGCGATGGCGTCGAGCGCGGCGACGAGCGCGCGCGACTTCGGGTGGTTCGAGCGCGCGGCGAGCTGCCAGAGCGCCTCGCGATCGGTGGGCGCGAGCGAGAGGAGCAGAGCCGGGTCTCGCAGGACAGGGGTGGTGAAGGTGAGCGTGCCGGTCTTGTCGAAGACGACGTGGCGGAGCCGGCGCGCGCGATCGAGGAGACCGGCGCGACGCGAGAGGAGGCCCTGGCGGCGCAGCCGGAGGTGGGCGAGCTCGTAGGCGAGCGGGGTCGCGAGGCCGATGGCGCAGGGGCAGG
>JAEUKJ010000320.1 GCA_016792665.1 Deltaproteobacteria bacterium | reverse complement strand
GTATGTGACCGTGGGCGAGCTCGAGCCGGCCGTCATCCTGGCGAGCGAGACCTCGACCTGGACGATGCCGGCGGTGGCCGGTGCGGCGAGGCTCATCGCGGTGGTGCGCGAGAAGGCCGGAGGGACGGGCTGGGCGGAGAGCGCGCTGACAATCGGAGGTGCCCCGTGAACGGGCGGGCCTCGATCGTGGTGGTCGTTGCGCTGGTCGTCTCGACCTGTCTCGGCGCGGCGCGCGCAGCCCCTCCGAAGCGGACCGAGGTACCGCCGCCCGAGGTCGTGCCTCCCGCGTTGCTGGCGCCGCTGGAGCTGCCGACGGCGTTGCCCGCGCGGCGCGATCGCGCGGTCACGCTGCGGATGGTCGTGACTGTCGGCGTCGACGGCGTCCCGACGGAGGTCGTCGCGGCGCCGAGCGACACCTCGTCGGAGGCGCTGCGCCAGGTGGTGATCGCGGCGCTGGAGAAGGCGCGCTTCCGCCCCGCGACGCGCGGTGGCGAGCCGCTTGCCGTCAAGATCAGCGTGCCGGTCACAGTCGGCGCGGGCGCGTCGTCGGTGTGGCGCCTGGAGCGCCGCGAGGGCGAGCCGGTGCCGACGGTCGAGCGAGGGGTGGAGGGGCGCGTGGTCGAGCGCGGGACGCGACGACCGGTGGCGGGCGTGGCGGTGAAGCTCGGCGACCGCGAGGTGCTGAGCGATGAGGACGGGCGCTTCGCGTTTCGCGACGTGCCGCGCGGGCGCTACGTGGTCGAGGTGCCGTTCTTCGCCGACGCGAAGGGGACGGTCCAGGTGCCGGGCACGATCACGCTGAGAGTGACACCCGATGCGCTACGCGAATATCGCACCCGGATCACGGGCGGGACGACGTCGACGAGTGACGCCGTGCGCATTCGCGTGCCGGTCGAGCGAGCACGAGAGATCGCGGGGTCGTCGGGAGATCCGCTGAAGGTGTTGGAGTCGTTGCCGGGGCTCGCGCGCCCAGCGGCGGCGGGGCCTGGGGCGGGCGAGATCGCGGTGCGCGGTTCGGCGCCAGAGGACACCAAGACCTACGTCGAGGGCATGCCGCTCTTGCAGCTCTACCACTTTGGCAATGTCTATTCGGTGCTGCAGGACGAGTGGATCGGCGAGATCGACTTTCGCGCGGGGGGATTCTCCACCGAATATGGCGACGCGCTGGGCGGCATGGTCGATGTGACGCTGGCGGACTTGAAGCGCGACGGCGTGCACGGCCACGGGGACGTCAACGTGTACCACGTCGCAGGACTCGTGACGGCGCCCGTCTCCGAGGACTGGACGATCGGCGCGGCGGTGCGGCGAAGCTGGGTCGACGCCATCCTGGGCGGGATCCTCGGCGATGACTCGGGCTTTCGATTCTCGACCGCGCCGCGCTACTACGACTACCAGGTGCGCGCGGACTATCACCCGGGCGGGACCACGCGGCTGAAGCTGCTCGCATTCGGGTCGGACGACGAGATCGTCGTCCTCGGCGAGAGGCCGGACGCCAGCGATCCCAATGGCAGTGGCTTCGCGTTCGGGCGCTTCTTCCATCAGGTGCAGGCGACCTCGACCCTGGACCTGAACCCGGAGCTGCAGCTCGCGCTGGGGCTGGCGACGAGCTATCAGCAGATCACCGTGACGCCCGGGACCTCGCGGCTCCAGATCACCTTCGACCCGGTGACCCTGCGCGCCGATCTGGACTACCGCGGCGTGTCGAAGCTGCGCGTGCGCGGCGGGCTCTGGGCCGAGGCGACGCGCTTCCGGGTCGAGCTGAACGTGCCGCGGCCGACCAAGGAAGGTCAGGTGCAGCTCCCGAGCGAGGTGCTCGAGCGCTTCGAGGTCGCCGAGGAGGGACTCGCGGGGCGGCTCGACGCGTGGGGCGAGGCGACCTGGGAGGTGAGCGATGCGGTGAGCCTGAGCGGCGGGCTGCGCGTGGCGAGCTGGTACGGGAACTTCCAGGCGGTGGCCCCCGACCTGCGCGTGGCGCTGGGTTGGAAGGCGAGTGACGCGACGCGGCTGACGCTGACGACGGGCTTGAACCACCAGGCGCCGAGCCCGGACGAGTCGGCCGAGTCGATCGGCAATACGGAGCTCTCACCCGAGCGCAGCTTCTATGTGAACGTCGGGGCGTCGCAGCGGATCGGCGAGTGGCTGAGCCTCGAGCTGCAAGGGTTCTGGAAGTCGCTCGATCAGCTCGTGGTCGGCACCGCCTACGGCGATGACGTGCCCTACGACAACGCCGGCACGGGGACCATCTTCGGCGGTGAGGCACTCCTTCGGCTGCAGCACCCGGTGGTCGACGCGTGGGTCGCCTACACCCTGTCACGGTCGCGGCGCGTGGACCGACCGGGCGAGGAAGAGCGCTTCTTCTCGTTCGACCAGACGCATGTGTTGGCGGTGGTGGCGGGCGTGCAGCTCGGGGCCGGGTGGCGCTTCGGAGCGCGGGTTCGCTATGCGACCGGCAACCCGTTCACGCCACTCGAGCCGGCCTACTTCGACGCGGGCTCGAACGTGTGGGTGCCGAGGGCCGCAGGGGCAGCGCTGTCCGACCGCGCGCCGGCGTTTTTCC
>JAEUKJ010000187.1 GCA_016792665.1 Deltaproteobacteria bacterium | reverse complement strand
CGGCAGATCATCCTGACCCACGCTGGAGGTCGCCCATGGGCGGGAACTTCCGCGTGAGTGAGGGGTTCAGCCGCGTGCCGACGAGCCATCGCGGCAAGGGGCCGAAGAACTACACGCGCAGCGACGAGCAGATCATGCACGAGGTGTCGCAGCGGCTGATGGACCACGACGGGATCGACGCGAGCGATATCGAAGTCGCGATCGAGGGCGGGGACGCGACCTTGAACGGCACCGTGCCGACGCTGCAAATGAAGCGGATGGCCGGCGAGCTCGTGGAGGACACGGGCGGGGTCTCGAACTGCCAGAACAACCTGCGCGTGGCCACGACCGGCGCGAAGCGATTAGACGGCGCCGCGCGGGACGAGCCCCGGGGGTAGTCGTCACGCGTCGATTCGAGCTGCGCGTCCATCACGATGGTCTCGACGGCGCGTCTTCGGAAGCGCCGTATCGGACGTGGTCACGTGCCGTCGACGGGGAGCCACACCTCGTTGCGCCGGAGGAACCAGGGCTTGAAGGGCGGGTCGTAGCGGTTCACCTCGGGCTCGCCGGTGATGCGAAGACCCCGCGCGGCGACCCACTCGCGGAGCGCTTCGGTGCGCTCGCGCATGTGGGCCGGCGTCCACGTGCCGCTGAAGCGCACGACCGCGACCGTCACGGGGAGGACGGCTTCCAACGTCACGCGAGCGTCGTCCGGTTCGGGCAGGGTCGCGAGCGACTCACCTGCGGGCATCGTGAACGACACGGTCCAGTGCGTGCCGTCCTGACGCTGGCCGACGGGCGTCGTCATCGGGATCGACTCCCCGCGCTGCTGTCCGACCGGGGCCGTCATCGCGATCTTTGCCTTGCGGTGGTTCTTCCCGAAGATGAACCCGGCCAGGCGCCGAAAGCCCTCGTTGCTCGCCGTCGACCATTCGCCTTCGACCTGGGTCTTCGCGAGGGTGCGCGCTTCATAGCGGCGGACCTCGAAGTCGCCATCGCGGAGCTGTGAGGTGAAGGGCGGCTCTTGTGTGGGCGGCATGGTGGCACATCCGGTAGGCGCTTCGACGTCGCCTCTACGCCGACCTGGCGCGCGATGACGTGTCTTCCAAGTGGGCACGCGACTGAGAAGACGCAATGGGTGCCGGTCCTTGTCGGGCTCGACGTGATGCCGCGGGCGACGTCGGGGTGGGTGTCGTTTCGAGCGGCGCGTCCATCATTGTGGTGGGGGCGTGCGTTCGAAGCGCAGGCGTGCCTCTGGCGATCGCGACCGGGCGCGGCGCGGGACGCTGGACGCCTGTGATTTCCGAAGGGTGGCGCGGTCATTGCTATTCGCGGGCCGAGGTCCTGATGTCGGTCGCAACGCTCGTTCCAGCCGTCCCCTTGCCAGTCGCGCCAAGCACGAAGCGCCTGGGGGACGATGAGCTCGAGCGCAAGGGCGTCGGCGAGACCGAGGCAGTGCGAAAGACGCTGGGCCTCGGTCCCGGGCATCGCTGGAGGCGGCGCGTCGGCTGGGGGATCGGACTCCTCCTGGCGGCAGGGCTCATCACCTTCGGGGTCGTCCGGTTGACGGCGCCCGCAGCGCCGCTCAGGTGGCTCACCGCGCCGGTCACGCGCGCCGATCTGACCACGACCGTAACGGCCACGGGCACGCTCCAGCCGGTGCGCACGGTCGAGGTCGCGGCCGAGATCTCGGGGCGCATCGTGCGCGTCCTGGTCGAGGCCAACGCGGTCGTGGCGCGCGGGCAGCCGCTGGTCGAGATCGACGCGCAGCGACTACAGAGCGAGCTCGCCCAGGCCCAGGCCCAGGCCGCGGTGGCGCTGGCTGCCTCGAAGGAGGCAACCGTGACGCTCGCCGAGGCGCAGGATGAGCTCGGGCGCACCAAGGGCATGGTCGCGCGCGGGCTCGACTCAGTCAGCGCCCTGGTCACGGCCAAGGCCAACTTCGCGCGGGCGCAAGCGCGGGTCGCAAGCGGAGCCGCGCAGGAGCTCCTGGCCGCGGCGCAGGTCGCGAGCGTGCAGACCGATCTCGGCAAGGCCATCATCCTGGCACCGATCGATGGTGTGGTGCTGACGCGCACGGTCGAGCCAGGCAACGCGGTGGCGGCGACCTTCCAGGCGCCGGTCTTGATGACGCTCGCGCAGGATCTCGTCGCGATGCAGCTCACGCTCGACATCGACGAAGCGGACGTGGGCGTGGTGAAGGCCGGGCAGCTCGCGACCTTCACGGTCGACGCCTTCCCCGACCACCCCTTTCCGGCGACCGTGACGCTGGTCGCCCTAGCCTCGAAGACCGTGTCGAACGTCGTCACCTACCCGGCGACCCTGAGCGTCGACAACCACGCGCGCTTGCTGCGTCCGGGCATGACGGTGACAGCCATCGTCACGACCGGTGTCGACCACGCAGTGCTCACGCTACCGAACGCCGCCTTGCGCTTCAGCCCGCCCGCGACCGGGGGACGCACGATGTTCAGCGGCGGCAGCGAGACGCTCACGCCGGAGGCGCTCGCCCTCGAGAACGCGCCGAAGGTGTACATCCTGGAGGGTGGCCAGCCGGTCGCCGTCCCGGTGGCGCGCGGCCCGAGCGACGGACAGCGCACGGTCGTCAGTGGGGCGCGGCTGAGCGAAGGGACGTTGGTGGTGGTCGGGCAGGACCTCTCGAGCGGCGCACCATGACCGCGCTCATCGAGCTCGCTCACGTCACCAAGGTCTATGGTCAGGGGGACGCCGAGGTCCGCGCGCTGGACGGGATCGACCTCACCATCGCGGACGGTGACTTCGTCGCGGTGATGGGGGCCAGCGGGTCCGGCAAGTCGACGTGCATGAACATCCTCGGCGCGCTCGATACACCGACCAGCGGCAGCTATCACTTCAAGGGCGTGGACGTCGCGCGCGAGCTCTCTCGCGATCAACAGGCGCTCTTGCGCAGGAACTACCTCGGCTTCGTCTTCCAAAGCTTCAACCTCCTGGCGCGCACGACCGCGCTCGAGAACGTGGAGCTGCCGCTGGTCTATCGCGGGGTCGGAAAGCGCCAGCGGCGTGAGCGCGCGGGTCGCGCGTGTGCAGCGCGACGTGAAGCGCGAGGGCGAGGCGTTGACGCTCATCGCGCACGTGGACGCGCCACCGCAGCGGGTGCGCTCGATCCTCGCCTGGCAGCAGGTGCTCGACACGGTCGCGCGGACGCCGGGAGTCGTGGCATCGGCGCCCATCGCCTCGGGCGCGGCGTTCGCCCAACGCGGAGGCGCCTCGCGGGCGGTGCTGGTGCGCGGGTCCGACCTCGCGCGTCTCGGCGCCATCATCCCCTTCGAGCGCAAGCTGGTCGCAGGGACGATGAACCTG
>JAEUKJ010000161.1 GCA_016792665.1 Deltaproteobacteria bacterium | reverse complement strand
CTCGACCCCCCGGGTGGGTCGATTGGTGAGAATTCCCCAACCTTCGACCCACCGAGTGGGTCGGCCGAGGATATTTTTCCTCCGTTCGACCCACCGGGTGGGTCGATTGGTGAGAATTCCCCAACCTTTGACCCACCGAGTGGGTCGGCCGAGGATATTTTTCCTCCGTTCGACCCACCGGGAGGGTCGGCGACGGAGAATTCTCCTCGGTTGGACCCACCGGGAGGGTCGGCGGTGGCCGCCCAGGCGATCGCGGAGGCGACCGTCAGGCCGGCCAGGCCGACAGCGACCAGCGCCTTCCTGCGCGTGGCCACGCGCGGCGCGCTGACCGAGGGCTGGGTGTCGAGCGCGGCAACCGAACCGTCCCAAGGGCCCCGCATCCAGTCGGCGAGCGCGCGACGCTCGCGCTCGGGCTCGACCCCCAGGGTGGCCGCGACCGCGCCCAGCTCGGCGGCGAGGGCGCGCCCGTCGGCAGGGCGGTCGGTCGGGCGGAGCGCGAGGCAGCGCTCGATGGCCGCGGCCAGGGCCGTCGGCACGCGCGGCGCGACCTGGTGGAGCGGCACGAAGCGCGCGCCGGCGATGGCCAGCGCGGTCGCCTGCGCCGTGTCGCGCTCGAACGGGTGGACACCGCTCGCCAAGCGATAGAGCAAGATGCCGACCGCGAAGACGTCCGCTGGAGGGCCGACCTCCTGGCCGTCGATGGCCTCGGGCGCCATGTAGCCGGGCGTGCCGAGCGTCGCCCCAGAGCGCGTGATGCGGTGGTCGAGGTCGTCGACATGCCGCGCCAGGCCGAAGTCGATGACGCGCACCTGCCCGGTGTCTTCGATGAGGATGTTGGCAGGCTTCACGTCGCGGTGGGTGACCTTCGCGTCGTGCGCCGCGCCCAGGGCGAGCGCGACCTCCCGGCCGAGGGTCACGACCAGGCGCGCGGGGAGCCCGGCGGGGCGGCCGGTCGGCAGGGCACGGGCGGCGAGCGCGGCGAGCGAGGTCCCGACGACCAGCTCCATCGCGATGAACAGGCTCTGGTCGCGCGGGTCTTCGCCGATCTCGTAGATCGTCACGATGCCCGGGTGCCGCAGCGCTGCGAGGGTCCGCGCCTCGCGCCAGAAGCGCGCGCGGCTCTCGGCCTGCGCCCCCTGCGCCACCGGGATGCGCTTCAAGGCGACGCGCCGCGCGAGGCGCTCGTCCCAGCCTTCGTAGACCTCGCCCATGCCGCCGCGCCCGATGAGGCGCACGATCCGGTAGCCGCCGACCCGCGCGCCCGGCGCCAGCTCAGCGCCAGCGGCGCCCGGTTCGGCCCCAATGCCTCCGTCGCGCGGGGGCTCGGTGGGGGGCGAAGAGGGGTCGCTCATCGTGTGTGAGAGCACATGAAGTAGAGTCGGCTTGGAGGGGGTGACGCGCCTGTCCCCCTCTTATGATGCGGAGGCCGCCGCTGGTCAAACCTTCTACGGACCTGCCTCGGACCTGGCGCCCCACTTCGCCCTGGGCGCGCCCGAGACCGCCCGGGGCTCGCCCCAGGTTCCGGGCGTCTCGCGCGCCCTTGGTCGCGCCCGGGGCATCACCGATGCGTCGGGAATCCGAGGCCTTTCGGGGACCCGGCCGGCGGGGCAGGGGCTGGATCGGCCATTGCTCTGCCGCCGCTCGGGCCGCGCCGCCGTCATCGCCGCGCAGCCATCGACAAACGATCGACTCGGAGGACGTGATGCGTGGATGGGTATGGGGATTGTGCGGGGCCCTCGCGGTGGCCTCGGCCGCTTGCGGGGGCGACGACACGAGCGGGGGCGGTGACCTCGGCGACACCAACACGTCAGGCGATGGCGACGTCGCGGGCGCGGCACCGACCGTGGTCATCACGGCGCCCGAGGCGGGGCTCGTCGCTCCGGCCGGGTCGACGGTGACGCTCGCGGCGACGGTCGGACGCGCGAGTGGCGGCCTCGACACCCTGGAAGTCGAGTGGACGAGCGACCGCGTGACGGCACCGCTGGCCCGGGTGGTCGCCGACGCGAGCGGCCGCACGAGCGCCTCGACCCAGACCCTGCCGGCGGGCGCCCACGTGCTGACGGCGACGGTCATCGCCCCCGACGGCCAGCGCGCGACCGCGTCGGTGTCGATCACGATCGACGCCCTCCCGAGCGCGGCGGTCGTGCACATCGAGCCGCGCGAGCCGAAGACCACCGATGACCTCGCGGTCGTCATCGACACCGCCGCGAGCGACCCCGACGGCGCCGTGACGTTGTCCTACCGCTGGCTCGTCGACGGCGTCGATGCGCAGGTGCGAACCGCCAACGTGCCGGCCGCGAAGACCGCCCGCGGCCAGACCTGGAAGGTCGAGGTCGTGGCCGAGGACGAGGTCGGCAACGCGGCCACGACCACCGCCGAGGTCGTCATCGGCAACAGCGCCCCGACCTGCGGGCAGGCCCTCGTGTTGCCGTCGGGCGGCACGACCAGCACGACGTTCACGTGCCGCTGCAGCGACCGCGCGGACGCCGACGGCGACGACGCCGCCGACACCTGCACCTTCAAAGACGGCGACGACGTCCTCGCGACCGGCGGCTGCACCCTCGATCCGTCGCGGACGACGCGCGGCATGGGGGTCACCTGCCTGCTGGTGCCGAGCGATGGCGACGCCCAGGGCGAGGCCGTCACGAGCGCGGTCGTGGCCGTCATGAACGCCGCGCCCAGCGCGCCCGCCGTCACCCTGGCCCCGGTCGTGGCCGGTGCGGTCGACGCGGGCAGCGAGCTCGAGTGCCAGGTGACCACGCTTGGCGTCGACCCCGACGGCGATCCCGTCACGCACGCGCTCGGCTGGACGGTCGACGGGGTCGCCGCCGAGATCTCGGGTAGCCCCGCCGCCGCCGCTCGGGTCATGGCTGGGGCGCTGGTCATCGATGTCGGCGGCACGCCGACGAGCGCGCGCCGCGGGTCGGTCGTCCGCTGCTCGGCCCAGGCCTCGGACGGCACCGACACCTCGCGACTCGTCGAGAGCGCGCCGCTCACCCTCGGGAACGCGGCCCCGCTGGTCGACAACGTGCTGGTCCAGCCGCTCGACGCGGGCGGCCTGGCCGCGGGACACGGGGCACGCTGCGTGGCCGGGATCGCCACCGATCCCGATGGCGACGCGCTGACGCTCACGCGCACCTGGCTCATCGACGAGGTCGAGGTCCAGGGCGAGACGGGCGAGACCCTGGCCGGAGAGCTCCTCCACCGCGGCCAGGTCGTGCGCTGCCTCATCCGCGCCACCGACGGCATCGCCACCACCGAGCCGGCGCAGAGCAAGAACCAGCTCACGGTGAAGAACACGCCGCCCGCCATCGCGACGGTCACGCTGGGGCCCGCGGCGCCGAAGCGCAGCGACACCCTGACCTGCGGCTGGAGCGGCTGGAGCGACGCCGACGGCGACCCGGCGGCGGTGACCTTCGCCTGGGCCGTGACCGCGCCGGGCCAGGCCGAGCAGACTCTGGCCGGCCAGACCGGTGCGACCCTCGCCATCCCCGCGGTCGGCGGCCTGGTCCCGGTCGGCGCGAGCGTCCGCTGCGTCGTGACCCCGAACGACGGCCTCGAGAACGGCCCGGCCGTGGCGAGCGCCCCGGTCACCCTCGGGAACACGACCCCGACGCTCGCGTCGGCCGCCCTCACCCCGGCGAATCCGAACGTCGCGTCGACCCTCACGTGCGCGCCGGTCGGGTTCTCGGACCCCGATGGGGACGCGCCGGTCTACACGTTCGCCTGGTCCAAGAACGCCGCGCCGATCGCGGCGGCCACGGAGGCGACCCTGGCGGGCGCCTTCCAGAAGGGCGACCACCTGCGCTGCGTCGCGACGCCGGGCGACGGTGTCGCGACCGGCGCGCCGGTGACCTCGAACGAGGTCGTCATCGGCAACTCGGCCCCGAGCGTCGCGGCACCGACGCTGATACCAGCCCAGGGTTCGCTGTGCCAGACCTACACGTGCACGCCCGGGGTGCTGAGCGACCCGGACCCCGCCGATGTGCTGAGCGTGCGCTATCGATGGGAGAAGAACGGTGTGGCGCTGGCCGGGCAGAGTGCGGCCACCGTGGTCGGCGCGACGGTCGGCCTCGCGGCGGGCGACGTGTTGCGCTGCTTCACGGCGCCCTGGGACGGGACGGTCGATGGGGTCGGGCAGCCGGTCTACGGCGAGGAGAAGCCGTCGGGCGCGGCCACGGCGGACAATGGCGCGCCGTCGCTCTCGGGGGCCAGCATCACGCCGGCGTCGGCCGGGGTGGGCGCGACGCTCACGTGTACGGCCAACGGCTGGCAGGACGACTGCACGGCAGAAGCGTCGGTGAGCTGGGTGTGGCTCGTCGACGGAGCCACGGTCCAAGGTGCGAACAGCGCGACGTTCGCGACCAACACGCTGGCGCTCGGTACCTCGGTGCGCTGCCGCGCGACCCCGAATGACGGGGCGCGCACGGGTCAGACGGTGGACTCGAACGTGGTGACCCTGGGGCCCGGCGAGGCGGTGGCCCCCGTGGTCGAGGTGCGCGCGCCGGATGGGGCGGCGGGCACCGCGACCTGCGCCATCGTCACGGCCGAGCAGTGGTTCACGAGCCCGACCTACACCTGGTACTGGAGCATCAATGGCGTGGAGTCGGTCGGCACGCAGACCCTTGGCGCGGCCCAGATCAGCGACTGCGATCTGGTCGCGTGCCGCGTCGTGGTGCAGGACGCGCGCAGCTCGAAGAGCTCGGCGCCCGCGTCGCTGCAGCTCGCGGTCGGCCCCGACTGCGAGGACGGCAACGACTGCACGAGCCACGTGTGCAAGCCGGGCGGTGGGTGCGCCGTGCCCGTGCCCGAGACGGGTATCGCGTGCGTCCACGAGGACCTCTGTAAGCCGCTGGGCACCTGCCAGGCGGGCGTGTGCATGGCGACCGGCAGCGTCTGCACCGAGGAGCCGCTGGCGGCCTACATCTACGGGGCGCCCAAGGCCTTCGCGTGGGGGGATGCGGGCTATGGCGTGGCGTGGCCCGCGCAGGAATTGCGCGCGACCGACGAGCACGAGAGCCGCATGAACGAGGCGACCTTCGCCGACCAGCCGACCCGCACCACGGTCGTGCCCTCCGCCTATTCGCAGCCGGTCGGCATGGGCGACGGGTCGATCTTCGCGATGACGATGAGCGGCTGCGTGCGCGCCGGACACCCCAACAACTCCGACGGCTGCACCTTGTACGGGAGCGTCATCGACCCGGCGGGCGCGGTCACCACGCTGCCGACGACGGTCGGCTACTCGAGCAACCAGGGATGTGGAGGCCTCGCGGCCCCGTCCATGAAGGCGCTCGACCTCGGCGGGCGGCGTGCGTCGTTGTACGCGTCGAACTACCGCTACTACTGGAGCGGCGCCGGCAGCGGCTGCAAGGGGACGAACTCGGGGGTCGAGCTCATGGTCTACGATGGCGCGGGCGCGGGCGTCGCCAAGTCGCTGGTGGCCTCGACGGCCGTGGGGCTCGACTACTGGAACGTGCTGAACGTGGCCTTCGACGGCGTGACGGCGCCCCCGGGCAGCGACACCTTCGTGCTGGTGTGGGTGCCGGCGACGGCGAGCACGCTCGAGTCGCAGCGTTTCACCTGGTCGGGCGGCACGCTCACCTCGAGCCCCAAGGTCACCGTGACCTCAGGGGGAGGGGCCATCGGCGGTCCGCGCGTGGCGAGCTTCTTCGACGGTAGCTTCATCGTCGGGTGGAGCGAGGGCAGCCGCGCATGGGGCCAGCGCTTCGACAGCGATGGTCAGAAGATCGGGGCCAAGTTCCGGCTGAACGACTTCCAGACCGGCGTGCAGACCCTGGGCGGGCTCGCGACGTTCACGGACTTCGGGTTCGTGGCGGTGTGGGACGACTCGGTGGCCGACGGCACCGGCAACTACGGGATCCGGGCGCAGCGCTTCGACGCCAGCGGCCTGCCCGAGGGGCCCGCGCAGAACCTGAACACGTTCGCGACCGGGGCCCAGACCGAGCCCAGCGTCGCGGCCCTCTCGAACGACCAGTGGGTCGTCACCTGGCAGGACCAGAACCTCGGGATGCTCATGACGCGCCGCTTCGAGCGCGACGGGGCGGCGGCGGCCGGGGTGCGCGAGCTCCTGGCGGCCGAGGTCACGACCGGCGATCAGTCGCGGCCCAAGGCGGCGACGTCGACCCAGGGCACGACGCTGGTCGTCTGGGACTCGCCGCTCTACGTGGGGCAGGACACCGAGATCGCCGGACGCCTCTACCAGCGGTCGGCGCTGGGCGATGGGCGGCCGGTCGGCGCCGAGCTGCAGGTCAACGTCGAGGCCGCCAGCACGCAGCGCGGCGCGGTGGTCGCGGGCGGCAACGACCGCTTCGTGGTCGCGTGGGAGTCCTTGAACGAGGACGGCAGCTCGTACGGGATCGTCGCGCGCATCTTCGATGCCCAGGCCCGCCCGGTGACGGCGCCCTTCATCGTCAACACGGCGCGCAGCGGGGCCCAGACCAAGCCCGCGGTGGCCATCGCCGCGGACGGGACGGTGCTCGTCGCGTGGCAGACGTTCGTGTCCGCCAACGACACGGGCGACGTCATGGCCAAGGCCTACGACAAGAACGGCGTGGTGCTGGTGGGCGACACGGTCATCCCGTTGACGACCGCGCGCGCCCAGGAGAAGCCGGTCATCACGCTCATGGGCGCAGGCTTCCTGGTCGGCTGGGAGTCCAACAACCAGGTGGTCGACGGCGGCTATGACCTCTTCGCGCGCACCGTGACGCTGACCGGGGCACCCGGCGGCCAGAGCTTCACCCTCGGGACCGAGCGACAGTTGAACGCGACCACGGCCGGCAACCAGCGCAACCTGGCGCTCGGCGTGTCCCCCAACAACTATGTCGCAGCCTGCTGGGAGACGCCCGACGCGGGTGGGGCACTGGACGTGCTGTGCCAGACCTTCGCCGCCGCGACGTTCATCGTGAAGACCGCCGAGTTCAACCCCGCGGCCCTGAGTGCCGGGCAGCAGGAGGGCGTCCAGCTCGCCTACGACAGCTCGGGGCGCCTGGTCGTGGCCTGGGAGAGCGAAGGCGCCGACACCGCCGGGCGCGCGGTCATGGCCCGCTGGATGAGCAACCAGGGACCGGCCTCGGGCCCGCGCGTCGTCCTGAACCGCACCCAGTCCGCCGACCAGAGCCGGGTCTTCGTGAGCCCGATGACGCAAGGCGATGTGTGGTTCGGGTGGCAGTCGGCGGGTCAGGACGGGTCGGGGGCCAGCGTCGTCGTCCGGCTGCTGCCGTCACCGTAGCCGGCATCGAGATCCCGCCCGCTGCCAGGAGCGCCGATCAACGGAGCCGGGCAGCGAGGCGGGATGGCAGTTTGGATCACGCGCCGTCGTGGAGACCAAGGAAGCGCCGTTCAACTGCGCCGGGCAGCGAGTCGGGATGGCCGCAAGGAGCAAGCGACGCAAGCGACGAGTCAACTGTATTGGTTGGCTCTGGCCCGATGAATCGGGCGGGCTCAGGCGAGCTGCCAGTCCCGATGATGTCGAACCATCGCGTCGAGGATGACGAGGAGCTTGCGGGCGCTGGCGATCATCGCGACGAG
>JAEUKJ010000152.1 GCA_016792665.1 Deltaproteobacteria bacterium | reverse complement strand
ATCGACCCCGTCGACCCCGTCGACCCCGTCATCGGCAGTCCGGGTGTCGGTGCTCGTGTCGGAGGTGCTCGCGTCCCCGCCGCATGCCGCCTGCACGAAAGCCACCAGCGCGAAGGCTGGGCCGAAGCACCTCGCGCCCGGGCGCCGTCTGCGAACCGCGTTCGCCATTGTCGTGTCGTCTCCCATCGTCACCTTCATGACACATTCGCGTTTCGCGCCGATGTTCAGATTGCATCGGTCGATGAAGCCAGTGGCTTTGTCACCGCATGCCAGGCCATCCTGCCATGTCTCAGGGTGTCCGGTCAGTTCACGAATGCGAAACGGCATTGCGACAGCGCGGCCGCTGCTTGCATACTCGCTCGTCGTCGCCGGTGGACCTTCCGGCGCCGCGGAACCGAGGGCATGTGGCCGAAGCGCTGAGGATCGAGCGGCGAGAATACAAATACCTCATCGACGAGGAGACGACCGACCGTGTCCGCCACGCGATTCGCCCCTTCTGCGTCCTCGACCCCTACGCCACCGACGCCCCCGGCAACCGCTACACCATCGAGAGCCTCTACCTCGATACCCCGGACCTCGGCCTCTACCGCGCCAACGAGCTCGAGCTGGTCGATCGTTTCAAGCTGCGCATCCGCCGCTATCCCGATGCCCCGAAGAGCCCGTTCTTCCTCGAAGTGAAGGCGCGCTACCACGACACCATCGTCAAGTCCCGGGGCATGCTGCGTGGCCCCTGGCCCGTGGTCGCCGACCTCGTGCGCGACCCGTTCGTCACGCGCGAACAGATCGGCACCGGCTCCGCCATCGAGCGCTTCGTGACCCGCACCCACATGATCGGCGCACGCCCGACGGCGCTGGTCCGCTACACGCGCGAGGCCTGGGCGAGCCTCGTCGACGACTACGCGCGCGTCACCTTCGACCGGCGCATCGACGGCCAGATGGTGGCCCCCGACGCTTGGGGCTTCGACGCCGTGGAGCGCAACTACCGCGCCTGCGACGACCCGACCGGCATCCGCGACGAGAGCTCGCTGGTCATCCTCGAGCTGAAGTTCACGGCGCGCGTGCCGCGCTGGATGATGTCGATCGTCGAGTCTCTCGGCCTCCAGCGCCGCAGCTACTCGAAGTACGGGCGCGTCATCGAGAGCAACCTCATCCCCGAGGACGTGCGCACGCCGCGACACGCGTGGGTGGCTGCGGCCCGCCCCGCGACCGGGGAAGCGACATGAACGACCTCTCCGGCCTCTTCTCGGGCCCGACGACCCCGACCACGCCCGAGACCGCGCTGCTCTCGCTGCTCGTCGCCCTGGCTCTCGGGCAGGCGCTGGGCGCGGTCTACATGTGGACCTTCCGCGGCCTCTCCTACACGCGCTCGTTCGTGTTCGCGGTGGTCACCGGCTCGGTCATCACCTGCATGCTGATGCTCGCCATCGGCAACTCGCTCGCGGCCGGCATCGGCATCGCCGGCGGCATGGCGCTCATCCGCTTCCGGACCTCGATGCGCGACCCGCGCGACCTCATCTTCGTCCTGGCCTCGTTGGCCAGCGGGGTCGCCTGCGGCCTGAAGTCGTGGGGCCCGGCGGTCCTCGGGGCCGGGGTCTTCATCGCCGCGGCGGTGGTCTACACGTTCACCGACTTCGGTGCGCGCGAGCGGGCCGACGGCCTCCTGCGCGTGCAGCTCCCCGCGAGCCCCGATGCCGAGCAGGGCCTCGCCAAGGTGCTCGCCAGCCACACCAAGTCCTTTGCGCTGGTGACCCTGCGCGAGGTCGCTCAGGGCTCCTCGATGCAGCACGCCTATCAGATCCGGCTGAAGTCGGCCGCGCATCGGACGCCGCTGCTCCAAGCCCTCGAGCGCCTCGACGGTAGCCGCGACATCTCGCTGCTCCTGCAAGAACCCACGGTGGAGATCTGACGCCATGCAGGACCTCGCCCACACCCTGCGTCGCAACGTCCTACCCTGGGTCCTCTGGCTCGGGCTGGTCGTCGGGGCCTACCTCGCCTGGCGCGGCATGGGCTCGGGCCTGGCCGTGCGCGGCTTCGCCGAGGGGATCCCCTATCGCCTCGCCTCGGTCGAGCCGGCCCGCGTCGAGTCGGTGCTCGTCAAGGTCGGCGACCGCGTGCGCGCCGGTCAGGTCGTGGCGGTCCTCGACGCGCGCGCCATCGACGGCGAGATGCGCGCGGCCGAGGCAGAGAAGGCACGAGTCATCGCGGAGATCGCCAAGGCCGGTGTCGAGGCCAAGGCCACGCGCGTCGACATGGTGCGCGGCCTCTCGGGCGGCAAGGCGGATGCCGAGCGCTCCGTGCGCGAGGCGACGACGCGGCTCGAGACCGCGCGCGCCGAGCTGAAGGCCGTCAAGTCCGAGCTCGCCAAGCGCAAGGTCGGGGTCGCCGCCGGCGTGGTGCGCGCGCCTGACCTGGCCGAGCTCGAGATCCGCGTGGCCGCGCTGACCCGCAACATCGCGGAGGAAGAACGCGCCGTGAAGGTCTACGAGGCGCAGTCCCAGTCCGCCGAGGACCTCGGCGCCCCGGCCGAGGATTCCTGGGTCCAGGCCGCGACCGCCCCGCTCGAGGCCGAGATCAAGGTCTACGAGGGACAGCTTCGAACCCTCGAGGCGCGGCGCGATCGCTACATCTTGCGCGCCCCTGCCGATGGCCAGGTCAGCGTCATCTACGGACAGCCGGACTCGGTGGTCGGGCCGAACCTGCCGCTCATCGAGATCATGCCGGACTCGCCCGGCCGCATCGTCGCGTGCCTGGCCGAGGACGTGCACGCGCCGGTCTCGGTGGGTGCCGTTGCGACCGCGCGGCCGTGGGCGGCGCGAGATCGCGCACTGCCGGGCAAGGCCATCTCGGTGGGCCCCGTGACCGAGCTGCCATTGCGCTGCCGCCGCGACGCCCAGACCCCGATCTGGGGCCGCCTCGTCACGGTCGAGCTGAACCCGCCCGCGATGGTCGTCCCTGGCGAGTCCTTCGAGGTCCGCTTCGAGCCGGATGGCGGCTGAGCCCGTGAGCCCTCACGCGCCGCACCGGGGCCTCGTGCCGCTCGGCCTCTTCGCGCTGGTCCTCGGCGGCTGCTATCGCGAGGCGCGCACGCTGGAGACGCCCGAGGCGCGGCTCGCGTGGATCCGCACCCTGCGCCCCGTCGTCGCGACCGAGCCCTCGCCTCCGACTGGGACCCAGGACGTGTGCGGACCGCTGACCGAGGCCGCCCTCATCGAGCGCGCCCTGACGCGTGACGCCGCCATCACCGAGAAGCGCGGTGAGGCGCGCGTCCTCGACGCCGAGGCCGAGGTCTCGCTCGCCGGCACGCCGCAGCTGCGTATCAGCAACCTGCGCGTCGACCGCCTGATCGACGGCCCCGAGCGCCTGGACCTCGGCCTGCGCTTCCCCTTCGAGCGGCCGGGCACGTTGGATGCGCGCGCCGACGAGATCCGCCGCGACGCCGATCGCGTTCGCGCCGAAGGCGACGAGGTCGCACTCGAGACCCGCTACGCGGTGCGCGTGGCGTGGTCCAGGCTGGCCGTCTCCCTGGAGATCGAGGCGGTCTTGCAAGACGACGTGACCCTGGCCGAGGCCGAGGTCGCGCGTCTCGGGGCCGGGTCGCGCCAGCGCGAGGTCGCGCTCCAGGACCTCGCTGCTGCCGAGCGCGAGCGCCTCGATGCCTCGACCGATCTCGGCCGCTCTCGATCCGAGGTCGCGCGCTGGCGGGCCGAGCTGACGCGCCTCACCGGGTGTGAGGTGCCCGCCGCCCGGATCGAGCTCCCCGATGGGCGGAGCTCAGGTGGGGTCGCCGAGCTCGAGCACGTGCCCGAGGCCGACGAAGCGCCCGAGGCCGCGCTCGATCGGGCCCTGGCCGAGCACCCGCGTCTTGCCCAACGCGCCGCCGCCCGTCGCGCCGCCGACGCCCGTCGCTACGAGGCACGCGCACAGTCCTGGCCGTGGCTCGCCTGGGCCCAGGTGGGCTACGAGCTCGACTCCGATCACGACGCCCGCGCCTTCGCCTTCGCCTTCGGCATCGACCTGCCGTTGTTCGCCTGGGACGGCGCCGCCCTCGACCACGCCGACACCGAGCTGCGCGCCATCGACGAGGTCGCCGCACGCGAAGCCGACACCATCGCCCGGGCGATCGCGGCGGCCCGCACCGAAGTGCGCGCCCAGCGCGACGCACTCGCGGCGCTCACGAAGGCGCGCAACGACCTCGACCCGCAGCGCCTCGAAGCCCTCAGGAAGGGCGTGGCCCAGGGCTTCGTCGACCCCATCGACGTCTTCCGCCTGGATCGCGAGCTCCATCGCCTCGAGCGCCGCCGCCTCGAGGTCGTCGAGAACCTGGCGCTCGCCCGCGCTCGTCTCCTCCTGGCGCTGGGCCGCTAACACGCAGGCAGCCTCGGGCGTCAGCCCTTCGGTGGCACTCCGCTTGTCAGGCGCCGCGAGTCCCGCTACGCCTGCGGTCGGAGGTGCCTCATGGCCGTGCACACAGGTGGGTGTCATTGTGGAAAGGTGCGCTACGAAGTCGACGCCGATATCGGCAGCGTCATCGCGTGCAACTGTTCGATCTGCCAGAAGACCGGAACGCTCCTGACCTTCGTGCCCGCCGCGAACTTCAAGCTCGTCCAGGGTGAAGATGCGCTGACGGACTACCAGTTCAACCGCAACATCATCCACCACCTGTTCTGCAACACCTGCGGCATCCGGTCCTTCGCGCGCGGCATGGGGCCCGACGGCACGCCGATGGCGGCCATCAACACGCGCTGCCTCGACGGCTTCGAGCTCGACAAGGTCGCGGTCCACCACTACGACGGCCGCTCCCACTGACGTCGCCAGGGGCGTGGCCCGCCGCAGCTCGTGCGGTCCCGCGCCCCGCGTCGATCTTTCGCGCGGCGCCGCAGAGGGTCGTCCAGCAGCCGGCTAGGGCAGCCAGGCGTCCTCGACGCAGGTCCCGTCCTTACAGCCCAGCGGGGCTGGACAGGCGCCGCCCGGACCGCAGGCCGGACGCCGGCAATAGCCGCCGTCGCACACGTAGGGCACCTCGCAGTCCCCATCGCCCGAGCACCCCTTCAGCACACACACGGTCTGGGTCGGGTGACAGCGCATGCCGCTCGGACAGTCGGCCGCGGTCTCGCAGTCGATCGAACACGCCCCGAACTCGTTGCACCACGTGCCTGACGGGCACGCCTGTTGTCCGTTGCAGCCGTTGCAGATTCCGCCCGGCGCGGTCTTCGCGCAGATGAGCGTCCCGGGACAGTCCCACGAGTCGCCGCACTGCCCAGCCGGACGCGCGGACCCGCTCGTGTCGGCGACAGTCGTGTCCGTCACGCTCGTGTCCGCGACTGTCGTATCGACCACGCTCGTGTCCGCGACACTCGTGTCCGCGATCGTCGTATCGACCGCGCTGGTGTCCGCGACCGTCGTATCGACTGCGCTCGTGTCCGCGATCATCGTGTCGACCGCGCTTGTGTCCGCGATCGTCGTGTCGGATTCGGTCGTGTCCGCATCCTCGCGCAGGCCGCTGTCGAACGCGGTGTCGCTCGTCGCATCGACTGCGCCGTCCTCGACCCGCGTGTCCAGGGTCGCGGTGTCCCCGCCCTGCGTCACATCGGACGCAGCGTCCTCGGACCCGCACCCGAGAAGCGCGCTCGCCACCGCGAAGACCAGCGCCCGCCCCACCCACGACCTCGCGCTCATCGCCCGCCTCAGTACTGGTAGAACGCCGAGTACAGCGAGAACGCCGCCAGCGACGCGACCGGGTCCTGGTCCTCGCGCAGGTGGAACGCGTCGACGCCGCAGCGCGACATCCACAAGAGCTGGTCTCTCAAGACCTCGCCGTGGGCCAGGACCACACCCCGATAACCCCACAGATACCGGATCTTACGGACCTGGCTGTAGGCCCGGCCGTCGCGCCAGCTCGGGAACGCCACCGCGATCACCGGGACGCGCTCCAGCAGATCTCTCACGACGCGCGCGTCCTCGTGGTTCTCGATCGACACGCCGACCCCGCTGAGATCGACGCCCTGCGCCTCGAGCTCGCGCCACGTCGCGTGCGGCACGATGGCCCCGGGCCCGGCCTCGGTCGCCAGCCTCCAGCGACGCGGCACCACCCGCCGCTCGTGGATCATCACACCGGCCGCATGGCCGAGCTCGGCTCCGGCCCCCGACGCCTCTTGCACCTGCTGCGACACGTCATGCATACGCGGCCTCCTGGAACGGCGTCACGCCGAGGCGCTCCACGGTCTGGACGAAGGTCTCCTCGCCGACCCGCTTCTCACGATAGACCTCGAGCACGCGCTCGACCACGTCGACCACCCGCTCGCGCGCGACGGCCTGCCCCAGGATGCGCCCGATGCGCGCCGGGTCGGTCGGCCCCGTGCCGGCGTAGCCGCCGATGGCGATCTGGTAGAAGTCGACGCCCTTCTTGTCGATGCCGAGGATGCCGATGTGGCCCACGTGGTGGTGCCCGCACGCGTTGATGCACCCCGACATCTTGATGTGGACCGGGCCGAGGTCATAGGCCAGGTCGAGGTCGAGGAAGCGCTCGTGCAGCTCCTTGGCGACCGGGATCGAGTGCGCGTTGGCGAGGCTACAGTAGTCCATCCCCGGGCAGCAGATGATGTCCTGCACGGTGCCGATGTTCGGGGTCGCCAGCGCCTGGGCCACCAACGCATCGTAGAGCGCCGGGAGGTCGCTCACCTTGACGAACTGGAGGGCCAGGTTCTGCTGATAGGTCGCGACCGAGTAGCCGCGGCTGAAGCGCTCCATGAGGTCGGCCACCGCGTAGAGCTGCTCGGTCGAGGCGTCGCCCGGGGCGCGGCCCGGGTACTTCAACGACAGGTGCACGATGGCGTGCCCCGGCCAGCGATGCTCGAGCAC
>JAEUKJ010000142.1 GCA_016792665.1 Deltaproteobacteria bacterium | reverse complement strand
TGCGACCGCATCTCCGCAGTCGTGGCACCCGAGCAGCACCCATCTGCGGACTGAATGGACCTGAGCTGCGCCCATCTGGGGGCTGAATGGACCTGAGCTGCGCCCATCTGGGGCGATTTGCGCGAATTCCCGCGCGCCCCTAGCATCGGCCCATGCACGCCTTCGTTCGCGTCCGCCTGAGTCCCGCCGCCCTCGCCGTCACCGATCCCCGCAGCGGCCCGGACGACGCGCCGCGCGACCTGCGCGAGCTCGGCGCCGGGGCCATCATCGGGCGTAGCTCGAGCTGCGCGCTCGGGCTCCGTGACCCGCGCATCAGCGAGGCCCACGCGATGGTGTCGCTGCGCGGGAGCTCGCTCAAGCTGCTCGCCCTGCGCGGCCGGTTTGCGGTGGGCGACAAGACGGTGAGCGAGGTCGAGCTGGTGCCGGGGCTCGTGGTGGAGCTGGCGCGCGACCTCGCGCTCGAGGTGGTCGAGGTGGTCTTGCCCTCGGCCGTCCTCGGCTTGGAGGGCGACGGACTGCCGCGCCAGATCCTGGGCGGCATCTCGTCGCTGCGTGCCGGCGGCCCGCGCCCCGAGCTCGCCCCGGGGTTCTCGTCCGACGCCGACGCGCTGCTCTTCAACGACGGGCTCCACTGGACCTTGCGCCTGGCCGGCCAGGCCCCGAGCGACGACCGCGAGCTCGTGGCCGGCGACACCTTCGAGCTCGGCCAGAAGACCTTTCGCGTCGTGCTCGTCGACCTCGATGTCGCGAGCCACCGCGCGACCCTGGTCACGGGCGCGTTCGACCCGCCGCTGCACCTGGTCGTCCGCTACGACACCGTCCACATCCATCGCGTCGGCGAGCCGTCGCTGGCCCTGGATGGGTTGCTGGCGCGCATCGTGTCCGAGCTCGCGACCATCCGCCTCCCGATTGGCTGGGACGCGCTGGCCAAGGACGTCTGGGCCGACGAGGACGACGTCCTGGCGCTGCGCCGCCGCTGGGACACGAGCGTCGCGCGCCTGCGCAGGAAGCTCCGCGAAGCGCGGATTCGAGCCGACCTGGTGCGCGCCGACGGCACCGGCAACTTCGAGCTGTTTCTCCTGCCGGGCGACACGGTCGACGACCAGACCTGAGCGCCCCGTCCAGAGGCCGACCGGGATCGCGCTGGCCCCGTTGCGAGGCGCCTGTGAGGCCGGTCCTTCTTGCTCGGCGCGGACCGCCGTGCTAACCGCCGAGTCCATGGGGTGCGTGCCGACAACTGGTTTCTTCTCGACGGCGACTCGCCACGCCGCTCTGCGGCCCCGCGCCGCCAGCTCGCTCTGGTCTCGCCCCCGGTCGTCAGACCGCGACAGGAGCCGTGAGGCGAGGTGGATGCCTCTGTCGCGCGGGCTGCTGGCGGGCCTCATGTGCATGGCCGTGCTCGGCATGGGCTGCTCGGACAGCGAGGTCGGGGACGCCCCCGTCGCGCGCTGCAACCCCGACGGGGCCTGCGACGAGGCGATGTTCAAGACCGGCCTCAGCGCAGCCCTGGGCAACGCGCCGGCGGGCGCGGCACTGTTCGCCAAGGAATGCTCGAAGTGCCACGGCGAGGCGGGCAAGGGCCTCCTCGAGGCGCGGCGCGTCGACATGACGAGCCCGGCCTGGCAGGCCTCGATGCGCGATGGCACCATCGCCAAGACGGTGCGCTCTGGACGCATGCCGGTGATGCCCGCCTTCGCGTTCGACGACCAGCAGCTCCGCGACCTCCTGGCCCATATCCGCAAGCTCGAACAGGTGCCCACCCCGTCCCCGCGTGGAGGCTATTGATGGCGCGAAAGACGCTGACCGCGCTGCTCGTCGCATTCGCGCTCATCGGGCTCGCCGACTCGGTCTACCTGACCTGGGACCACGGGGTCTTCAAGGCAGACCCAACGGCCTACGGCGGCGGCATGTGCGGCGTCGGCAGCGGCTGTCACGAGGCGCACCTGTCATCCCTGTCCGAGCTCCCGATCCCCGGGGTGCAGACGGGGCTGCCGACCGGACTCGTGGCGCTGGCCTTCTATGCGGTCTTCCTCGGGCTGACGCTGTGGCGCCACCGCCTCGCGCGTGACGAGAACGGGGGCGAAACCGCGACCCTCTCGAGGCTCGCCGGCCTGCAGGTCTGGCTCGCGGCGTTGGCCACGCTCTGGTCTCTGTCCCTCCTCGCGTACTCGCTGAGCCAGGGCTTCCTCTGCAAGTTCTGCGCGGTCCTCTACGTGGTGAATCCGGTCCTCCTGGTGCTCACCTGGCGCGCGCGCGGCGACGCCAATCGCCCCTTCCTCGCCGCGACCGGCCGCACCGTCTTCTCGCGCCCGGCGCTCGTGGCCGCCGTCGGCATGGCGGTGCTGCTCGCGGGTGGCTACTTCGCGTACCGCACGGCCCTGCTGTCGGCGAGACACAAGCCGGCCGTGCTCGACAGCGGCCCGGGCAAGCGCTTCGACACGGCCCAGCGCCCGACCCAGGGGCCTGCCACCGCCCCGGTCCACATCGTCGAGTTCGCCGACTTCGAGTGCCCGCACTGCAAGATCGGCTTCAAGACCCTGGAAGAGGTCTTTGCCGAGCGGAAGGACGTGCGCCTCACCTTCCTCAACTTCCCGCTCGACAACGCCTGCAATTCGCTGGTCGATCGTCCTTTCCATCTGCGGGCTTGCGAGCTCGCGACGATCGGTGAGTGCGCGCACGAGCAGGGCCGCTTCTTCGACGTCGCGCCGCTCCTCTTCGAGGCCTTTCCGACCCCTGAGCTGCTCTCGAAGATCGCGGACCTCGGGCTCGACCGCCCCGCACTCGAGGCCTGCATGAAGGACGGCCGCGCGCTCGAGCGCGTCAAGGGCGACGTCGCCGCCGGCATCGCGGCCCGCCTCGAAGGCACACCGGCCGTCTTCATGAACGGCGTCCTGGTCGGCGGCGTGCGCTCGAAGGAAGACCTCTTCGAGCTCATCGAGCAGGCCAAGGCCCGCCCTGCGACCTCGGCCACACCTCCGGCGCCCCCTGCGGAGCCCCCGAAATGACCAACGCGATGCACAAGGCCGCGGTCGGCGTGTTCGACTCGGGCATCGGCGGGCTGACGGTCGCCGCGGAGATCGCGCGCCGCCTCCCCGAAGAGGACCTCATCTACCTCGGTGACACGGCGCGGCTGCCCTACGGCACGAAGTCGGCGGCGACGGTGGTGCGCTACTCCGAGCGCGCCGTCGACCTGCTCCTGCGCTACCCGGTGAAGGCGGTCGTCATCGCCTGCAACACGGCCTCGGCCCACGCGCTCGAGGCGCTGCGCAAGCACACCGACCTGCCGGTCCTGGGCGTCATCGAGCCCGGGGCGCGCGCCGCGGCGGCGGTGACGCGCGGGGGCCGGATCGGGGTCGCGGGGACCGAGGCAACCATCCGCTCGGGTGCTTATCAGGCGGCGATCGCCAACGCGCTCGGGACCTCGCGCGAGGCCCTGGGCGATCGGGTCGTGACGCGGCCGTGGCCACTGCTCGTCCCATTGGCGGAGGAAGGCTGGGTCGACCACCCGGTCACGCGCCTCACCATCGAGACCTACCTCGCCCCGTTCGTCGAGGCCGACATCGACACGCTGGTGCTCGGCTGCACGCACTACCCGGTCTTCAAGCCCCTCATCCGGCAGGTCCTCGACGACCGCTTCCGCGGCCACCCGATGACGCTGGTCGACTCGGCCGAGGCGCTCACCACGGAGCTCGCGACGCTGCTCGCCGAGCACGACCTGCGGGCGCCAGCGCGCGACGGGCGGCGCAGCTTCTTCTGCACCGACGCCCCCGAGCGCTTCGGGCGCGTCGGGACGGTCTTCTTCGGCGGCGACGTCGCCCCGGTCTTCTCGGTCGACCTGTGAATCGCGCGGGGCGGACGCTGGTCGTCGCGCTGCTGCTTCCGGTCGCGGGCTGCGCGAGCTCGCGCTACCGACCGATGTCCACCCCGCTCTTGCGCAAGGTGCAGGAGAGCGGCATCGAACACTGGGAGGCCGGCGACCGCCGGGCCCCGGTCGGGATCTTCGTCGGCGGCTTCGGCGACCTCGTCAAGGACGTCCCCGAGTCGGCCGAGGCGGTGCGCGAGGCCGAGTCGACTGCGACCTGGGGCTTCGTGCTGACGATGGTCGGCTCGACGCTCGCGGCCTTCGGCGCGGCCGAGGCGACGCTCGCGGGGTTCGACGAGAGCATGGTCGACGACCGGACCGGGCTCTTTGGGACGGGGCTCCTCCTCGGCGGCCTGGGCTTCCTCATCGGCGGCGCGCTCGGCATGCTGGATGCGCGTGCACGCGAGCTCGACGCCGTGAACCTGTTCAACGACACGATGTGGCTGCGCCTCCAGGGCGAGCGCTTG
>JAEUKJ010000068.1 GCA_016792665.1 Deltaproteobacteria bacterium | reverse complement strand
CCCATACCTCGCCCGCTTTCGGGCCGTGGACGCCTTCCTTGAAGCGCGGATCGGTGCGCGAGGTCGGGACCTCGGGGTGCTTGGCCTCCTGCTCCTTCAGCTTGGTGCCGAACTGCTCGGCCTTGGCCGACATGTCTGCCTCGGCGGTGCGGAAGGTCTTGGCCCCTTCGGTATTGCCGGACTTCTCGGCCTTGTCGGCGTTGTTGCCCATCATCTTGGCGTTGTTCTCGTAGGTCTTCTGGTTCTCCTGGGCGCCGACCTTGGCCTCGATGAGGGGGCGGATCTGGGCATATTCCGGAGGCGGCGTGCCGCGCTTGACCTGCTCGGCCTTGATGGCGCCATTGCCCGGGAGGCCGCCGCCCGCGTTGCCGCTGACGTACTGGATGGTGTCGCCGACCTGGCCGGCCGCGGTCGCCGCGTGCCCGGTCAACGGGCCCTGGCCGACGATGCTGAAGAGGTCACCGGCCTTGAGCTCGGCGTCCCACGCGGCCTTGCCCGAGAGCACCCCGGCCGACCCGCTCTTCATCCACTTCGTCAGCGCGCCGAGCTGTCCGCCGAGCTCGTGCATGAGCTGCTTCGGACGCGCGCCGCCGGTCTTGAAGCGCAGTCCCTTCCTCAAGAGGCCGTTGATGACCGCGCGAGTGGACGCCTCCTGGCACCAGTTCATGGCGCCCTTCGAGCCGCCGAGCGCCCCGGCCTGGCCGTTCTCCTCGCTGCCGCCGACGTGTCGGTAGAACTCCTCGACCGTGGAGTTAAGGCCGCCCGAGGCCGCCGAGAAGGCGTTCAAGTAGGCTTGGAGCAGCTTCTGCGTCGCCGCGTGGTCAGGGGTCCACTCGCCCGAGGTGTAGAGCTCGGCCTGGAGCACCTCGACCCAGGCGGGGTTGCCCTCGATGGCGCCGCCGGCCGTCTCGATGCCGCCGCCTCCGCCGCCGGCGTCCTTCTTCTTCTCGGCGACCTTGGCCTTGCCGCGGACATCGATCTTCCAGAATTTGCCATATTCGGTGAGCAGCGCGTCGAGGTCGCCATCGACGAAGCCGTCACCGGTCGGGCGGTACTGGCCCTTGCCCGCGAACTTGCCCTGGATGAGGGCCTGGATGCGTGCGTCGGGCGGGTCTTTCTCCGCCGGCCCGAGGCCGACCGAGCCACCCTCGGCAAAGAGCTTCTCCCACGCGGACCCGCCGCAGAGCCCGTCGTCCTTCAGGCCCTTGGCCTTCTGGAATGCCTTCAGCGCGGCCTTGGTGTTCTCGTCGAAAGTGCCGCTCGTGTCGACCTGGAAGCCACAGGCCGTGAGGAGGTTCTGGAGCTTCTTGACGAAGGGGCCGTTGGAGCCCTTCCAGAGGGTCGGATAGCTCTTCCAGGGCGTGGGCTTGGGCTTGGCGGCGTCTTTCTTGTCGCCGCCCGCGACGCCCTTGTCACCGCCCGCGGGCTTCTCGGCCGCGGCGTCCTTCTTCTCGGCCGCGGGGTCCTTCTTGTCGCCGTTGGCGCCCTGGTCCTTGCCCGCGGCTGCGACCGGGCTCTTGCCCTCGATCGCGTCCCAGGTGCCCATGCCGACGGCCCCGTCCGGGGTCAGCTTGCGCTCTTTCTGGAAGGCGACGACCGCCTTCTGGGTGCCACCGCCGTAGGACCCGTCGGGGGTCAGGCCGGCACTGGCGACGGTGTTGAGCCGGTTCTGCAGGTAGGAGACCGCGTCCCCGCGCGAGCCCGGGCCCAGCTTCGGGTAGGGCGAGGGCGGCTTCAGGGCGGCCTCCTGCGCGGCGAAGTCGCCGGCGGTGGCGGCGTCCTTCTTGGCTGCGCTGGCACCCGAGCCTGCGTCCGCCGATGGGGGCTGCTGGCCCTGCGTCGGAGCGGGGCTCTGGCTGCTGGACTTCTCTTGATCGCGCGCGCCTTCCATCGAACGAATCCTCCTCGAGCCAACGCAAGACGGCCGAAGCCTGGCTGCGCTGCTTCACTCCCCCTGAGCCCGACCGAAAGACGCCCGACTCGTATCATTTTTCACAGCCCGCGGGCAAGGGCCAGCTCGCCGAAGTGCGCGGACCCGCACAGGTCGCAGGCTCGCGCCGCTGCGCGACTTCACCCGCGGGCGGCGGGCGAAATGCGCTAGGCGACAACGGTTGCGAGAGCGCATCGGAAGGCGCAACGCTCGGGCCATGGCACGCCTCGATCTCCGCCCGCGTCCCGCCCTCCAACCCGAGTACTGCAAGGGGTGCCTGCGCTGCGTCGACGCCTGCCCGAAGGACTGCATCACCCAGGCCGGCGACCTCAACGCGACGACCGGCGTGCGCCCCGTCGTCCTCCACCTCGACGACTGCAACGGCTGTCAGCTCTGCATCCAGGCCTGCCCGGAGCCCTACGGCCTCGTCCCCCAAAAGGCGCCCGGTGAGACGGCTTCCGGGGCGAAGGCGCCCACGGCCGCGCACGACCCCGGCGAGTTCGAGCTCGAGGACCCGACCCACCTCTTCGGGGCCAAGACCTCGACCCTGCCCGCGCCGGTCGACCTGCCCGGCCTCGCGCTCGCCCTGCCCACGACCGAGCCGCTCATGTTGAAGGGCACGTACGCGGCCGCGCTCGGAGCGCTGCTGGCCGGGTGCCGCCACGTCTTCGGCTATCCGATCACCCCATCCACCGAGGGCGCCGAGCTCATGGCGAAGGTGCTGCCCCACCTCGGCGGCAGCTTCGTCCAGGCCGTGAGCGAGGTCGCCGCCATCAACATGATGTATGGGTGCGCGGGCGCGGGGTTGCCGTGCATGACCTTCACCAGCAGCCCGGGCTTCTCGCTCATGTTGGAAGGCATCTCCTACATGATCGGCGCCGAGCTCCCGGGCGTGGTCATGAACGTGATGCGCGGCGGTCCCGGCCTCGGCAACATCGCGCCCGAGCAGGCCGACATCAAGCTCATGACGCGCGGCCTCGGCCACGGCAACACGCACGCCATCGTGCTGGCCCCGTCGACCCCGCAGGAGATGCTCGACCTGTCGCGCCTCGCCTTCGAGCTCGCCTTTGCTTATCGCAACCCCGTCATCATCGCGGCCGATGGCTACCTCGGCCAGATGGCTGGCGTCGTGCGCCTGCCCGCGACGCTGACCCGACCGGGGCTGCCGGCCTGGGCCGTCTGGGGCGACCGCGCCCACCGCATGAACCTCGTGTGCTCGATCCAGCTGAGTGACACCGATCTGGAAGCGCACAATCACCACCTGAATGACAAATACGCCGATATTACCAAGAAGGAACAGCGCGCCGAGACTTGGCTCTGCGACGACGCCGAGGTCCTCCTCGTCGCGTGCAACACCCCGGCACGCATGGCGAAAGGGGCCGTCATGGACCTGCGCGAGGCGGGCGTCGCCGCCGGCCTGGTGAGGCCCATCACGCTGTGGCCGTTCCCGATCGACGAAATGCGGGCGATATTGACAAAAAGGCCCAGGGCGCGAGTGGTGGTCGTCGAGGCGAGCCCAGGTCAGTTGGAGGACGAGCTGCGACTCGCGCTGAGCCACGCAGGGCTCGCGCCGCCGCCGATCCAGTCCGTGCGGCGCATGGGCGGCGTCCTGCCGCAGCGCGGGGAAATCGTCGCGGCCGTGCTCGCGGGGCAAGACGTCGCGGCCAGCGGAGGCGTGGCATGAGTGTCTTCTACGACCACTTCGAGCGGCACGATCACGGCCTGGGCCTGAAGGGCCGCAGCACGCACTATTGCAGCGGCTGCGGGCATGGCGTCGTGCACCGCGATCTCGCCGACGCCATCGAACACCTCGGCATCCAGGACCGCACCATCCTCGTGAGTCCGGTCGGGTGCAGCGTCTTCGCCTACTACTATTTCGATGTCGGCAACACGCAGGCCGCGCACGGGCGCGCCCCGGTCGTCGGCCTCGGCCACAAGCTCGCCAACCCCGACAGCGTCGTGGTCGTCTATCAAGGCGACGGCGACCTCGCGTCCATCGGCCTCGCCGAGACCATCGCGACCGCGCAGATGGGCCCGCCGCTCACCGTCCTCTTCATCAACAACGCCATCTACGGCATGACCGGCGGGCAGCTCGCGCCGACCTCGCTCATGGGACAAAAGACCGTGACCAGCCCCGAGGGGCGGGTGTCACGGATGGGCGAGCCGCTGAAGATGGCGGAGCTCATCGCGAGTCTCGACGGACCGGTCTATGTCGAGCGTGTGGCGCTGTTCTCGCCGCAGCACCGCACGCGCGCCAAGAAGGCCATCGAGAAGGCCCTGAAGCTGCAGGCCGACGGCAAGGGCTACGCCTTCATCGAGGTCCTGGCCGAGTGCCCGACCCACCTCAAGATGACCCCCGAGGAGGCCGAGCGCTGGGTGCGCGATGAGATGTCGAAGGTCTTCCCGCTGGGCGTGCTGAAGGACAAGAGCGCCTCGGCGATCCCCTGGACGCCGCCGCGCCCCGAGTTCGAGGGCAACCACCTCCTGGACCTCATGGGTGTCGAGCGCGACGCCTATCCGAAGTTCGCCAAGGCCTTTCCCTCGCACCTCTGCGCTGGGGGCAACGACGTCGCCATCAAGCTCGCGGGCGCGGGCGGCGACGGCGCGCAGACGGCCGCGCTGCTGCTCGCACG
Source organism: Deltaproteobacteria bacterium (assembly GCA_016792665.1). Taxonomy (GTDB): domain Bacteria; phylum Myxococcota_A; class UBA9042; order PHBI01; family PHBI01; genus WYBB01. The sequence goes on along the minus strand of JAEUKJ010000068.1, from coordinate 1,380 downwards.
GACCGCGCTGCACGAGGGCTTCGACGCGACCCACATCCCGAGCTACGGGCCCGAGAGTCGCGGCGGGACCTCGTACGCGGACGTGCACATCGCCAGAGACGAGGTCCTCGATCCGGCCGCGCCGCACCCCGACGTCCTGGTCGCCTTCAACCGCCCGAGCCTCGTCAAGTTCGCGCCGACCGTGCGCGAAGGCGGCATCGTCCTCTACGACCAGACGGTCATCGACGATCCCGGCCCGATGCCCGCCGGTCGCCGCGTCGTGCCCGTGCCGTTCACCGGTCTCGCGAGCGGGCTCCAGAACCCGGTGATAAACCGCGGGCAGCCTGGCGCCGCCAGGCCTTCTGCGGGCAAGAACATCGTCGCGCTCGGGGCGCTGCAGGCGGCGACCCAGGTGTTCCCGATGGAGAGCCTGCTTGCGACGCTGCGGCACGTGCTCGCGAGCAAGGCCGCGCTCTTGCCGCTGAACGAAGAGGCTCTCTTCGCCGGCGCGAGGGTCGTCTCGACGCTCACGGTCGGAGGCTGAGCCGTGTTCGTCGACGAGGAGCAGGTCTATCGCCTGGCGCGGCTCGCGGGTCTCACGCCCCCGCGTCACGCCTGGATCGAGGACGCCGCGGCCACCTTCGAGCCGCACGAGGCGGTCGTCGTGAAGGGGCTCGGCGAGGGGCTCTGGCACAAGAGCGAGGCGGGCGCGGTGGCGTTCGTCGAGGCCGCGCGCGTCGAGGACGTCGCGGCAGCGATGCGTGCCCGAGTCGAGGCCGCCGGTCATCGCTGGATAGGCGCGCTGGTCTGCGAGCAGATCGACATCGCCAAGGTCGACGGGCTCCCGACCGAGGCCTTCGTTTCCGTCGCTGAGCGCCAAGGGATCTGGACGGTCATGTTCGGGCTGGGCGGCGTGCGCGCCGAGGCCCTGGCCCAGCTCGCGCCGCCGCTCCTCTGGCCGGTCGCGTGGGTCTCGCCCGAGGAAGCCCTGGTCGAGCTCGAGGACCACTTCCTCGGACAGACCTGGCTCGGCAGACTGCGCGGCACGCGCGCGCTCACGACCGAGGCCAAGCTCGAGACCCTCTTGAGGGCGCTCTGGTCTCTGGCCGAACGGGCCGCGGCCGACGGCCTGCGCCTGGTCGAGATGAACCCGGTCGTTCTCGATGGTCAGGGCACGCCGCGGGTCCTGGACGGGGTCGGGGCGCGTGCGCACGAGGCGGTCGCGACGGTACCGGTTGCGCGCCCGCCGGCGTTCCTGTCCGCGCTGGTCGCGCCGCGCCGCATCGCGATCGCCGGGGTCTCGGCGCGCGCCGACAGCCCGGGCCACGTCATCGCGCAGAACCTCGCACAAGCCGACCTTGCGATCACATGCATCATCGTCAAGCCCGAGGCCGAGACCTT
>JAEUKJ010000045.1 GCA_016792665.1 Deltaproteobacteria bacterium | reverse complement strand
TCGGCCTCACTCTCGATCGGAAGCGAGGTCACGGCTTCCGTCGTCTCGGACGCCGAGCAGCAGGCCTGGATCCAGTTCGGCACGGCCATGAACACGGCGACCACCGCCGAGGCTCACGCCGCCGCCGAAGCGACCCTCACGGCGAGCATCGGCGAAGCCCTCGAGACCGAGCTCGGCAGCCGCGGTCTCGACGCCTCGGCCCGCGCCGACGCCGCGACGAGCGCAGCCGTGATGTGGTCGTCGTCGCTCGAGGGATCGGCCCGACTCGCGGCCCCGGCCCAGCGTCAGGCCGCTCTGATCTCCACCCGTGCCAACCACCGCGCCGAGCTCGCGGTCGTCGCCGCGACCGGGGCCGAGGCCGCGGTCAGCGCGCGTCTCGACGCCGCCTACGAGGCCTGGGTCACGCGCATCGAAGCCGCCAGTGACGAGGAGGCCATGGCCGATGCGTGGACCGAGCTCGCCGGGCGCATCACCGGCAATGGGTCGGTCACCGCGGACTCGGCGCTGGGGACGCTGGTCGCGAGCGAGCACGGCGAGGCCCAGATCGGGCTCGCCGTCGCCGCCATGGCCGCGACTACGACCGACGCCAGCGGGTTCTCGGCCGCCATCGACCTCGCCCTCTCGGGTGCGTCGTCGGGTCGTGCCGAGGCCGTCGCGCAGGCCATCGCCGACTACCGCGCCGCCCTCGACGCGCGGCTCGCGAGCCACACCGAGCTCTCTGCCGCGGTGCGCGCGTTCATCGCCGAGAGCTCGGCGCAGGTCGGTGCCAGCGGTGGCGTGCTCTTCGATCTCGACATCCGCGGGCTCCTCGGCGGGCTGGTCGGGCGCAGCCTCACGGGTCGGGTCGAAGGTGGCCTCGGCTTCCAGTCGGGGGCCGACAGTGCCTTCGGTGACGCGTCCTTCGAGGCCCTCGCCACGGCCGCGTCCGCGACCCTCGTGGAGCTCGGATCGGACGGTGGCGCACGCGTCCTCGCCGACGGCACAATCACCGCCACCGGCTTCGCCTTCGCCTCGGCCCCCGAGTCGAGCGGCTTCACCTTCGTCGCGCTGCGTGACGCGGCAGGCGCGCTGGTCGGCGCGGTCGAGGTGCAGGCCTCGGAGCGACCCGAGCAGGCCCCGGTCCTGACCCAGGAGACGACGGTCGAGGCGTTGGTCGTCCTCGACATGGTCGCGCGTGGCGAGGACCCCGAGGCGATCGACCGCGGCCAGATCGCGCTCTTGATCGACAGTGCCGTCGCTGCGACCGCGTGGTCGAGCACCGACCGTGACGAGGCCATGAGCTCGCTCGCCGTGGCGCTGCAAGCCGCGATGACCGCCCGCGCCGAGTCCCTCGACAGCGACTCCGGCACCCTCGGCGAGGCCGGCATGGCCGCGCTGGTGCACCTCGAGGGGCAGCTCTCCGCCCGGGGTGAGGCGGCCGACCAGGCCTATGCGGACTTCCGTGCCGAGCTCGCGCTCGCGGTGCAGGCCGCGACCGGGGCGAGCGTCGAGGACTACGAGCAGGCCCAGGCCGAGGCGGCCGCGACCTTCGAGATCGTGCTGGAGCACCTGTCCGAGGGGTCGTCCCTGGCCGCGGCGGGCGAGGCGCGTGCACGCATCGAGGGCGCCCTGGCCCTCCAGGCGATGAGCGCCAGCGTCGGCGAGGCGACCTTTGCGGGTCGTGACGGCGAGGTGCGCGCGGCGGTCTCGGCCTTCGTGGCGGCCACCCAGGAGGCCGGTGACGAGGCCTCCCTCGACGCGGCGGCCGAGGTCTTCGTGAGCGCCATGACCGGCTTCTCGACGACGGGGGAGGGCGGCGGGTTCCTCGCCAACATCGCGGCCGACCTGCAGCTCGGGCTCGCGACCTCGATCCTCGAGACGGCCATCACGGGCTCGTTCACGGCGGCCGATGCGTGGTCCTCGGCCATCGAGGGCGCGGCGGTCCTGGCCATCGACGCCAACGGCACCTTCGACAGCGCGGCCTTCGCGGCCTCGGAAGGACAGGCGTCGACCACGTTCGAGGCCGCGATCACGAGCACCTTCAGCGGGCTCGTGTCCGGCTGGTCGACCGAGCGCAGCGACGCGATGTCGTCGCTGGTCGCGATGCTCGCGCTGAGCTTCCACGACCACGCCGAGTAGCCGAACGCGGCCTCGCGGCCCTCGCGAAAAGGCGTGGATCCGAGTCGGGCCCGTGATGCGCGAAAGCGCGTCGCGGGCTCTTCGCGTTGGGTTCCTGACATTGTTGACCAACTCGGTCATGAATGTTGTTGACTAAGTTGCTCACCATTGTCACTTTGATGCGGTGTTTCCCACACCCATGATGACCCCTCGTTCGCGCACCCGCCCTGGCCACGCCGGGCCGCGTGCCTGCGACGTCGACTCGACAGCGCCGCCCGGCCCAGCCCGACCCGCGGGACGCTGTTGTCGTCCTGCCTCGAGGACGTGACCGGAGAGCCCGGACCCGACCTCCCTGACCCGACGACGTCGCCCCCCTTCGAGAGGTTCTCATCATGCTCATGCGGTCCCTCGCATCCACACTCGTCGCGCTCGCGTCCCTCGGCCTCGGTGCCTGCTCGTCCAAGCCCGCCGACGGTTCGGTATCGATCCTCAACGTCTCGTACGACCCGACCCGCGAGCTCTACGACGCCGTGAACAAGTCGTTCGCGACCGCCTGGAAAGCCAAGAGCGGCAAGGACCTCGAGGTCCGTCAGTCGCATGGCGGCTCGGGCAAGCAGGCGCGCGCGGTGCTCGACGGGCTCGAAGCCGACGTCGTCACCCTGGCCCTGGCCTACGACATCGACGCCCTGGCCGAGAAAGGTCTCCTCGCCAAGGACTGGGCCGGTCGCCTGCCCAACCGCAGCGCCCCCTACACCTCGACCATCGTCTTCCTGGTGCGCAAGGGGAACCCGAAGGGCATCAAGGACTGGCCCGACCTCATCAAGGACGGCGTCGAGGTCATCACACCCAACCCGAAGACCTCGGGCGGGGCGCGCTGGAACCACCTCGCGGCCTGGGGCTGGGCGCTCCGCACGCTGGGCAGCGAGGACAAGGCGCGGGAGTACGTGGCCGCGCTCTATCAGCACGTGCCCGTCCTCGACTCGGGCGCGCGCGGGTCGACCACGACCTTCGTCGAGCGCCAGATCGGCGACGTGCTCCTCGCGTGGGAGAACGAGGCTCTGCTCGCGACCAAGAACCTCGACAAGAACGCCTTCGAGATCGTCATCCCCTCGGTCAGCATCCTCGCCGAGCCGCCGGTCGCCATCGTCGACAAGAACGTCGACAAGCACGGCACGCGTGAGGTCGCTCAGGCGTACCTCGAGTTCCTCGCCACGCCCGAGGCGCAGGAGATCATCGCGACCCACCACTTCCGCCCGCGCAACCCCGAGGTCCTGGCGAAGCACGCGGCCGAGTTCCCCAAGGTCGAGCTGCTCGAGGTCGACAAGGACTTCGGCGGCTGGGCCGCGGCCCACGCCAAGCACTTCGCCGACGGCGCCGAGTTCGACAAGATCTGGTCGAAGAAGGCCGAGACGAAATGAGCCGGAGCGAGCCCGCCCCGAAGCGCCGTCACTACCGACCCATCCCGGGCTTCTCGCTCTCGATGGGAGTGACCCTCTTCTGGGTCGGGCTCATGGTCGTCCTGCCGCTGGCCGCCCTGGTGCTCATGTCGGCGCGCCTCGATGCGGCGACCTTCTGGGCCACCATCACCGACGACCGCGCGCTCGCCGCCTACGGACTCTCGTTCGGGGCGGCGTTCATCGCGGCCAGCGTCAACCTCGTCCTCGGGCTGGTCCTGGCCTGGGTGCTGGTGCGCTATCGCTTCCCCGGGCGCGGCGTGGTCGACGCGCTGGTCGACCTGCCGCTGGCGCTGCCGACCGCGGTCGCGGGCATCGCGCTCACGGCGGCCTTCTCGCCGAAGGGGCCGCTCGGGGCCTTCCTGGCCGACCTCGGTCTGAAGGGTGCCTACAGCCGCCTCGGCGTGGTCATCGCGCTCGTCTTCATCGGGATCCCGTTCGTCGTGCGCGCGGTGCAGCCGGTGCTGAAGGATCTGCAGCCCGAGCTCGAAGAGGCCGCCGCGACGCTCGGCGCCACGCGACGCCAGACGTTCCTCCGCGTCATCCTGCCCGCCTTGAGGCCCGCGCTGCTCACCGGTTTCGCGCTCGCGTTCGCGCGCGGCCTCGGCGAGTACGGCTCGGTCGTCTTCATCTCGGGGAACCTGCCCGGCAAGACCGAGGTCGTCCCGCTCCTCATCATGACCAAGCTCGAGCAATACGAGTACAGCCAGGCCGCCGCGCTCGCCGTGGTCATGCTGGTCGCGAGCTTCCTCATCCTCTTCGCGCTGAACCGCCTCGAGAAGCAGCGCAAGAAGGCCGCTCCGCGCGCGGTCCCGGCCGGGGTCCCGGCATGAGCGCGCCCGCTCCCCGCCGTCCGGCCCTGGCCGATCCGATCGCCGCGAAGGCGACCCTCATGGTCGTGGCCTTCGGCTTCCTGTCGCTCTTCTTGTTGGTGCCGCTCGGCATCGTCTTCATCTCCGCGTTCAAGGGCGGCTTCTCGACCTATCTCGCGGCGCTCACCGATCCCGACGCGGGCGCGGCGATCCGTCTCACCTTGCTCGTCACCCTCATCGCCGTGCCATTGAACGTCGTCTTCGGGCTCGCGGCGGCGTGGGCTCTGACCAAGCACGACTTCCGCGGCAAGGGGCTCCTGCTCGCGGTCATCGACCTGCCCTTCGCGGTCTCGCCGGTCATCTCGGGCATGTTGTTCGTCTTGCTCTTCGGGGCCGCCGGTCTCTTCGGCACGGCACTCGCGGACGCCGACATCAAGATCGTCTTCGCGCTACCGGGCATCGTCATGGCCACGGTCTTTGTCACCTTCCCCTACGTCGCGCGCGAGCTCTTGCCGGCGATGGCCGCCAAGGGGCGCGACCAGGAGCTCGCCGCCCTGACCTTGGGTGCGACGGGCATGCAGACCTTCCGCAAGGTGACCCTGCCCAACGTGCGCTACGCGCTCTTCCATGGGGTCGTGCTCTGCACGGCGCGCGCGGTCGGCGAGTTCGGCGCGGTGTCGGTCGTCTCGGGGCACATCCGCGGCGAGACCAACACCATCCCGCTGCACATCGAGATCCTCTACAACGAGTACCAGTTCACCTCGGCCTTCGCGGTCGCGACCCTGCTCGTGCTCGTCGCCTTTGTGACGCTCATCGCGAAGAAGCTCCTCTTGCGCACCGAGTCGCAGGGAGCCACCGCATGAACCTCGCGTCGCACCTCTCCCTCGAGTCCCCTTCGTGGAACCGCTCATGAACCTCAGCTCCTGGAACCTGTTCGCCTCGCGCGTCCTCGAAGGTCCCGGCGTGCGGGCGCGCGCCACCTCGCGCGAGGCCGAGCGCGCAGCCAGCGTGCCGATCCACGTGGACCGCGTCGCCAAGTCCTTCGGGTCCTTTCGCGCGCTGAGCGACGTCTCGCTGAGCTTCGACGCGGGCGCGCTGACCGTCCTGCTCGGGCCGTCGGGCTCGGGCAAGACGACACTGCTACGATCGATCGCCGGCATCGAGGTCCCC
>JAEUKJ010000759.1 GCA_016792665.1 Deltaproteobacteria bacterium | reverse complement strand
TCCGAGGCGGCCCGAGGCCCAGCGCAACGCGCCCTCCAGGGTGCGGCCGTCGGTGGCCTCGTCGTCGAGGAGGGCGAGGCTCTGGCTCAGCGCGCGCTCGAGCTCGTCCGGCGGGGACCAGCGCGTCCACGGCGCGGCGAGACGGAGGGCCAACGGAAACCCGTCGAGTTTGGCAACGACTGTGTTCCAAGCGTAGCCAGGAGCGCTCGCATCGCTTGGCAAGAGGCGCTCGAAGAGGGCGCGCGCGTCGTCGTGGGGCAGGGGGCCGAGGCGCAGGACGTCATCGCCGCCGTCGAGGGGCACGCGCGAGGTCGCGAGCCAGGCGAGCCCCGGGGTCGTGGTGCGGGTGGCCACGATCCAGGCGACCTCGTCCGCGCTCAGGCCCTCGGCGTCTTCCAGCCGGAGGAAGCCCGTGCGGGCACGCAGGGCGCGCTCGACCTTGGTGACGTCGGCGTGGGCACCGAGCCCGAGGACCACCCCGAGGGCCGCGCGCATGCCGCCGTCGCGCGTCACCCGGAGGGTCGTGACCTCGGCCGTGCGAGCCGCGAGGAAGGCGTCGACCAGGGTGCTCTTGCCGATGCCGCCCAGGCCGAGGACGGTGACGAGGCGGCCAGCGACGGCGTGGAGCTCGAGCCAGGCCAGCGCTTCGGCCCGTCCGACCAGGGCCGCGCCGAGGCGACGGTTCGGAGGGGGCGCGTCGGGGCTCGCTCGGAGGACGGCGGTCATGGGCACGACATTTTAGCCTCGTCTTAGCCGCGGTCTACTGGGATTCGCGCATAGTGGCGTAGTCGGTCCGTGTGTTCTCGCTCTGCCGTGCCGTTCAAAGGTTGCACGATGCCGATTGCGCTCCCATCGCACGCCGTCACGCCGCGTGCCCGCGAAGCCCGCTTCATCGCCGAGGTGCTGGTGCCGTTCGTCGAGCGCTGCCTCGACCGGGCGCTCTTGCGCAGGGGCGATCCCGCCCAGGTCTCGGAGCTCGAGGCGAGCCTCGATCTCGAAGGGCTCGTGGACGAGGCGCGGGGCGCGGATGCGGCGGTCTTCCAGGTCGCCGTCGCGCTGGGTCTCGCCCCGCTGGACCTCGGCATCATCGCGATCACCGTCGCCCCCTACCTCGAGCCCCGGCTCGCGCGTCGCTATCGCGAGCTGCAGGAGTCGATCCTCGACGACCGGGCCTCGGTCGGGCTGGCGCTGGAGCTCCTCGGGCTCGACGGGCCGGCGCGCTACATCGAGCTCGAGCGCTTCCAGCCCGAGCAGGTCCTCTTCCGCGACGGGGTCCTCACCCTCGAGCTGCCGACCGGCGCGCGCGGCGACGCGCTGGTGGACCGCGTGCTGTGCGCCCCTCAGCGCACCCTCGACCGCCTCCTGGGATGGCCGCGCCTGGACGAGCGCGTGCGCCCGTACTGCGCGCTCGAGTCCATGGCGATCCCGCTCGAGTCGGTGATCCTGCCCGAGCCCAAGCGGCGCGCCGTGCTGTCGTTGGTCCGGCACCACGATGCCTACCGCGAGGCAGTGCGGAAGATGGGCTTCGCGCGCGCCATCCCGTACGGCCGTGGCGTGACGCTGCTGTTTGCGGGCCCGCCGGGGACGGGCAAGACGCTGTTCGCGCGGGCCATCGCGCACGGGCTCGGGAGGCCGCTGCTGCGGGTCTATGCCGATCGCCTGGCCGAGACGCAGGACGCGGTCGAGCCCCTGGTGCTGGCGATCTTTCGCGAGGCGGCGTTCGCGGACGCCATCGTGTTCTTCGACGAGTGCGAGGGGCTCTTCTCGCGACGCTCGGCCAAGCTGGCGTTCTTGCTGGCCGAGCTCGAGCGCTTCGAGGGCATCGTCCTCCTGGCGACCAACGCCCCGCAGCTCATCGACGACGCGATGGACCGCCGCATCGTGCATCGCGTCGACTTCGAGATCCCGACGCCGGAGGATCGGCTGCAGATCTGGGAGCTGCACCTCCCGCCCGAGGCGCCGATCGCGGACGACGTCGACCTGCCGCTGCTCGCGAGCCTCTTCGCGTTCCCGGGCGGAGCCATCAAGAACGCGGTGCTGGTCGCGCTGAACCGGGCCATCGATCGGAACCCCAAGCGCCCCGTGCTCGACATGGCGACCCTGCGCGCCGCCGCGGAGGGGCAGCTCAAGTTCAACCTCGAGGACCTCGCGCACAAGTCGAGCGTGACGCTGACGCTGGGGGATCTGGTCCTGCCGCCGGCCGAGCGTGCCAAGGTGGAGGAGGTCATCCAGGCCTGCCGGCACAAGGAGTACGTGCAGAACAAGTGGGGCTTCGGGCGGCGCCTGGTGACCGGCAAGGGGATCTGCGTGCTCTTCGATGGGCCGCCAGGCACGGGCAAGACGCTCTGCGCCGAGATCCTCGCGGGTGCGCTGGACCGCGCCGTCTATCGCATCAACGTCGCGAACGTCATGAGCAAGTGGATGGGCGAGACCGAGAAGAACATCGCCCAGATCTTCCAGCGCGCGAAGGCGACCGCGGCCATCCTGCTGTTCGACGAGGCCGACTCCCTCTTCGCCAAGCGCACCGAGGTCCAGAGCTCGAACGACCGCTTCGCCAACCAGGAGGTGAACCTGCTCCTCCAGGAGGTCGAGCGCTTCGACGGCATCGTCATCCTGACGACCAACCTCTTTGGCGGCCTCGACGAGGCGCTGAAGCGCCGCATCCAATATCGCGTGACCTTCCCGAAGCCGTCGCCGACCGAGCGCGCGCGCATCTGGCGCACGCTGACCCCGCGCGAGGCCCCGCTGGCCGCCGATGTCGACTTCGACGAGCTGGCGCGGGCGTACGACTTCGCCGGTGGCAACATCAAGAACGCCGTTCTGCGCGCGGCCTATCGCGCCTGCGCCGACGGCGGGGCCATCTCGATGGCGCACCTCGTCGCGGCCTGCCGGCGTGAGAGCGAGGCCTCGGGGATGCTCTTTCGCGAGCTCGGGGCGACGGGCGGCGAGCCCCCGGAGCCGAGCATCGAGCAGCTCGAGCGCATGGCGCGGGCGCGGGCGGTGTGGCAGGCGGAGGCGGCGCGCGGCGTCGTCGAGGTGGCCGAGGGCTAGGGGTGAGCAGGGGGAGACCAGGGGACTCGGTGCGCGGCGGGCACGCGAACGCGCGAAGGAGCGACGCCGCTCGGGGGGCGCGGCGCGCGCGCGACGAGGACTCGCTCGCGACGCTGGTTCGGGCCTTCGAGGGGCTGGTCGCGCGTGGGGTCGGTGGCGCCGAGCTCGACCGCTGGGTGGCCCACGAGGTCCGCGCGATCGGTGTGGGACAGGACGCGGCGACCTTGCGCGCGCTGGGTGCGGTGCGGTGGGGCGAGAGCGGTGGGGCCTCGCGTGGGCGTGCGCTGACGCGGGACGTGGTGCGTGGGGGCGCGCCGGTCTCGCCGTGGGAGGCGAAGACTCCCATCGGTGGGCGGCAGGCGCGGGCCCCCGGGGTCTACGCGCTGGCGTCCGCGGGGCTCGGTGGGGCGTCGATGCAGGGGCTCGACCCGGACGCGCTCGGTCCGGGTGTGACGTTGGAAGAGGCGCTCTCGGCGACCGCGTTCGCGCGCATCGCGGCGGCCTTTCCGGGCCTCGACCTCGGCCGGGTGACCTTGCACCAGGAGGCCGA
>JAEUKJ010000671.1 GCA_016792665.1 Deltaproteobacteria bacterium | reverse complement strand
GGCGACGAAGCCTGAGAGGGCGTCGCGCTGGCGGTGTCTCTGCGGCGTGGCGCGATCGCCGTGGGCTGCCGTTTTTCGGTTGATTTCCTGGGCGCAGCGAGGCAGATCCTCCGCCCCGACGCGCCGTCGGCGACCCGTGGTTCGGGTCACCGTTCGCGCCAACCCTGCTCCCGGCAAGCCCGGGGGCCTCAGTCCAAAGGGTGTTCCTCATGTTCATGCGAAAGTACGAGACGGTCGTCCTCGTCAGCCCCGAGTCGGGCGACGAAGGCGTCCAGAAGGCGACCAATCGCCTTCGCGAGGGTCTCGAGAAGACCCAGGCCAAGGAGATCCGTCTCGAAGACTGGGGCGTCAAGCGCCTCGCCTACGAGCTCAACGGCAATCGCCGGGCCCACTACCTCTACCTCCACTACTTGGGCACCAACAAGACCGTGGCCGAGATCGAGCGCCTCATGAAGATCACCGAGGCGGTCATCAAGTACCAGACGGTCTTCTTGGAGGACCGCGTCGATCCGGCGCAGTTCGATTTCGCCAAGGAGAGCAAGAGCTACACTGAACTTGCCAAGCGCGCCAAGGCCAAGGCCGAGGCCCGCAAGGTGGAGGCGAGCGCCTGATGTCACGCAAGAGCAATGGCAAAAAGAAGACGTGCCCGTTCCTCTCGGATCCGCAGCTCGCGGCCGAGCTGGACTACAAGAACCCCGATCTGCTCAAGCGCTACGTGACGGACCGCGGGCGCATCGTGCCGCGCCGCATCTCGGGCGTCTGCGCTTTCTACCAGCGCAAGCTCGCGACCGAGATCAAGCGTGCTCGTGCGATCGGTCTCCTCCCGTACGCCGCGAAGGGGGTCTGAGATGCAGGTGATTCTGACCAAGGACATCGCCGACCTCGGCCACGCGGGTCAGACCGTCGTGGTGCGCCCGGGCTTCGGTGCCAACTACCTCCTGCCGCGCGGACTGGCCGTGCTCGCGACCGCGGGCAACCAGCGCCAGGTCGCTCACGAGCGTCGTCGCATCGAGGCGACCGTCGTTCGCGAGAAGCAGCGCGCGGCTGACATCGCCAAGAAGCTGTCCGGCATGAGCGTCACGCTCACGCGCCTCGTCGCCACCGACGAGAAGGACAAGATCTTCGGCTCGGTCACGACGCAGGACATCGCCGACGCTCTCAAGAACGAGGGCTTCACGGTCGACCGCAGGAACATCGTCCTCGACACCGCGCTGAAGTCGCTCGGTGTGTACGAGGTGCCGGTGAAGCTGCACCGCGATGTGACCGCGATCGTCAAGGTCTGGGTCGTCGCCGACTAGCAGGCAGGCCGCGGAGAGTGACCCGACTCCGTCGTCGGTCGCTCGCGCGCTTGTGCGGCGACCGTGAGGTCGCCTCCGCGCTTGCTTCGCGAGCCTCCTAGGATTCGGGCCACTCCGAGCGGCCTGCGGGCGCTTCCCGGGGTCGAGTCCAGACAGGCCGTTCGCGCAGACGTCGTCAGAGACGTCGGCGCGCACAGGTGAGAGACTGAAAGGGTGGTGCCGGTGGTGCCACCCTTTTTCTTTGGTGCGTGGGGCGGTCCGGTTCCGCCGGTCCTCTGCAAGGTGCGAGGTGAGCGTGAGTGACGAGGCGTCGTTGCATTGGATGGAGGTGCGGCTGCTCGTGCCCGAGAGTGACCTCCTCGAGCTGGAGGCGCTCGAGCAGGAGATCCTCGCGGTGACGCCGGGGGGCTTTGCGACCGAGGCCTGGGATGCGCCGCCGCTGCCGGGTGAGCGCGAGCCGGTGCCGGTCGGGTGGACGCGCTACCTGGTCTATGTCGGCGAGCACGTGCTCGAGGCGGCGCGGCTGGCGCTGTCGCAGGCCGTTGCGCGCTGGCCCTCGGCGACGGTCGTGGCCTCGCCTCTCGATGATGGGTGGCGCGAGCGCTGGAAGCAGTACTTCAAGCCGCTTCGGGCCTCGGCGCGCTTCATCGTGGCGCCGCCGTGGGAGCCCGTCGAGACGACCGGCGACGAGCGCCTCCTGGTGATCGAGCCGGCCATGGCCTTTGGCACGGCCCAGCACGAGACGACTGCGCTGTGTCTCGACGCGGTCGATCGCATCTATGCGGCGGCGTCGGCGCGTGGCGAGGCCGGGCCGGACAGCGTCTGCGACGTCGGCACGGGCACGGGCATCCTCGCCATCGCGGCCGCGATGCTGGGGGCGAAGCGCGCCTTCGGCAACGACATCGATCCGACCGCGGTGCTCGCAGCGAAGGACAACCTGCGCCTGAACCCGTCTGTCCAGGGGGTCGGCATCGTCTTCGACGGGACGCCGATCGGCGAGGTCACTGACACCTTCGCGCTGGTCATCGCCAACATCCTGACCCCGACCCTCATCATGCTCTCGGCCGCGATCGCCTCGCGCGTGGCGCCGGGCGGACTGCTCATGCTCTCGGGGATCCTCGCCGAGCAAGAAGGCGAGATCCGTCAGGCCTTCGAGCCGCACGGGCTCGTCCATCGCGGCACCGCCGAGAAGAACGGCTGGATCCGCGTCGACTTCGCGCGCGCCTGAGCCGAGAATCGCGGCATGTCGAAGCACTTCCGCATCGACCTCGCGCTCGAAGTTGGGGCGTTGGCCCCGCTCGACGCGCGGCGGTTCGCGACCGTCCTGCGGCTCGGCGTCGGCGACGAGCTCCGCCTCTGCGATGCGCGCGGCCGCGTGTTCCTCGCCAGGGTGGCGAGCCTCGAGCCCCATGGCGCCGAGATGACGGCGGAGGTCATCGCCGAGGTGAGCGGGCTCGATGCCGATCCAGCGGCCGCGCTCACGGTGTGGGTGCCGCTCTTGAAGGGCGGCAAGACCGACGACCTGGTCCGACAGGTGACCGAGCTCGGTGCGACGCGCATCGCTACGTACTCGTCCCGACACTCGGTCGCACGCCTCGACGCGAAGAAGGCCAGGGAGAGGCAGGTCCGCTTCGCCGAGATCGCGGCCCAGGCCTGCAACCAGTGCGGCCGAACGACCCTCCCCGAGGTGCTCGTGCCGGTCGATCACCTCCCGCGCTCGGGGCCAGGCATCTTCCTCTGGGAGGGAGGGGGCACACCGATCATGGACGCGCTCGGAAACTTAGATGCCCGTCTAACCTTGCTGGTCGGACCCGAGGGTGGACTCGCACGCGACGAGGCCGACGCGCTGGTCGCGCTCGGCTGGCTCCCTGCGACCCTGGGCACACGCATCCTCCGAGCCGAGACCGCGGTCCTGGCCCTCGTCACCCTCGCGAGCTACGGGCCGCGATAGGCCTGGGCCACGCACCGTGGTTGAGAGCACCTGAAGGAGGGCGCGAGCGAGCCGAGATGCCAGCAAGGAGGCCTGCGGAGCAAGCGACGAGTCAACTGTATTGGTTGGCTCTGGCCCGATGAATCGGGCGGGCTCAGGCGAGCTGCCAGTCCCGATGATGTCGAACCATCGCGTCGAGGATGACGAGGAGCTTGCGGGCGCTGGCGATCATCGCGACGAG
>JAEUKJ010000599.1 GCA_016792665.1 Deltaproteobacteria bacterium | reverse complement strand
CGGCGTCAGCACCCGCGTCGCGTGTTTCCATGCCAGCGCCCCGAGACCGAAGAGACGGCGCTCGGCGTCCTCGATGGCGCGCGCGTCCGGGGCCTCGAACCAGCCGAAGCGATGCGGATCGGAGCCCCACGCGTAGAGCTCCAGGATGACGCGCGCGAGATCGATGCGGCGGATCTCCGGGTCTTCGAAGGGGCGCAGGCGGTCGTCTTCGAAGCGCGTCCAGAGGCGCATGGCGATGCCGGGGCCGAGGCGGCCCGAGCGACCGCGCCGCTGATCGGCCGAGGCGCGTCCGATGCGGGTGGTCTCGAGCCGCTCGGAGCCGACCGCGAGGTCGTAGCGCATGACCTTGGCGAGACCGCTGTCGACCACCGCGCCGACCCCGGGGATGGTGAGCGAGGTCTCGGCGATGTTGGTCGCCAACACCACGCGCGGCCGCGGACCGGGGACGAGCGCGCGGTCTTGTTCGCGCGGGTCGAGGCTGCCGTGCAAGACCGCCACGTCCCAGCCGCGGCGCTCGAGCTGCGGGGCGAGCAGCGCTCGGGTCTGATCGATGAGGCGGACGCCGGGCAGGAAGCCCAGGACGTCGCGGTGGCGCGGGAACTCGCGATGCGCGGCCTCGACGCGGTCCACGAGGTCGAGCGTCGCCCGCGCCATGTGCGCTTCGATCTCGTGGGGGCGTGCGCCAGGGTCGATGCCCTCGTCGGCGAAGTGGGTCTCGATCGGGTGGACGCGGCCCTCGGCGACGATGATGGGGCAGTGGCCGAGGAAGCGCGCGACGGGCTCGGCGTCCAGGGTCGCCGACATGACGAGCACCAGGAGGTCGTCGCGGAGCGCCTCCTGGACCTCCTTCAAGAGCGCCAGCGCCAGGTCGGCGTGCACGCTGCGCTCGTGGAACTCGTCGAGGATGACCGCGCCGACCCCTTCGAGCGACGGGTCGCCCTGCAAGCGGCGGGTGAGGATGCCCTCGGTGACGACGCGGATGCGGGTCTCGGCCGAGGCGCGCGTCTCGAAGCGGACCTGATAGCCGACGGTCCTGCCGACGTCTTCGTGGCGTTGGGCGGCGATGAAGCGCGCGACGCTGCGCGCGGCGACGCGGCGCGGCTGCAGCATGAGGATCTCGCCCTTCGGCACGAGGCCGGAGGCGAGCAACCAGGGCGGGACCAGCGTCGTCTTACCCGAGCCGGGCGGGGCGACGAGCACCGCGCGCCGATGCCTGGCGAGGGCCTCACCGAGCGCCGCGAGGACGCCCGACACGGGGAGGACGGCGGGCTCGGCCTCGCGCGGCGCGGTGGGCTTCACGCGGACTCAGTGCCGCGACTTGAACGCCGCCATGAACGCGATGAGGCGCTCGACGCCCTCGAGCGACATCGCGTTGTAGAGGGAGGCACGGATGCCGCCCGCCTTGCGATGGCCCTTCAGGTGATGGAGGCCGGCGGCCTCGGCCTCGGCGACGAAGGTCTTTTCGAGGTCCTCGGTCGCGAGACGGAAGGTGACGTTCATCTGCGAGCGGTGCGCGGGGGTCGCGTAGCCGCGATAGAACCCGTCCGAGCCGTCGATGGCGGCGTAGAGCGCGTTGGCCTTGGCGGTGTTGTTGGCGGCGATGGCGGCCACCCCACCCTGCTTCTCGAACCAGCGCAGCGCCAGCAGCGTGACGTAGATCGCGAAGGTGGGCGGCGTGTTGTACATCGAGTCGTTGGCGTGCTGGACGCGGTACTGCCAGATCGACGGGATGTCCTGGCGGGCGGCGTCCATCCACGAGCGCTCGAGGATGCAGAGGGTGAGACCCGAGATGCCCGCGTTCTTCTGGGCGCCGGCGTAGATCATCGCGAAGCGCGAGACGTCGATGGGCCGCGACAGGATGTCGGAGCTCATGTCCGAGATGTGGGGGGCGGCGAACGTCGGCATCGTCGGCCACTGCGTGCCGTAGATGGTGTTGTTCGAGGTCGTGTGAACGTAGGCGACCCCCTCGGGCAGGGCGAGGTCGGAGACGTCGGGGAGCTCGCGGTAGCCGTTGCCCTCGCCGGTCGCCAGGATGCGTGCGTCGCCTAGCGTCTTGGCGTCGTCGAAGGCGGCCCGCGACCAGACGCCGGTGTCGATGTAGGCGCCGACCTTCGCGCCGCCGAGCCAGTTCAGGGCGAGCTGCGCAAACTGCCCGCGCGCGCCGCCTTGCAGGAAAAGCACGACATGCGTGTCGGGTATCCCCATGAGGCGTCGGAGCGTCGCCTCGGTCTCGCGCACGATGCCCTCGAAGTAGGGCAGCCGGTGCGAGATCTCGGCGATCGACAGGCCATGGACCTCGGGCACGCCCAGCAGCGCCTGGGCGGCTTGTTCGAGGACCTCGCGGGCGACGATGGACGGGCCGGGGCTGAAGTTGATGGTGCTCATGGCGAGACCGATACCAGCTTCGCTGGTGCATTGCCAAGCGCGCTGGCCGCGTGCCATAAGCCGCGGCGAGCGGCTGCACCGGGCGGTCGCTCGCACGCCAGGAGATTCGCGCATGGCACGTTCGGCAGCCCTCGGCATCAAGCGACTCGAGGACATCCTCTTCGTCGTGAACGACATCGAGCGTTCGACCCGCTTCTACACGGAGAAGCTCGACTTCGCGCTGACGGCGCGCTCGAGCGCGGCCCTGGAGGCCCAGCGCGGCGAGACGACGCGCGTCTTCGAGGCCGGCCAGTGCAAGGTGACGGTCGTCCAGCCGCTGGTGCCGACCTCGATCAGCGGTCGCTACCTGAAGCGCCACCCCGACGGCATCACGACCCTGGTGTTCGAGGTCGCCGACGTGCGCGAGACCTTCAAGGTCCTCGAGTCGCGCGGCGCCACGCTGGTCGACGAGATCGCCTGGGTCGAGCGCGGGGCCGGGCGGCTCGGCTTCTTCGACATCACCACGCCGTTTGGCGAGGGGCGCTTCCGCTTCCTCGAGCGCCATGGCTGGGAAGGCCCGAACCCCGGACTGGACGCGGTCGCGGCGCCCGCCACCCACAACCGCTTCGGCTTCGAGGCCTACGATCACGTGACCTCGAACTTCCTCACGCTGAAGCCGATGGTGCTCTGGTGCAAGGAAGTGCTCGGCCTCGAGGAGTACTGGGACATCGAGTTCCACACCGACGACAAGGCGGGCGCCAACGACCACGGGTCGGGCCTCAAGTCGATCGTCCTCTGGGACCCGCACTCGGGCGTGAAGTTCGCCAACAACGAGCCCAAGCGCCCGCACTTCGAGAGCTCGCAGATCTACGGCTTCGTGGTCGACAACCTCGGCGAGGGCTTCCAGCACGCGGCCATCACGACCGCCGACATCATCGGGACGGTGCGCGGCCTGCGCGAGCGCGCGGTGACGTTCATGCCGACCCCGGGCAGCTACTATGACCTCCTGCCGCAGCGCATGCTGAACCTCGGCGTCGGCGTCATCGACGAGGACGTCGAGGTCCTGCGCGGGCTCGAGATCCTGGTCGACGGCAAGGGCCCCGGCAGCTACCTCCTCCAGATCTTCTTGAAGGAAGCGGCGGGCCTCTACGGCGACGAGAAGGCCGGCCCCTTCTTCTTCGAGATCATCCAGAGGAAGGGCGACCGCGGCTTCGGCGGCGGCAACTTCCGGGCGCTCTTCGAGTCGATCGAGTACGAGCAGAAGCAGCGCCAGACGGCCTGAGAGGGGAACGGCGATGCTCGATCGGATGCAGGCGGGGGAGCTCCCGAAAAAGCCCCACACGCAGTTCTGGTATGACCCGGCCGATGGGACCGGTGGGCGACGCCTCCTGCGCGAGCACTGCCTGACGCGGGTCGGCTTCGAGGGGCCTTTCACCATCGCGTATCGCTTGTTCGGGCCGCACGTGCAGACGGCCTGGTCGGCGTACGAGCTGCCCGCGCCCGAGCTCGGTGCGAGCGAAGGGGACGCGGGCGCCGACCTCTGCCTGCGCCGTCACTACCAGTCGCAGGTGCTGGGCGCGTCGTCGCGCTCGCCCATCGAGGCGCGCGTGCCGTTGCTCACGTCGAGCGACGTCACCATCGCGGTCATGAAGCCCACGGCCAGCGACACGCGCTATCTCGAGAACGGCGACGGCGACGACCTCTACTACATCCACGAGGGCGGCGGCACGCTGCGGACGATCCTCGGCGACGTGGCCTTCGGCCCGGGCGACTACGTGTTCGTGCCGCGGGGCCTCGTGCACCGCTTCGACGTCGCGGCCATCCCGCAGCACTGGTTGCTGATCGAGGCGCATCGGGACCTCCACATCCCGCGCCAGTTCCGGAACGAGGTCGGGCAGCTCCGCATGGACGCGCCGTACACGCACCGCGACTTCCGGCGGCCCGACTTCCGCGGGCCGGTCGACGAAGGGATCCGCGAGGTGCTGGTCAAGCGCGAGGGCAAGGTCACGCGCTTCACCTACCCCGAGAGCCCGCTGGACGTGGTCGGATGGGACGGCTCGGTGTGGCCGTGGGCGTTCCCGATCCTGGCCTTCCAGCCGAAGGTCTCGAGCGTGCATCTGCCGCCGACGATCCACGGCACCTTCGCCATCGGCGGCGGGCTCGTGTGCTCGTTCGTGCCGCGCGTGACCGACTTCCACCCGGACGCCATCCCGTGCCCCTACCCGCACGCGTCGGTGCACTGCGACGAGGTCATCTTCTACTGCAAGGGCAACTTCACCTCGCGGAAGGGCGTCGGCCCCGGCAGCGTGAGCTTCCATCCGATGGGGACCTCGCACGGTCCGCACCCGGGGTCGTACGAGGCCAGCATCGGGCACGCCCGCACGGATGAGCTCGCGGTGATGCTCGACGTGTTTTTGCCGCTGCGCCCGACGGCGTATGCGCGAGCGCTGGAAGACCGGAACTATCATGCGAGCTTCGTCCCGGCGGAGCTCCTGGCGAAACGAGAGGGCGAAAGAGCCTCGCCGAGCGAAGGAGACGAGTCGTGATGCAAGGAACGAGTGAAGCGAGCGCGGAGGCGTACTCATCGTACGCCGCACGAGCGAACGAGCGAGTGACGCAGCAGCACGGCTCGGATCCGAGCTTCGGCGAGGCTTTTTAGATGTCGGTCGCGACGACGCGTGGCGTGAGGGTCGAGGTCGCCGCGCAGTGGCTGCCCGAGCGAAGCAATCCGGCGAAGAACCAGTGGTTCTTCACCTATCGGGTGCGGCTGGTGAACATGGGCGAGGAGACGGTCCAGCTCGTCTCGCGCCACTGGCTCATCGAGAACG
>JAEUKJ010000591.1 GCA_016792665.1 Deltaproteobacteria bacterium | reverse complement strand
GGGGCGCGCGCTGGGATCGGTTCGGACTCCTGCCCGCGCCCGAGCGCTCTCACGATGCGGCCGAGCTCCTGCAGCGTCGCTGGGGCCTCACCACCAGCGCCGACATCGAGCGCACCCTGGCCGCGTTGTCGGCCTCGGCCCAAGCGCGCGACGCGGCCTGGCACCTGACCAACCTCGTGCTCGTCGCCGAGCTCGCGGTGTTGGCGCGGCTCATCGATCCGGCCCGTGCGTGGGCCTTCTCGGTCGAGGCCGCCCGCGCCCTCCAGCGCCTCCATCGCGGCTGGTTCTCGATGGCCGAGGGCTACCTCCGCGGCCTCGGTGGCCATCGCGATGACGTCGCGCGGCCGCTCGATCCCCTTCGCGAGAGCCGCGTGCCGCTCTTCGATCTCGTGGCCGATCCCGACCCACGCGCGCTGCTGACGACCCTCCACGCCGCGCCCGACTCGCCCTGGAACACGCTCGCCTGGAACACGCCGCTCCCCGAGGTCCTGCCTCTCCCCGGGCCCTGCGACGACCTCGAGGTCCTCGACCTGACGCCGGACGACGACCTCGACGACGCGGTCTCCAACGCCGCGCCCAACGCCCGCATCCGCCTCGCACCCGGCCTCTATCCGGCGGCCCTCGTGCTTGCCGACGTCTCCCTCGAGCGCGCCGAACATGCCCCGGCCGGCAGCGTCATCCTCGAGTTCGCGAGCGACGACCGCCCCGTCATCGCGGTCGCTCCGGGGCGCGGCGCCATCCTGCGCGGCCTCACCCTGCGCGGCGCTCCGCACGCCGCCGCGGTCGCTCTCGCCCACGGTTACCTGCGCCTCGAAGAGTGCCGCGTCGAGGGCGCGAGGGTCGGGGTCGAGGCCCTGGCCGACCCGCCTTCGCGCGCCCTGGTGCAGCTCGACGGGGTCGTCTTCGAAGGGCAGGGGGAGTCCGCCATCGAGCTCGCCCACGTGGCCCTGCGCGCGCGCGACGTCGCGGTGGCCGGGGTCGGGGGCTGTGGGCTCTCGGCCGCGCACGCCGACGTGCAGGCCGAAGACCTCCTCGTCGAGGCCCCCGATCGCGCCGGCGTCCTCATGGAGGGCGGGCGCCTCGTCCTGCGCAAGGCCCGCATCCACGACGCCCAGTTCTGGGGCATCCAGCTCTGTCAGCGCGCCTCGGCCGAGCTGGTCGACGTCGAGATCTTGCGGGCCCTCATCGGCCTGCACGCCCTCGACGGCGCGACCGTCACCGCCGATCGCTGTCGCATCGCGCAGAGCGCCACCGCCAACATCGAGCTCCTCGACATCGGCGGCGCCCACTTCCGCGACTGCCACGTCACGGGCGGCGACTTCGCCGGCGTGTGGCTCCACCCGGGCCACGGGGCGCGCTTCTTCGGCGGGCAGATCGGCGGCTCGCGCCACGCTTGCCTGATGGTCGAGGGCGGGCGCGGCGTGGTCCTGGACGGGGTCGGCCTCGGGCCTTCGTTGGAAGGTGGCGGCCTCTTCGCGCATGGCGAGGCCGAGCTCGTCGCCGAGCGCGTCTTCGTCTCGGGCGCGGTCACGGCCGGTGTCGAGCTGCGCGGTGCCACGCTGGCAGCGCTCGACCTGCGCGTGCGCGGCTCGGCCGAGGGCGTCTTGCTGCGTGACGGCGCGCACCTCGAGGTCCGCCGCCTCGACCTGGCCGACATCCCGGGCACCGGGCTCTGGCTCTGCGGCTCGGCGCGCGACTCCGCCACCGTCGAAGGCCTCGGGCTGCGCAAGGTCGGCTTTGGTGTCGTGGTCGGCGCGGGCAGCGCCGCGTTGGTCCGCGACCTCGTCGCCTCCCACACGCCCATCGTGGCCGACGTGGTCTCGGGCCGCCTCGCGCTCGCCGGACAGACCACGCTCTCGGGCGGGATCCTGCGCGCGCGCCACGGCTTCCTCGCCGCGCGCAACCTCATCCGCCCCGGGCTCAGCGCGACCGGGGCCGAGCTCCACCTGGAGGGCGGTCGCCTCGGCTCCCTCGAACTCCACCAGAAGAACCGGCTCGTGCTCCTCATGGTCGAGGGCACACTCGAGCCGCACCCCGAGCTCGAACTCGTGCGCGACCCGCCGCCCCCGCCCATCACCGCCATGTCGCCGCTCTTGCTCGTCGGTCAGCGCGAGGCCTTCGAGGCTTGGCACGTCACGCCGTCGGCCGAGCTCGTCCTGCGCCTCGCGCGTGCCCTGTCACGTCGCCTTGGCATCGGTGACAAGCTTGCTTTCCGTGAGGCCCAGACCCACGTGCGCGTCGACGGGCCGCTGCCCTTCATCGCGCGCTTCGCACCCGCCTTCGAGGCCCTCTTCGCAGAGGTCGGCGCCCTGGGTCTGCTCCTGGCCGAGGTCGCCCTCGCGCCCGTCGCCGACGCGACGCCGCGCGCCCTCGCCTGAGTCGATTCGTTCGCTCGCCGCGTGCGGACTACCGGATCTCGGGGACCTCGACGTCCGGCGTCGGCTCGGCGACCCGCGGGGTGATGATGCCACGCGTCACGAGCAGCTCGTAGAGCTCGCCGGCCGGGTTGCGAAGCGTCACGTCGACGTCGGTCCCGGCCTCGCCCCGCAACAGCATCAGCGCATCGTCCATCGACATCGACGCCCCGAGCTGGTCGCCGATCGCGATGATGGTGTCGCCGGCTTCCGCTCCGGCCAACGCAAGCGGTCCCTCCTCTTCGAGGCCGGCCAGCAGGATCCCCTCCGAGGCGAGCTGCAGGTAGCCGCCGACGCCCCCGAACGGGGTCGTCATGACGCCCACCGGCGCCTCGTCCTCCGCCAGCATCACGAGGTCCTCGAGCTCGGTCGTCTCGCCCGGCCGCAGCTGCACGGCCCTCCGCGTCGCCGCGCGCCGCGCCCCGCTCGGGTCGGTCGCGCTGAGCTCGGTCATGCTCGCGACGTTCAGCACGCCCGCGAGTCGATAGCGCCCCTGGGCGTCGGTCGTCGCGATCGAGGTCTCGCCCACGATCCACGCGTTGACCTCGACCCCCACCACCGGCTTGCCCTCGCCGTCCACCACACGCCCGACCAACACCGCCTCGGCCTCTTGCCCGCACACGACCTCGACCGTCTGGCCCGGCCCCACGAACACCGCGCCGCACACGATCTCGATCCCGTCCGGATGGCTCAGGGCGACCTGATACTCGAAGGCGCCGCGCACCGGGATCACCGCCCCGACGGCCCCCTCGGCGACCACCGCGCGACGGTCGCTGGCCCACTCGGCCGACGCGCCGCTGGCCTCGCGGATCTTGTCGATGAGGAGCGCTCGCGCCTCGAAGACCGGGTCGATCGCCTCGGGCGCACCCGGCGCGTAGTACATCTCGCCGTCGCCGCCATCGATGAAGTGGCCGCCGTCGACCTGGCCGTCGATCGGGGTCTCCATGCTCATCTCGATGTCGCTGCTCGTACCCACCTCGTCGGGGGCTGGCTCGACTGCGACGGCCTCGGCTGGCTCGACCGCGACGGCCTCGGCCGGCACCGCCTCGACCGCGTCCGGCACCGGCACCTCCTTCGCCTCGTTCGAGGCGCGCTCGGTCTCGGCCTGCGCCGCGGCCATCATCGCTTCCATCGGGCTCGCGCCCGCGCGGATGTGCTCGGCGGCGGCGCCGAACATCGCGGCGACCTGCGGTTGCTCTCGCAGCGTCTTCTGCGCGAGCTGTCGGGCAAGGTCTTCCAGGCTCTCCGACGTGCGGCTGCTCTCACCGCCGAGCTCCTTCTCGAGCTCGGCCCGGATCTTCGGATTGTCCTGGACCATGTTCATGACGACGTTGACGATCCCGGTCTCGGGATCGGCCGGGTCCCAGTCGAGCAGCGCCCGACCCATCGACTCCATCATCGCGTTGTCGTCATCCATCCCCGCCCCGTCGGAAGGCAGGTCCTCACCCGGCGCGACGTCGTCGACGTCGGGGATCGCATGGTCCTCACCGATGACCTCGCCGATCTCCTCGGGCTGGGGCGTCCGCTTGTCATCGACCCAGAGGCCATCCTCACCGTGGGCCTGCGCCGAGAAGCAGCGCGCTACCACCGTCACCTCGGTATCCCCCAACGCCGCGCGCAGCTTCGGCGCGATGGTCACGAGGATCGCCCCGACCGGCTCCAGGACCAGCGTCACCTCGCGCCGCGCACCATCGGCCTGCGCGATGCGCGCCGAAGCCATACCGAGGTCACCGCCATCGGCCGTCACGCGCAGCGGGGTCGCCGGCATGTCCTCGAAGCGAAAGGCCCCCTTCGCGTCGCTGACCGTGCTCCACTGACTGCCACTGGTCTCCCACCCGAGCCGCACCGTGACACCCGCGACGGGGTCGCCCTGCATGTCGAGGACCCACCCTTCGACCTCGCGGAGGTCGCCCATCACCACGTCGAAGCGCCGCGCCTCACCAGGCGACAGCGCAGCGAGGTCGCGCTCGGCCCGCTCGCCCGAGGCCTCGATCTTCAGGCTCCGCCCGCTGAGCTCCGCATCCACGAGCGCGTAGGCCCCGCCGTCACTGGTCTCCGTTTCGTCGAGGATCGTGCCCGCTTCGTCCACCAGCGCGATGGTCGCTCGCGCCACCGACCCGCCGTAGTCCCAGCGCACGACGCCGCTCACCCGACCGGGCGGGCAGACCTTCACGGCCACGGCCTCGCCCTCGTCCTCCCAGCCGACCGGCTCCGACTCGTACGTGCCGACCCGGGCGGTCACGGTGACCTCGTCTTCGCTCGCGATCTGCAGGTGCGCGCGCCCGCTCTCGTCGCTCTCCGCGGTGAAGAGCTGCTTGCCCACGTGCGCGAAGACCAGGGCGCCCACAGCCGGCCCGCGGCATCCATCGACCACCACGTCCAGGACGCGATCGCCGGCGAAGATGCGATCGCCTTCCGCGAGCACCTTCTTCTTCGGGACCAGGCCGCCGCGTGCGCCCACGCGATCGTGGCTGTCGGTGTCCGCCCCGCCTCCACGGAGCGCGAAGATCGCGGCGACGACGAGCACTGCTCCACCTGCAATCAGCGTCCACCGTGGCATGAGCTCCATCCCTCCACCGAAAAGCCCGGCCGAGCCGGCCTCACCCCGCGCGTCCGAACTCGCGCATTCGGCCCCGAACGAGCCGCCGCCGAAGCCCTATTCCGTGTGACCTCGAATCCCCCTCGAAGCAGGGCCGAGCGGCTGGGACGCGCGGTCCCCCGAAAAGACCTGGACCCTGTGTAAGGTAACCTTTTTCGAACCCGGGTCGTGAACCTTTCCCCAGACAGCTCGCGTTTCGCTCTGTATCTCTGCGGGGAATCGGGTCACGGGGCGGTCGCGACAGGCAACCAACGAATCGATTCGCACGCGACGGACCGTCGGACCGCGGGTTGTCTGACTCGGATCGGTCGCCACGTTCCCGACCCGGCCCCTACGCAGCCTGCGCGGCCCCGAAACGCAACCCTCTGTCGACCGGCGGTGCCCAATGCCCGACGAAGCTCACCCTCTCGCGTCCACCCCTCCCGGTTCGCCCGGGCGGCCTGGCTCCGCGCGGTCCTCGCGCCGCCCGATCTGGTGGGGCTTCGGCGCACTGGCCGTGGTCGCCGTGGCCGTGGTCGCCGTCGTCGCTGCGCCGCGCTCGTCCGCAGATGCGCCCCAGGCCCCGCCTCCGAAGGCCGCGCCGCCGCCCCTGCCGGTGCAGGTCTACGTCGTCCAGTCCGAGGCGTACGCGCCGACCCTCACCGGCTCGGGTGAGCTCATCGCGAACGAGGCCGTCGACCTCTCGGCGGACCTGTCGCGCAAGGTGGTCGAGGTCAAGGTCGAGGACGGCCAGCACGTCGACAAGGGGCAGGTCCTCTTCGTCCTCGACTCGCGCGACCTCGAAGCGCAGCTCGCGCGCCTCCGCGTGCAGGCGCGCTTCGCCAAGACCTCGCTCGGCCGCTACGCCAGCCTCAGTGAGAGCGGGGCGGTCAGCGCGGACAGCAAGGACACGACCCGGCTGCGGGTCGAGGACCTCCAGGCCCAGGCCAACGAGCTCGAGGTCACGATCGAGAAGACGCGCGTCGTCGCCCCGTTCGCGGGGACCTTCGGGCTGCGTCTCGTCAGTGTCGGTGCCTGGGTCCAGCCCGGCACGCCGCTCGGCCGCCTCGCCGACCTCGACACGCTGAAGCTCGAGGTCCGCCTGCCCGAGCGCAACGCCTCTCAGGTCGCGGTCGGGAGCCGCCTCACCTTCACCGTCGACGGTCGCACCGAGACCTTCGATGCGGTCGTGACCGCCATCGCTCCGTCCATCGTCAAGACCTCGCGCAGCGTGCTCGTGCGTGCGCGCGTCGACGCCCCGCGCGGCCTCCTGCCTGGCACCTTCGCCACCGCGGTCGTGCCGCTCGCGCCGCGCCCGGCCTTGTTCGTCCCGGCCATCTCGGTGGTCCCCTCGCCGACGGGCGGGCGCGTCTTCGTCAACCGCGACGGCGTCGTCAAGGAGATCCCGGTCGCCATCGGCGTGCGCGAGGCGGCCCGCGTCGAGGTCACCTCCGGCCTCGCCCCTGGCGATCGCGTGATCATCACGAACCTCCTCCGGGTCCGCAACGGCGCGCCTGTGCGCGAGGTCAGCGCGGGCGACACGGCCTCGGCCGGCGACGCCCCCAAGAAGCCGACCGAGGGCGACAAGGCGGCGCCCAAGGCCGAGGGCGACAAGGCAGCGCCCGCGGGCAGCCCCGAGGCCCCGAAGGCGGGGGCGCCCCGATGAGTCTGTCCGATACCTCGATCCGCCGCCCCGTCCTCGCCACCGTCCTCTCGATCGTCCCGGTCCTCTTCGGGGTCGTCGCCATCTTCGGCCTCGGCGTCCGCGAGTACCCCGCGGTCGATCCCCCGATCGTCACGGTCACGACCAACTACGCCGGCGCCAGCCCCGAGGTCATCGACTCGGTCATCACCGAGCCGCTCGAGCGCGCCATCAACGCGGTCGCCGGCATCCGCGTCATCTCGAGCAGCTCGCGCACCGGCACCAGCTCCATCCGCGTCGAGTTCAACCTCGGCTCGAACGTCAGCGACGCCGCCAACGACGTGCGCGACAAGGTCGGCGCGGCCGTGCGCCTCCTGCCCGCCGACGCCGATCCCCCCATCGTCGAGAAGGCCGACGCCGACTCCTCGCCCATCATCTTCCTCACCGTGCAGAGCGAGCAGCGCGACACCCTCGAGCTCACCAACATCGCCGACACGCTCATCCGCGACCGCGTCCAGACCATCCCCGGCGTCGCCTCGGTGCGCATCTTCGGCGAGCGCCGCTACGCCATGCGCATCGTGCTGGACCCCGACAAGATGGCCCAGCACCAGGTCACCGCCAGTGACGTCCAGGCGGCGCTCGCGCGTGAGAACGTCGAGCTCCCGGCCGGCTCGATGGAGGCCGTCCAGACCGACATGGGCCTGCGCGCCGACGCGAGCCTGCACACCCCCGCCGACTTCCAGCGCATGGTCATCCGCACGCCCGACGGCCGCGCCATCCGCCTCGAGGACGTCGGCCGCGCCCAGCTCGGGCCCGAGAACCCCAAGACCGGCATCAAGAATCTCGGCGCCCCGATGGTCGGCGTGGCCGTCATCCCGCAGCCGAACTCGAACGCGGTCGCGATCGCCGACGAGTTCTACCGCCGCCTGGACTCGATCAAGAAGGCCATCCCGTCGGACTGCGTGGCCGAGATCGGCTACGACTTCACGACGTTCGTGCGGAGCTCGCTGTCCGAGGTCGAAGAGACCCTCATCATCGCGTTCCTGTTGGTGGCGCTCATCATCACGGCGTTCCTCCGCGACTGGCGCGCAACCCTCATCCCGGTCGTCGCGATCCCCGTGTCCATCATCGCGACCTTCTTCGTGATGTTCCTCCTCGGCTTCTCGATCAACATCCTCACGCTGGTCGGATTGGTCTTGGCCATCGGCCTCGTGTGCGACGACGCCATCGTCGTGCTCGAGAACGTCTACACCCGCATCGAACGCGGCATGCCACCGCGCCAGGCCGCGCGCGAGGGCACGCGTGAGGTCTACTTCGCGGTCATCGCGACCACCGTCGTCCTCGCCGCCGTCTTCGTGCCGGTCATCTTCCTCCAAGGGCTCACCGGTCGCCTCTTCCGCGAGTTCGGCCTGGTCGTCGCGGGCGCGGTCGCCATCTCCGCCTTCGTCGCGCTGACGTTGTCGCCGATGATGTGCAGCCAGATCCTCCTCCATCGCGAGCGACCCGGCTGGCTCCATCGCAAGACCGAGCCCTTCTTCGTGTGGATGAACCGCATGTACACGTCGAGCCTTCGCGCCTTCATGAAGGTCCGCTGGCTCGCGCCGCCCATCACCATCGGCCTCGGCTTCCTGGTCGTGCACCTCTTCAGCGGGCTCCCACAAGAGCTCGCCCCGCTCGAGGACCGCTCGAACATCCGCGTCTCGATCCTCGCCCCCGAGGGCGCGACCTTCGACTACACCGAGAGCGCGCTCGACCGCATGGCGGTGCGCGTGGCCGACGCGGTGCCCGAGATCTCGAAGACCTTCTCGATCGTCGGCATCTTCGGTGGCCCGCCCAACACCGGCATCCAGAACATCTACCTCAAAGAGCCGGGCGACCGCGTGCGCTCGCAGAAGCAGATCTACGAGGCCCTCTCGAAGGACCTCGGCAGCTTCGACGAGCTGCGCGCCATCCCGGCCCAGCCTCCGACCATCGGCGCCCGCTTCGGCGGCCCGCCGCTCCAGTTCGTGATCCAGGCCCCCAACCTGCCAGACCTGCTCGAGGTCCTGCCGAAGTTCCTGGAGAAGGCCGGCCAACGGAAAGAGCTCCGCTTCGTCGACGCCGACCTGAAGGTCACGCGCCCCGAGGGCGCCATCTACGTCGACCGCGAGCGCGCCGCCGACTTCGGGGTGCCGGTGCTCGACGTCGCGCGCGCCATCCAGCTCTCGTTCGGCGACACGCGGCTCGGCTACTTCCGCATGAACGGGCGCCAGTATCAGGTCATGGGCCAGCTCGACCGCCCCTTCCGCATGACGCCCGCCGACCTCGCCAAGCTCGAGGTGCGCGGCCGCGACGGGACCTCGATCCCGCTGGCGAGCCTCGTCACCTTCCAGCCCGGCGTCGCCCCGAGCACCATTCCGCGCTACGACCGCTCGGTCGCGGCGACCATCTCGGGCGCTCCCAACGCGGGCTTCACGCTCAGCGACGGCATCGTCGCGATGCGCGCGGTGGCCCAGGAGGTCCTGCCCGACACGTTCCGCACGGCGCTGGCCGGCGAGGCGCGCGACTTCGAGGAGTCGGGCTCGAGCCTGTTCTTCGCCTTCGGCCTCGCGCTCCTGCTCGCCTACCTCGTGCTCGCCGCGCAGTTCGAGAGCTTCATCGACCCGATCATCGTGCTCATGTCGGTGCCGACCGCGCTCGTCGGCGGGCTCGCGGCGCTCGCGATGACCGGCTCGACCCTGAACGTGTTCTCGCAGATCGGGCTCATCATGCTCATCGGCCTCGTCACGAAGAACGGCATCCTCGTCGTCGAGTTCGCCAACCAGCGCAAGGAGCACGGCGGGCTCAGCGTGCTCGAGGCCGCCGAAGAGGGCGCCGCCTCGCGCTTCCGCCCGGTGCTCATGACCGCGACCGCGACCATCCTGGGCGTGCTGCCCATCGCCCTCTCGCTCGGCGCGGCCGGCGGCAGCCGCCAGTCGCTCGGCATCGCGGTGGTCGGCGGCATGACCGTCGGCACGCTGCTCACGCTCTATCTCATCCCCGCCCTCTACGCGATCATGTCCAGGAAGTACCGCCCGGTCGACGAGTCCGAAGGGGCGACCCACCACGCTCCTCACGCGCCCGCCGAGACGCCGCCGACCGGCGTCGGAGCCTGAGCGGCGCCGTGTGATTTGACCCGATCTGGGCCCGCCGACTGCGCCAAGACCACGTCTTGCGCGCTCGGCACCTCGGTGGCAGCGTCTCCTCGCAAGCCGCACCCGCCCCGAGCGCGGCCGGCCAATGCACACGTCCCCAAGCGGAGGTTCCCATGAAGCGCGTCCTCGTTCCCCTCGCCCCCGGCTTCGAAGAGGTCGAGGCTCTCACCGTCGTCGACTACCTCCGTCGCGCAGGCGCCCAGGTCATCACCGCGTCGGTTGGCGCTCCGAACCCCATCGCGGGCAAGCACAAGATCCGCGTCATGGCCGACATCGACCTCGGCGAGGCGCTCGCCGAGTGGGGCGAAGAGTGGGACCTCGTCGTGCTGCCGGGCGGCCCCGCCGTCGCCAAGCTGCCCGAGTCCGAGGCGCTGATGGGCCTCCTCCGGAAGCGCCTGGCCGAGCACAAGCTGACCGCGGCCATCTGTGCGGCCCCGCTCGTCCTCGCGCAGGCCGGCCTCGACCCGAAGACCCACATCACGAGCTGGCCCGGCGTGCGCCAGGACCTCGCGGCCTTCGAGCACTACTCCGAGGCGCGCGTCGTCATCGACGGCCACGTCATCACGAGCCGCGGCCCGGGCACCTCGGTCGACTTCGCGCTGGTCCTCATCGAACGGCTCTTCGGCGCGCAGAAGGCCGCCGAGATCCGCACCGACACGGTCTCGCACCCGCACTCCTGAGGTCGCAGCGACCGCGCGGACGGACCTCCCGCCTCGCGGTCATCGCGCCTGTCTCTCGCGTCCCCGAACAAGGATCTCCATGCGCCGCCTCGCCCTCTCGCTCTCGCTGCTCGCGACCTTCGCGGCCACGCCCGCCCTGGCCGACAACATCCCCGAGACCGCCCGCATCGTGGCGACCGACAAGCTGCCCGAAGGCCTCACCTTCACCGAGGTCACCGGCCTCGACGTCGGGCAGGTCGAGCAGGTCGTGACCTGGCTCGACGGCGATGGCGAGCACGTCGCGGTCTTCGCCAACACCTCGAAGACCGGCGTGAAGGACGACACCCGCTACGACTCGAAGGTCCTCTACGTGACGGTCTTCCTGAAGAAGAACGGAAAGTTCCAGAAGGTGCAGAACATCAAGGAGGCGGTGCAGCCCTGCGAGCTCGACCTCACCGCACGCTTCCTGCCCGGCAGCGTCACCGTCACCAACGCCGACGAGGACGCCCAGGGTGAGCTCACCTTCGGCTACGTCACGCGCTGCGCGGGCGACGTCAGCCCGTCGTTGATGAAGGTGCTGATGCTGGAGGGCAAGCAGAAGTACGCGCTCCGCGGCGAGAGCCGCGTGAACCTCGGGACCGAGACCGTCGGCGGCACGTTCAAGGCCGACTTCAAGAAGGCCCCGGCCGCGCTGCTCGAGCACGCCAAGAAGATCTGGAAGGCCACCCAGGACACGATGTGACGCTCGGCGCGTGCCAGCCCGCGTGATTGGCGACGCCCTCGCCGCGTGACGCGGCGTGGTTCAATCGAACCCGGAAGCGCGCTACCCTCGGCGCGTGCAACGCTCTCTCCTCGTCGTCCTGCTCGGCGCATGCCTCGGCCCGCTGCTCGGCTTCGCCGCCTGCGGCGGGGTCGAGCGCGACCAGGCGACCCTCGTGCGCGCCCCGCGCGGCGCCTCGGCCACGGTGCTCGACGCAGCGTCCGACGCCGCCGCGGACGCCGACACCGGCACGCCCGACGCCCCGGACGCCGACAGCGTTCCGGACACCGACACCGGCACGCCTGACAGCGACGCGCCCGGCTCCGACATCATCTCCGACATCGATGATGCAGTCCTCGATTCCATCGACAGCGTCGATGCCACCCAGGTCGCCGACTCCCACGACGCGGACGCCGCCGGCCCCGACGACGCGCCCTGTCGGGTCGGCGCCCGCACGGGGACCTGTCGCCACGTCGCCGACTGCGAGCCGGGCGAGGCCGCGCTCGAGGGCTTCTGCGACGGTGGGCCGCAGGTGCGCTGCTGCCTCCCGGCGCTCGACCGCTGCAGCGCCAGTCGTGCGCCGGGCGCCTGCATCGCCGTGGCCGACTGCCCCGCCCCGGACTGGACATCGACCTCCGGCCTCTGCCCCGGCGCGGCGGACATCCGTTGTTGCACCGCGTCCACCGCGCCCCCGCTCTGCGATCCCGCGGTGCTGCCGACCCCGAACGACGGCCTCGTCGAGGAGCCCGGCGACCCCGGCTGCCCGGCCGGCATGGCCTACGTCCCGGCCGAGCCGGCGCCCGGCGACTTCTGCATGGATCGCTTCGAGGCCTCGCTGGTCCTCGCCGCCGATCCCTCGGTCTCCCTCTCGCCCTATCACCCCCCGGGCCAGGCCCTCGCCCGCGCCGTCTCGCTGCGCTGGGGCGTGCCGCAGGGCAACATCGACGAGGTCCGCGCGGCCGCGGCGTGTGGGCGCGCCGGCAAGCGCCTCTGCTCGAGCGACGAGTGGCTCGCCGCGTGTCGCGGCCCCTCCAACTGGACCTACCCCTACGGCCCCGACCGCGTCCCGGGCCGGTGTAACGACGCGCGCAGGACGCACGTGGCGGTCGAGTACTTCGGCACCAACGCGTCCTGGATCTTCTCGGAGATCGACAACCCCTGCCTCGCCCAGCTCCCGGCCAGCCTCGACCTCGCCGGCGAGAACCCGGGGTGTGTCACCGCGAACGGCGTCTTCGACCTCATGGGCAATCTCCACGAGTGGGTCGACGACGCGGCCGGCACCTTCCGAGGCGGCTTCTTCTCCGACACCAGCATCAACGGCAACGGCTGCCTCTACCGCACCACTGCTCACGATGTGAGCCATCACGACTACTCGACCGGCTTTCGCTGCTGCGCCGATCCCGCGCCCTGACCCGACCGCGCCCCGAGACCATCGGCGGGTCCAGTGGACGCGCCGCCATTGAGGGCGTAAATGGAGAGGCGGTGGAAACAGTTGGCATCACCCTCCTGCGACGCGCCTTCCGGAGCGGCTCGGCGGAGTTCTGGCGCGCGCGAAGAGGCGGCGCGAACGGATTCTCACGCCCAATCCTCGTCAAGCGCCTGGCCCCCGAGCTCGCCGCCGACCCGCGCATGGCCGAGCAAGAGCGCACCGAGGCGGTCCTCGGCAGCCGCCTCGTCCACCCGAACATCTTGCCGGTCCTCGACTTCGCGCTGCACGACGGGCAGCTCGTCACGGTGGTCGAGGACGTCCGCGTCGTCGATCTCCTCCACCTCCTCGAGCGCGCCACCGCCGCGCGCCGAAAGATCCCGGTGCGCGTCGCCCTCGGCATCGTGCGCCAGATCCTGGAGGCCCTCGACCACGCCCACCGCCGCGCCGACCCGACCATCGGGCTCGCCGGCATCGCGCACGGCGACCTCTCGCCCTCGAACATCCTCATCGAAGACACCGGCCGCGTGCTCGTGCGCGACTTCGGCATCCCCCTCCAGGACAGCCCCACCGGCCCCCTGGCGCGCCTCGGCCGCCTCCACGGCAAGCCCGGCTACATGTCCCCCGAGCTCGTCACACGCGGCGTGCTGTCGCCGCGCAGCGACCTCTTCGCCGTCGGCATCCTGGCCTTCGAGCTCGCCACCTTCCGCCGCCTCTTCGGCGGCCGCGACGGCGCCGAGACCCTGCGCGCCGTGGCGCTGGCGCAGATCGAAGAACGCCTCGCCCGCCACACCCACGACCTCTCGCCGCCCTTCCAGGACTTCCTCAGGAAGGCCCTGGCGCGCCAGCCCGAGGATCGCTACGCGACCGCCACCGAGATGCGCATCGCGCTTGACGCCTTCGTGCCGCGGCACGCGTCCGACATCGGGCCCGAGCTGGCCGAATTGGTCGCCGAGCTCGCGCCCGCCAACGACGAGTCCGAGGCCGTCTTTCCGCAGTCGGCCCCGGTCCGCCCACGCACGCGCCGTCGCACGCTCTCGCCGCTGATCCTGCCCGACTCGCTGGGCGAGGGTGAGGTCGCGACCGAGACCCCTGCGGTCCCGACCCCGAGCGAGTCGCTCGGCGAGACCTGGACCGACGACGTCGCGCCGACCTTCATCGAGGTCGAGGCCCTGCTCGTCGGCATCGAGCCCGTCGGCCCGCCGCCGCTCCCGCCCGAGGCCATGGACGCGCCCGCCGAGCCGCCCTCGCGTGACGAGCCGCCGCCGCTGCCGCCTCCGGTGCCTCGCCGCCGCAAGTGACGGCGAGACCCGCTCCGCCTCAGCCCTTGGGCGGCGGGTCGAGCTTCTGCAGCTCTTCGGCGCCCGGCAGCTGTGACAGGTCGGGCACGACGATGATCTCGATGCGCCGGTTCTTGGCCTTGCCCTCGTCGTTGTCGTTGGGCGCGGTCGGCCGGAACTCGGCGTAGCTCGACGCCGAGATGCGGGTCGTCGGCATGCCGCTCTCGATCATCGCCTGGATGACCGAGTGCGCGCGATCGAAGCCGAGGTCCCAGTTCGACCGATAGCGCGCCGTGCGGATCGGCACGTTGTCGGTGTGGCCGGCGATCTGATAGCGGCGCTCGGGGATGGTCGCCAGGATCGAGGTCACCTCGACGATGGCCGCGCGCCCCTCGGCCGAGAGCACCGCCGAACCGGCCGGGAACAGCACGTCGGTCGCCAGCTCGACGACCATCTGCCCGTCGATGATGCGCACGCGCAGCTTGCCCGAGTCGATGAGCTGCTTGAAGCGCGAGAGCAGGTCGCGGTACTCGGCGACGCGCTTCTCGGCCGCCATCTTGCGCTCCTCGAGCTCTTTCAGTGCGCGCGTGAGCTCGGCCTCGGCCGCCTGCATGCGTGTCTTGTCGAGCGACAGGGCGACCTTCTCGGCGCGCAACGTCGTGAGCTGGTTCTCGAGGTCGGCCACCCGCTGACGCTCGGCGCGCAGCGCGTCCTCGAGCCCCTGGATCGTCGCCTGGTGGCCGGCCTCGCGGGCCTCGGCCTTGGTCTTGTACTCGTCGTACTCGTGCTGGAGCTCGTCATACTTCGACTGCCACACGACGCATCCGCTCGCGCCAAAGACCGACAGCGCCACCGCGCTCATCCACAGCTTCATGATGTCCTCCCCGTCGTCACTCGCGCTTCTGCGCATCGATCGCGCGGTTCACGCGCTCCAGCCGATCGCACGCTTCGCGCTCGCCGGTCGCGCTGCACGCCCTGCGGTAGAGTCGCGAGGCCTCGGGCAGGTCGACCACGCCCTTGCCGCCGGCGAGCCCGCCCTCGAACATGCGCCCGAGCCCGACACACGCCTCCGCGATCCCGCCATCACACGCCTTGGTGAAGAGGCGCTCGGCCTCGGCCGGGTCGCGATCGACCCCCATGCCGAACTCGTG
Organism: Deltaproteobacteria bacterium; assembly: GCA_016792665.1. Classification (GTDB taxonomy): domain Bacteria; phylum Myxococcota_A; class UBA9042; order PHBI01; family PHBI01; genus WYBB01. The sequence goes on along the minus strand of JAEUKJ010000591.1, from coordinate 5,574 downwards.
CTGGGTCGCGAGGCTCGCGCACGCCTCGAGCATCCCTTCATCGCACAGGCCACGATAGATCTTGGCCGCCCGCACCTCGTCCCGCGCACCCCCGCGGCCCGCGACGAGCAGCCCCGCCAGGTTCCCGCAGGCGCGCTGGTGGCCGCGCGCACACGCGTCCTCGTAGAGCTCGCGGGCCCGCTTGTCGTTGCGCGTGACCCCAATCCCGTAGTGGAACAGGAACGCCAGGTTCGCGCACCCGGCCGCGTCCCCGCCGGCACACCCGCGCTGATAGAGCTGGGACGCGCGCAGCTCGTCCTTGGGCACGACCTCGCCAGCTTGATAGGCCAGGCCCAGGTTGGCGCACCCGGTGGGGTGGCCGCGGTCACACGCGATGCGGTTGTAGCGCAGGCCGCGGGTCGGGTCGGGCGGGCCGTCGACCCCGCGCTCGACCAGGAGCGCCGCTTCGACGCACCCCGCCGCCTCGCCGAGCTCGCACGCCCTGTCGAAGTGGACCAGCGCTTCTTTCGGGCGCTTGTCGTCCCCGCGCAGCGCGACGCGCCCGAGCGCGAAGCACCCCTGCGCGATCCCGCGACCGCAGGTCTCCACGCATGCGGCGTGCCCCGCCGGATCCGCGGGCGTCGCCTCGGGCCCCGTCGAAGGCGCGGCGGAGCCAGGCTGCCCAACGGCGGTCTCGGCCATGCACCGGCTCGCGAGCGCGTAGTCCGCGCGCGCCCGACCGACCGTCTCTGTCGCCGCACAGCCTGTCAGCGACCCGAGGACCGACGCGAGCATGACGATGGCAAGGGTACGAAGCACCGCGCGGACTATAGACCCGGAGTCCACGCACGCCAACCCGAACCGCACGCCCTGCCGCAGTCGGCCGGCTTGCGCTAGTGCATGAGCACGGTTAGCCTCCCACCCATGAAGCCTCGTGTCGGTCCCGCCCGTCTCGGCAGCCTTTTCAACCGCATCGCTCCGGCGATCGTCGTGCTCGGCCTCGCCGGTCCGGCCCGCGCCGCCGACCCCGTGCCGCCCGACCCCTGCAAGGTCGCGGTCGAGGTCCTCGGCAAGAAGGCCGTCAAGAAGACGATGAAGGCCGCTGACTGCCAGGGCCTGCTCGACGCCGCCGAGGAAGAGCGCTGGCAGCTCTGGCTCGACATCGCCGCGGCCGACGAGCTCTCGGGCGACTCCGAGCGGGCCGCCCTGGCCTTGAACAGCTTCGTCGAGGGTGCGGACGCGCGCGGCACCAACCTGCCCGCGCACTGGGTCGTCATGCGCGACGACGCGCGCACGACCATCGCCCGCCTCGACAAAGATCTCATGGAGAAGCGCGGGCGCGTGACGCTCACGACCGAGCCCCCCGGTGCCGAGGTCTCCTTCGTCGGCAACGCCGGCTCGAAGGTCCCCGAGAAGACCCCGAAGACCCCGGTCACCGCCTACTTCGAGCCCGGCACGCACGCCGTGCGCCTCTTGCACCGCGCCTCGAACGCCGCGCGCGAGGTCTCGTTCACGGTCACCGCCGGCAAGGCCGTCGAGCTGAAGGTCGACCTGCGCCCCAACGCCCCGGCCGAGCTCGCCGTCCAGGAGACCGCCGGCCCCGCGATCCTCGGGCAGAAGCCCGGCACCGAGACCGCCCCTGCCGAGGTCGTCGCGACCCCGGTCGAGACGCGGCCCGACGAAGACAAGGAAGGCCCCCCGATCAAGCGCCCCGGTCCGTCGACCTGGGTGCGCGTCGGCTCGGTCGCGGTGGCGCTCGGTGGGGCAGCCCTCGCTGTCGGCACGGTCTTCGTCGTCCAGGGCGTCGGCCTCGACGACGAGGCGGCGTGCTCAGGCGCGGCCTGCGACGTCGATGTGGCCCTCCGCGCGCAGGTGCGGCGCGAGGCGAGCGTCGCCTGGGACCGCGCGACCGGCGCCCTCATCGCGGGTGCGGTGCTCGTCGGCGGTGGCATCGCGGCCATCCTGCTCCTCGACGACCCCGAGGAGTCGACCAGCTTCGTCCCGTGGATCGGCCCCTCGGGCGGCGGCGTCACCGGCCAGCTCCGCTTCTGACTTGAAGCCCCCTCTGCGGATCCTCGTGACCGAGACCATCGACCCCGACGGGGCCATGGTCCGCTGGGCGTCCCCAGATCTCTCCGGCCTCGGCCACGTCGTCCTGCCCCTGCCCACCCAGGAGGCCGCGCCCGTGCTCGGCGCCCACGGCCTCGCGGCCTGGCTCCTGGCGATCGGCGAGAGCTTCCGCCCGGACCTGGTCCTCGTCTGCCCGCCCTACGACCACGCCCCAGCCTCGACGTGGCGCGCCCTCCGCAGCCTCGGCGCGCGGGTCGCCGCGTTCTGCTTCGACGAGCCGCTCTACGCTGGCGCGCGCGCCCGCCCCGAGGTCCGAGACGCCTACCACGAGGTCCTCGCGGCCTTCGATCGCGTCTACGTCACCTCGCCCCACCACGCGTTTTCCCTCCTCAACGCGGGCATCGCCGCGCGCCACCTGCGCTGGGCCATGAGTCCCCTCGCGCTGGCCCCTGGCCCGCTTCCCGTCTCGCTCGCCGAGTCCCTCCAGCGCGCCGTCGTCTTCGTCGGGCGCGCGTACGAGCGCCGCCTCCAGCTCGCCCTGGAGCTCGCCCAGGCCGGCTTCCCGGTGCACGTCTTCGGGCACGGCTGGCCGCGCAACCCTGCGCTGGTCGTGCATGGCCCGCTCGAGGGGCCGACGATGGCCGCCGTCCTCCAGACCGCCGGCGTGGTCGTGACGACCGGCGACTGGGAGGCCGAGCCGATCCCCATGGTCAAGGTGCGCCTCCTCGAGGCCGCCCTCTGCGGCGCCACGCAGGTCGCCCAGGAGGCCCCCGACCTCGACGGCTACTTCACCGCCGACGAGGTCCCGCGCTACGGCGACACGGCCACCCTCGTGGCCGCGTGCCATCGCCTCCTCGCCGACCCGTCCGCCGCGCTCGCCACCGCCTCGCGCGCCAAGACGCGCGCCCTGGCCGAGCACACCTGGACCCATCGCTTCCAGGAGCTCGCCCTCGACCTCGACCTGCCCGGCGTCTCGACCGGCGCGCGCCCCGCATTCACGCCGCCGGCCGCCTACACCGCCGTCATCGCCGCGCTCGCCGCCGATGCCGAGCGCCGCGGCGCGCTCCGTCTCGCCGCCTCGTGTCACGGGCTCTCGGGCGACGCCTTCGGGCTGGCGCGCGTCCTCGCGGCGAGCGACCCCACTGCTGCCGCGGCCAACGCCGCACGCGCCCTCGCACAGCGCCGCGCCGACCCCGCCACGACCGTCGGGATCTACGCCCGCGTCCCGACCCCGGCCCCCGCGCTCGGCAAGGTCGGCTTCCTCGACCCTTCGCCCGAGCTCCTCGCCACGCGGCTTGCGGCCCTGCTCGCGGCGCGCGACTTCCCGGCCGCCTCCGATCTGGTCAGCGACCTCGTCGCCGACGCCGACCTCCTCACCGCGACCGCGGCCATCCTACAAGCCGACGAAGACCCGACCCATCGCCAGGTCTGGCAAGCCCTCTTCTCGAGCGCGCTCGGCGCCCGCCCGGTCGACCCCGTCCACCAGGTCGCGCACAAGTCCCGCTGGGAGGCCGAGCTCCTCGAGCTCGACGCCCTCCAACGGGCACGCACGCGCCGCCGAACGATGACCTCTCCGTTCTAGAAAGAACGGCAGCCTGATCAACGCCGAAGGCCTGGCGGAGCCAGGCTGCCCTCGGCTGCTCAGCCGCCCGTGTTCACGTTCGGCGAACCCTTGATGGACTTGCCGGTGCCGCCGCAGTGGGTCTGCTTGTCGTCCTTGCGGTGCGCCTTCTTGCCGTTCACGAAGACCGTGCCGGACCCAGCGCTGGCCGTGAACATGTTCGGGCCGCAGCACGCGGCGTGCACGCCCTTGTCGTCCATGCGCGCCGTCGGCAGGCTGTTCGTGAAGACGTTGGGCGACCCGACGATGATCGGACCCTTGGCCGGGTGGGGGCACGCGGGGCATCCATGGGCGTCGGCGTCGACGCTGCCAATATCACTGACTCGACTCTGTGGAGGCACGTTCGAGCTCCTGGTCCTGTTCGCGCGAGGCCTGTGAGCCAGGCTGCCGGCGAATGCAATAGGGACCGACCGCCCGTCACTATGCGGCCCGGCCCTCCCCCTGTCAACGAGCGGCCCGCCCGAGGGCCCCGGAACCGTGGACACCTCGGCGCCCGTCGGCTAATCAGACTCGGCATTTTTTCGAGTCCCGAAGCGAGGAAGCGAGGCAGACCATGACCGAGGCGATGTCCAGCGACGAGATGATCCGGCTCTGCAAAGACCACACGCTCTACACCTGGGCGAAGCAGAGCGCCGTCCACCCTGTCCCCATCGCGCGCGCCGAGGGGATCTACTTCTGGACGCCGGATGGCAAGCGCTACACCGACTTCAACTCGCAGCTGATGTCGGTCAACATCGGCCATCACCACCCGAAGGTCCGCGACGCCATCAAGCGCCAGGCCGACGAGCTGGTCTTCGCCCACCCGCAGAGCGCGACCGCCGTGCGCGCGCGCGTCGGCAAGCTCTTCGCCGACATCACGCCGAACCCGATCAACACCTTCTTCTTCACGCTGGGCGGGGCCGAGGCCAACGAGAACGCGCTGCGCGCCGCCAAGCTCATGACCGGCCGCCAGAAGATCCTCGTGCGCCACCGCGCCTACCACGGCGCCACCAACCTCACGATCAACCTCACCGGCGACCCGCGCCGCTGGCCGAACGAGCCGTCGGCCCCGGGCATCGTGCGCGTCCTCGACCCGCAGCCCTACAAGTACTCGTTTGGCGCTGACGACGAGACGCGCGCGCAGCAGAACCTCCTCTATCTCGAGGAGATCCTGATGTACGAGAACCCGAAGTCCTTCGCGGCGATCCTGGTCGAGACGGTCACCGGCACCAACGGCATCCTGCCGCCTCCCAAGGGCTACATGGAAGGGCTGCGCCGCATCTGCGACGAGCACGGCATCCTGCTCATCTGCGACGAGGTGATGGCCGGCTTCGGGCGCACCGGAAAGCTCTACGCCTTCGAGCACTTCAACATCGTCCCCGACATCGTCACCCTCGCCAAGGGGCTCACCTCGAGCTACCTCCCGCTCGGCGCCGTCGGCCTCTCGGACAAGGTCGCCGACTTCTTCAAAGAGAACGTCTTCGCGGGCGGCCTCACCTACAACTCGCACCCGATGCTGCTCGCGTGCGCCGAGGCCAACGTCCAGGTCATGCTCGAAGAGGGCATGATCGAGAACGCCGCCCGCCTCGAGCACGTGATGAAGGACGAGTACAAGAAGCTCGCCGCGCGCCACCCGACCTTCAAGAAGGGCCGCGCCATCGGCCTCTTCGGCATGATCGACCTGCAGAAGAACAGCAAGGGCGAGCCGCTCTGCGCCTACAACGGCACCTCGGTCGCCATGACCGAGTTCGCCAAGGCCCTCGACGCCCACGGCATCTTCACCTTCGTGCGCTGGAACAGCTTCACCTGCATCCCGCCCCTCTGCATCACCGAGGAGCAGCTGCGCGAGACCTTTGCGACCATCAGCAAGTGTCTCGAGGTCACCGACAAGTACTTCGAGAGCTGATCAAGCCGTTGGGCAGCCT
>JAEUKJ010000566.1 GCA_016792665.1 Deltaproteobacteria bacterium | reverse complement strand
TCGCCGACGAGAGCGAGCTGCCCGCGCGCCTGGTCGGCATCGACCCCGTGCGCGACCTGGCTGTCTTGAAGATCGACGGCGCGACCGCGCTGGTGCCGGTCGTACCAGGGGACTCCGACAAGCTCGAGGTCGGCGAGTGGGTCGTGGCCATCGGCAATCCGTTCGGCCTCGCCCACACCATCACCAAGGGCATCGTCAGCGGCAAGGGGCGGAGCGAGCTCGTCAACGCGCAGATCGGCTACCTCGACCTCATCCAGACCGACGCCGCGATCAACCAGGGCAGCTCGGGTGGGCCGCTGTTCGACATGTCGGGGCGCGTGGTCGGCATCAACACGGCGGTCTCGGCCGAGGGGCACGGCATCGGCTTCGCCATCGGCTGGAACGCGGTCGAGGAAGCGTTGCCGCGCCTCATGCAGGGCGGCTACGTGTCGCGGAGCTGGCTCGGCGTCTACGTGAAGCAGGAAGGCCCCGACGACAACGGTGGCCACGTGCTGGTCGATGCGGTCGTCGACCAGAGCCCCGCCGAGCGCGCGGGCCTCTTGCCTGGCGACGTGTTGCTGGCGATGGACGAGAGGCCGGTGCGCAACGTCGCCGAGTTCCGGTTGCGGGTCGCGAGCGCGGTCGCCGGTCGCGACATGCGCATCGATCTCGAACGTCGAGGGTTGCCCTTGCAGGTGACGGCCAGGCTGGAGGAAGCTCGCGACATTCGCTGAGCGGTCCGGTCCCGGTCGCCAGCCGCCGCCCTGGAGTGTTCGATATGCGCTTCGACGACTTCACCGACACCGCCCGCAGAGCGGTCGAGGAAGCCAACGCCACGGCGATCCGCGATCGTCACCCCCAGCTCACGGCCGAGCTCCTCCTGCTCGTCATGATCGACCAACGCGACAGCGATGCGCTGCGCGTCCTGGTCTACCTCGGGGCGCCGACCGCCACGCTGAGGCAGGCCCTGGCCGACGAGGTCCAGGCCTTCCCCAAGGTGGCCCAGGATCGGATGACCATCGCGCCGATGCTGCTGCGCATCTTCGAGCAGGCCCGCGCCAACGCGCGCGCCGATGGCTCGCCCGCGACCTCGACCGCGCACATCCTCGGGGCGATCTCCTACGTGAGCGGCACCCGCGCCCAGGCCGCCCTGGTGCACTCCGGGGCCAGCCCGGAGGCGGTCGCGCGCGCGGCGCGATCGATCCATCGCGGCGAGGGTGGGGGACGCAAGCCCGAAGCTCCGGCCGCCGGCGCGGCCACCCCGGGACAGTCCGTGACCCCGAGCGCGCCTGGTCCCACAGGGGCCGCACCCGGGTCTGTGACCGCGGCGAGCGCCGCGCCGCCCGTGACCCCGAGCGCGGGCTACGGCGGCCCGGCCGAGACCGTCCAGGGCGGGACCACCACGGCCGACAGCGAGAGCGTGCTGGCGCAGTTCTCGGTCGACCTCACCCAGCGCGCGGCCAAGGGCCTCCTGGATCCGGTCATCGGGCGCGACGACGAGCTGCGTCGCATCATGGAGATCCTCGGGCGCCGGCGGAAGAACAACCCCGTCCTGGTCGGCGAGCCGGGCGTCGGCAAGACGGCCATCGTCGAAGGGCTGGCCCAGCGCATCGCCGCGGGCGACGTGCCCGACGCGCTCCGCGGCAAGCGCCTCGTGGCGCTGGATCTCGGCAGCGTGCTGGCCGGGACGAAGCTGCGCGGCGACTTCGAAGAGCGCATGAAGAAGATCGTGCAGGAGGTCACGGCCTCGGCTGGCCAGGTGATCCTCTTCATCGACGAGCTGCACGCCCTGGTCGGGACGGGCGGCGGCGGTGGCAAGGGCGGCATCGACGCGGCCAGTCTCTTGAAGCCGGCGCTGGCCCGCGGCGAGCTGCACGCCATCGGGGCCACGACCACCAAGGAGTACCGCGGCTCGATCGAGAAGGACATGGCGCTGGCGCGGCGCTTCCAGACGGTCGAGATCGCCGAGACCGGGTTTGGAGAGTCACTCTCGATTCTTCGCGGCCTGAAGGAGCGCTACGAGGTCCACCACGGGGTGCAGATCGGGGACCAGGCGCTGGTCGCCGCGGTGCGCCTGTCGACGCGCTACGTGTCGGACCGCATGCTGCCCGACAAGGCGCTGGATCTCCTGGACGAGGCGGCGAGTCGCCTGCGCCTGGAGACGGATTCCTTGCCGGGGCCGATCGACGAGGTGCGGCGCCGCATCATGCAGCTCGAGGTCGAGGGCAAGGCGCTGCAAAAAGAGGGCACGCCTGCGGCGCTCGGGCAGAAGGATCTCGTCGACAAGGAGCTCGCGCGGCTGCGCGTCGAGCACGAAGGCGAGCTCGAGCGCTGGAAGCGCGAGCGCGACATCATGGCGCGCATCCGCCAGGTGAAAGAGGAGCTCGAGTTCCTGAACCGCGGTGAGGAGGCGGCGACGCGCGCCGGCAACCTGAACGAGGCGGCCGAGATCCGCTTCGGGCGGACGCCCGCCGCGCGCCGAAAGCTCGCTGCCCTGGAGGGCGAGCTCGCGGTGGTGCAGAAGGACGGAGGCTACCTGCGCGAGGCGGTCACGGCCGACGACATCGCGTCGGTGGTCTCGGCGTGGACCGGCATCCCGGTGCGGCGGCTGGCCGAGGAGGAATCCGCGAAGCTCCTCGAGCTGGAAGCGCGCCTCCAGAAGAAGGTCATCGGTCAGGACGCGGCGGTCACGGCCGTGGCCAACGTCGTGCGCCGCAGCCGGAGCGGCATCCAGAACCCGGGGCGGCCGCTGGGCAGCTTCCTCTTCCTGGGGCCGACCGGTGTCGGCAAGACCTACCTCGTGAAGTGCCTGGCCGAGATCCTCTTCGACGACGCCAACGCACTCGTGCGCATCGACATGAGCGAGTACATGGAGAAGCACGCGGTGGCGCGCCTGGTCGGTGCGCCGCCGGGCTATGTCGGGCACGAGGAGGGCGGGCAGCTGACCGAGGCGGTGCGGAAGCGGCCGTACACGATCGTGCTGCTCGACGAGGTCGAGAAGGCCCACAACGAGGTCTTCGATCTGCTCTTGCAGGTCCTCGACGACGGGCGCCTCACCGACTCGATGGGCCGCGTCGTGAGCTTCAAGAACACGCTCATCGTGATGACCTCGAACCTCGGGTCCGAGGCCATCGTCGAGCTCGCCGAGGCCCCCGAGGCCGAGATGCGAAAGGCCGTGCAGGTGGCGCTCGACGAGTTCTTCCGGCCCGAGATGCTGAACCGCATCGACGAGCAGGTCATCTTCCGGCGCCTCTCGCGGGAAGACATCGTGCGCATCGTCGGCCTCGAGCTGGCTGGCCTCGGCAAGCGCCTGGCCGACCAGGGACTCACGATGGACGTGAAGGCCGACGCGCTGGATCGCATCGCCGTCGAGGGCTACGACCCGGCCTTCGGCGCGCGCCCGGTCAACCGCGCCATCCGCCGCCTGGTCGAGGACCCGCTCAGCTACGCACTCATCGCGGGCACGTTCCGCGGGGCGGCCGGGGTCGAGATCGCGCCCGACCCGGCCAACCCCACCGGCCCTCTCGCCATGAAGCCCATTCCCAAGCCGGCCGCGGCCCCGGCCTCCGCGTGACGGAGCCGACACAGGACGCGGGCCGGGTGCAGCGGTGGCGAACACTGGAGCTGCCCTGGCGCGGGGTCGATCGCCTGGGCGAGGCGCTGGAGCTGCGCATGTCCGAGCCTCGCGATGCGGTCGCGTGGGTCGAACATCTCCAGCGCATCACGACCGAGACGCCATGGATGTTGCAGAGCGACGAGGACCCGTTGCCGACGGCGGGCGAGCAACGCGGGCTCATCGAGGAGTACGGGATCCGCGCCGGGTCGGTCGCCATCTGTGCGGTGCGGCCTGGCGAAAAGGGGATCCTCGGCACCATCACGCTGGCCAGCGGGCGCTCGCGCCGGACCGAGCACGTGGCCGAGCTGTCGATGGGCGTGGCCAAGCACGCGTGGGGGCGGGGCATCGGGCGCCTCTTGATGGATGCCGCCTTGACCCACGCGCTGGCGAGCCGCATCGTCAAGCGCGTGAGCCTCTCGGTTTTCCACGACAACGAGGTTGCGCGCCGCCTCTATGAGCGGGTCGGCTTCGCGACCGAGGGGGTCCTCAGGCGCTACGTGCGAATGGGTACCCACCACGAGGACCTCGTGGTGATGGGCATCTGGCTCGAAGACGAAGCGCCGACGGCCGGAGGCCTCGCGTGAGGGGCCGCGTGGCGACGCTCGTGTGGGGCCTGGTCGGGGCGGCCGCGGTGCTCGGCGCGTGCGACGACGCCGAGGTCCCGATGGGGCCGCCGCGCTGCGAGCCCGAGCGCGAGCACGAGCTGGACCGGCGCCTCAAGCTCGGGTTCAAGGCGCTGGCGTTGGGGCAGAGGGACCAGGCCAGGGACCTCTTCAAGCAGCTCCTGGCCGACGAGCCCGGGCACCCCGAGGGCCTTCTGGGACAGCGCCTTGCCGCCGGCATGGAGCCGAGCCAGCTGTCGGGCGGCGTCGGGGCGAACGGCGACCGGGGTGTCGTCAGGCCTTCGGGCCTCATCGGGCCCGAGGTGAAGGCGCCGCCCACTGGCATCGGGGCCATCCTGGTCGCGGGTGTCGAGGTGCCGGTGGATCTCGTCGTCGACGCGACGCGCTGGCGCTTCGAGGAGCTGCGCGAGCTCGCCAAGCTGCGGGCCAAGCGCGACGGCAGCGGCAATGTCTTTACGTACTTCGCGGCGCGCAAGCAGGGGGGCAAGGCGATCCCCGAGACGCGCGAGGCCCTCGATGCGGTGGTGGACCTCGTCGTGTTGCACGACACGCGGACCGTGACGGCGCGCGACAGCATCGTCGAGCTCGAGGGCGCGGGCGGCTCGAGCCACTTCGTCATCGACTGGGACGGCAAGGTCTTCCAGACCCTCGACCTGCTCTGGGAGGGCAACCACAGCAAGGTCGCGGAGACCGACCGCAGGAGTATCGCCATCGACCTGGTGAACCCGGTGGTCCTCGGGACCTCGCCGGGGCTTCCGCAGGAGGCCGAGGACAAGGGAGAGCATCGACCTCTCTCGGAGTTCGTGCAGCTCCAGGGCGAAGAGGTCCAGCAATGGGGCTACACGGATGCCCAGATCGCGAGCCTCGAGAAGCTCGTGCGGGAGCTCGGTCGCATCTTTCCGCGCATCATTTTGAAGGTCCCGCGCGACGCCGAGGGGGCGGTGCCGCGAAAAGTCCTGCGCGGTCCCCTCGGTCGCGAGCCGTTCGGAGTGGTCGGTCATCTCCACGTCTCCCCCCGCGCCGTCGACCCCGGCGCCGGGTTCCCGTGGGAGGCCTTCGCCAAGGCGATCGGCCAGCGCTGAGGCCCTCGGGATCGCCACCGCAGCGGCGCGCGGAACGCGGTCGCGGATTACCGGCCACATCAAAGCGATTTGACATGGCCTTCTCGTGGACTACACTGCGCTCGCTCGTTTCCCGGCCTGTCACATGGCATCCGGGACGACGCGGCCCGATTGGGCTGGTACTTGCTAGGCAATGTAACTCCCCCCTGAAGCTGACCCGTGAATGGGGGAAACAACGTGGGCGTCGTGGGACGCGTTGACGGCGCCGGCAAAGACGGCGAAACAGACGCGGAGACCACCGCCGGCCGGGGAACCCCCTCGGTCCCGACCCTGAAGAGAGCCTGAGGAGGCAATCACTATGCGTAAGACCCTGCTCCCCTTTGCCATGATGGGCCTGATGGCCATTCCGCTGGTCGCCTGCGATGTCCAGGACGGTGAGACCGACACGGACACCACCGACACGACGGACACCACCGACACGACGGACACCACGGACACTGACACCGACACGGGCCCGACCGAGTACCTCGCGGTCATCGTGGACGACTCGCAGATCTTCCCGACGCATCGCGCTGGTGGCGTTGCACCGGACAAACCGTGTGAGAGCGCCTCGGCGCCCATCTACGCGCACGGCGCGGACATCGACGCGATCGGGCTGTTCGACGGGGTGAACTTGGTCGGCTACCTCGACGTGGTCGACTACCAGGAGGGCGGCATCTGCACTGGCACGAAGGCCAATATGATGACCGACGCCACCCAGGCCAAGGGTGCTCCGGACGCCAAGATCGACCGCGGCTTCGTGTCGCTGGGCGGCGGCTTCCTGACCGGCGAGTTCGACAACGCGGCCTTCATCCAGACCGGCTACACGATCGTCGTGTACGAGGTCGGCAAGAAGTGCGGGACCAACACC
>JAEUKJ010000561.1 GCA_016792665.1 Deltaproteobacteria bacterium | reverse complement strand
GGATAGGAGACCCCGCGTGGCGCGACGAAGACCGCGATGCTGGCGCCGCCGGGGCTGCCGGCGACCCCGGTCGTGCCGCCGCAGCCACCGGCCCCGCCGCCTCCGCCGGAGGCGCCGAGATCGCCGAAGTTGGCGCCCGCGGCCGGGATGGTGCAGTCGGTGCCCTTGTTGTTGCGCACCCAGCCGCCAGCCGAGCCGCCCATGCCGCCCGAGCCGCGGACACCGTCTTGTCCGCCAGTGGCGGAGCCACCGACCCAGAGACCGTTGACGATGGCGCCGTCGGAGACCTGGCAACCGAGGCCGCCCGTGCCATCGTTGCCATCGCCGCCATCGCCGCCGTTGCCGCCGACCTGGTTGCCGCCGGGGTTGAAGTCGTACTTGCAGTAGGCCGCGAGGCTTCCGTTGTAGGCACCGACGTCACCGCCGCGCGCGTAGACGCAGCCAGCCGCCGCGGCGTCTGCGACCTGGACGTTCTCGTCGGTGTCGGCCTCCATGCCGGCGCAGCCGACCGCCTCGGCGCAGCTCGCGTTGGCCCCGCCGGGCCCGCCGGTCTGGGTCTCGATGCCGCTCTGGCAGTTGGCGTTGGCGCACTCGCGGGAGGGGCGGCCGTTGGTGCCGGTGCCACCTTGCGACCCCGCCGCGCCCGGGGTGCCGAGGGCTCCGGCGGCGCCGCGCCCACCGATGAAGGTCGAGCCCGCGACGACGAGCGCCGAGGTCGCGTCCCGCACGTAGAGCGCGTAGGTCGTCTGACCGGGAAGGACCGCGTCCCAGCCGAGGACGGTGAGGCCGACGACCTCGGTGGGGACGTCGATGGCGATCGCGGTGAGGGTACCATGGGCGCCGCTGGTGAGGTCCTCGGCGGTCGCGGCGACGATGGTCGGGTAGAGGACGATGTCGCGCGCGAGGAAGTCGTCGGCATAGCCACCGTGGATGACGACTCCGTTCTTCAGCACCAGGGCCTCTTCGTAGAGGCCACCGGCGACGAGGATGTGGGTGCTCGAGGCGGGCACGAAGGCGTCGATCGCGTCCTGGATCGAGCCGAAGGGGGACGCGTAGCTGCCGTTGCCACCGAGCTCGCCAGCGCGCACGAAGAGGGCCGTCTGGCGATCGCCGTCGATGCCATCGCAGTTCGAGTCGAGCGCGGGTGCGCCCGGCACCGGCAACGCGGTCGGCACGTCGGGGCGGTCGAGGCCACGGCCACGAGCGGCAGGGCACTCGCAGCCGGTGCCGTCGATCGTGTCGAGGTCCTTCCAGTCGAAGGTGGTGGTGCACACGCTGGCGGTGCACACGGCCTGGGCGCCGAACGCCGAGCACTGGCCGGTCGAGGCGCAGCTCGTGCCGCAGAAGCCGCCCGAGCACACGCGCCCGGCGCCGCACTGCGCCGTTGTGGTGCAGGCCTCGCGGCACATGTGGCGGATGGGGTCGCAGGTGGCAGACCCGGAGCAGTCGCTGCTGGTGCGGCACTCGAGGCCGGCGGGCTCGGCGCTGGAGAGGCAGCTCCCGATCTTGCAGGTCGGGGTCACCGGGACCGCGTCACAGACCCCGCTGGCGTGCAGGGTGGCGGCGCCGTAGGCCAGCGTGCAGTTCTTGCCGCAGACCCCGCAGTTCTCGTTCGAGGTGTAGCGGCCCTGGCTCGTGTAGCCTTCGTCGGTCACGCCGTCGCAGTCGTTGTCGAGGGCGTCGCAGACCTCGACGTTGGCCGCGAGATCGCAGCTCCCCCAGGCATAGCCGTTCGCGCCGCTCTTGCAGGTCTCGACCCCGAAGCAGGTGGTCTGGCCCGCGTTGCCGCTGGCCGTGCAGCCGCGCACGGCACCGGCGCGCTGGGCCGAGCACTGGCAGCTCCCCGAGCTCGGCATGCAGAGCGCAGCGCCGCCTTCGTTCTGGCAGGTGAAGCCGGCAGCGCAGCAGTCGCGCTGACCGATGGCCCCCGTGCAGCCGGAATAGGCCGAGTCGGCACCGCAGGGCTGGGCGCAGTAGCGACCGTCGTCCACCCCGACGGCGATGCAGCGATCGCCGCCGAGCCCGCACTCCGAGTCGGTGGAGCACGGTCGGCAGCTCGCGGCCTCGAGCGGGAGGCAGACGCGCGGAGCGGCCGCCGGGAAGGGGATGAAGCCCGCGGCACAGGCCTTCGGGACGCAGCGCGGCGAGCCCGCGATGTCCTCACAGGCGACCGCGTTCGGGGTGCTGGCGAGGTTGGCGATGGCGTCGGTGCAGTCGAGGCCGCACTGACCGCAGTCGGTGAGCGAGGTCAGGCGACCCTGGGCATCGACGAAGCCGTCGTCCGCGACGCCGTCGCAGTTGTCGTCCTTGCCGTTACAGACCTCGACCTCGGGCTCGCGCGCGGTGCACACCCAGCCGCTCGCACCGGCGCACGCCCAGCGGCCCGAGCAGGCCTCCGAGACGCGCTCGCAGTCGGGATAGCCGGCGAGGCCGGTCACGTCGACGCTGGCGTCCGAGGTGTCGACGAAGCCGTCGCAGTCGTCGTCCTGGCCGTTGCAGATCTCGGCCACAGGAGTGGCTGCGCTGCATGCTCCCCAGCCGGCCGAAGGGCCCGAGGTGGCGCAGCGCTGGACGCCCTGGCAGGTGCCGAGTGCGTTGCTGTTGGCGCACGGGCGCAGCTTGCCGTCGACATCGCAGGCACAGTCCCCCGACTCGCGCGCGCACTGGCCGGCGTGACACTCGAAGCCCGCGGGGCAGCAGTCGCGCTCGCCCTCGGCCCCGGTGCACGCGCCATAGATGCTGCCAGGCATGCAGTCGCGACCGCAGCGACCCGCGATGCAGCGATCGGCCGGGCCCTGGCAGTCCGCGTCGCGCTCGCACTGGAGGCAGAGGTTCGCGGTCGGGACCGGCAGGCACACGCCTCCCGAGGCGCCGTCGCCTGCGACGTAGTACCCCGGGGCGCACGCGGTGATGCGGCAGAAGGGCTCGACGCCGTTGGAGTCGCAGGTCACGGCGGTGGCCGGGGCCGTCGCGGTGCACGCGAGCCCGCAGCGTCCGCAGTGCTGATCGCTGCCGTACTTCAGGCCGACGATGCGACCCGAGGCATCGCGGATGTTGAAGGCGAACGGCTCGTCGGTCTCGCCGTCGCAGTCGTCGTCCTGACCGTTGCAGGTCTCGGGCGCGGCGTCGGGGCCGACGCACACGAGGGCGCCGCTCGCGCCGTCGCAGGTCTGGGTGCCGGGGCAGCTGCCGAAGGCGTTGTCGTGAGCACAGGACGCGCCGCCCAGGCCATCGTCGGTGATGCCATCGCAGTCGTCGTCCTGGCCGTTGCAGATCTCGCGCACGGGTGTGCGCGCCGTGCAGCCCGTCCAGCCGGTCGCGGCGACGCAGCGCGCGACACCGAAGCAGACCCCGGCCCCATTCTGGATCGAGCAGGGGCGGACCTGGCCGTCATTGCTGTCCGAGCAATCGCAGGCACCGTTGTCGGGAAGACACTGCGCGATGGTCTGGTCGTCGACGGGGAGCTCCGTGCACGTGAAGCCGCTCGGGCAGTCACCGCCGTAGATGTTGCCGGCCCCGCAGTCGCGCGCGCAGAACGAGCGCTGGTCGGTGGGGTCGACGCGCAGGCAGCGATCGGCCGGGCCGCCGCAGACGGCGTCGCTCGTGCAGGGTTGGCACAAGAGGTTGGGCGGGCGGACGCAGGTGGTGTCGCTGGTCTTGACGAAGCCCGGGGCGCAGGTGTCGACGACGCAGCGCGGGGCGTCCCCCTCGGTGGCGCAGCGCACGTCGGCGGCGTTGGGGAAGAGGCCGATGCAGCTCTGGCCGCAGGCGCCGCAATGCGCGAGGGTCGCGAGCTGGCCCGAGGCGTTCTTGAAGTCCTCGTCGGTGCCGCCGTCGCAGTCCTCGTCGAGGTTGTCGCAGGTCTCGACGCGCGGGGTCGCGGCGGTGCAGACCTCGCCCTGCCCCGGGATGCAGAGACGGTCGCCCGTGCAGCGACCGGCCGTGTTCTCGACCGCGCACGCCACGGCGGGGATGGCATCGTCGGTGAAGCCGTTGCAGTCGTCGTCGACGTTGTTGCAGGTCTCGACGACCGGTGTGCGCGCGTCACAGGTGCCGAGCGAGCCGTCGGCACGGCACACGCGCGTGCCGAAGCAGCGGCCGAGTGCGTTGTCGACCGAGCACGGGACCTCGAGCCCGACCGCGTCGACGCCGCACTGGCAGGCGCCGCTGGTCGGGAGGCACTGGCGGACGGAGGCGCCGGAGATGCTCTCGGCGGGCTGGCAGGCGAAGCCCTCGGGGCAGGTGTCGCCCTCGCCGCAGGCGCGGCCGCAGACCCGATCTTCGCCGAGCACGACGCAGGCATTGCCTTCACCGGGGCAGGCCTCGTCGGTGCGGCAGGCCTCGCAGAGGCGGTCGCGATCGGGCACGCAGAAGAAGTCGACGGACGGTCCTTGTTGGAGGCCCCGACAGTTCCAGCCGGCCGGGCAGTCCTCGGAACAGCCGCGCGTGCAGACGCTCTGATCGGCCGAGATCGCGAGACAGCGCCCGGAGTTGCACTCGTCGTTGGCGATGCACGGCCAGAGGAAGCCGCCCTCGACGAGGGGGACGTCGGTGTCGATGGCGGTGTCGTCGGTGGTGTCGGGCGCGATGGTATCGACACGCGTGTCTTCGACGAAGCGACACTGACCGTCGACGCAGAGCGCACCCGCACCGGCGCAGTCGTCGTTGACGAGACACGCGCAGCGCCCCTCGACCTTACAGCGTTCGTCGATGCCGTCCGCGGCGCCGTCGTGGCAGGCCGCGAGCGAGAGCGTCACCAGCACGGCGAGCGTGGCGAGGGCGTTTGTGGCGCGAAGCCCGCTGCCGAGTGCAGGGGGCTGCCTGCGATGCACCATCTGAATCTCCTCGAAGGGCGGCCTTGGGTCAGTGAAGGGGGGCCTTCGGTCAGTGACGACGGCGACATGCTGCGCGTCGGCTCGCGTGGACGCAAGAATCCCGGGTGCACTCAGAAACCGAGTCGGGACATCGCGTTGGCGTCGACGTGCGGGGCTTGGCGCTTGCGATAGAGGTCCGGGCGCGTCGGTCACGAAGGGTCGCCGGAGGTCGAGGGATCGACGTCGTCGGACGGCGGAGGCGCGAGCGTGGGGCGCTCGAGCGGGGCACCGAGCCCCCAGACATCGACCGGCAGCGGGACCCCGAGGGCGTGGGCCACGACGCGAGCCCGCTCGAGGGCACCGGCCTCGCCCAGGCGATCGAGGACGAGGTGGCCCCAGAGCGCGGCCAGGGGCAGGTGGGCCTCACCCTCGACGACCGCGTGGTTGGCGGCGATGAAGGCCTCCTCGGCATCGCCGAAGTCGGCGTCGAGGCGGGCCTCGAAGGCGGCGACAAGGGCCGAGAGGCGCGGGTCGTCGAGGCCGCTGGCGAGCGAGCTGGCGTGCTCGACATGGAGCGCGCGCCAGTCGCTGCGCGGGGCGAGCTCGGCCAGGCCGAGGTGGGCGCAGGCCAGGGCCGAGGCGAGGCCGTTCGCGGCGTGCCGGGCGGCGAGCTCGGTGAGGGCTTCGTAGCTCGCGGCGTGCAGCGGGGCGATGGGCGGAGGATCGGCGAGGAAGCGCTCGGCGCGGGCGCGGCGAGCCGGGTCGCGCACGGCGGGCAGGACCTGGCGGACGGCGCGCGGCGAGCCCGCGAGGATCCAGACGTCGACCAGCCAGTCGGGTTGTTCGGCCGCGGGGAGCTCGTCGATCCAGCGGAGCGCGTGCGCGGCGTCACCCTCATCGAGGGCGCGCTCGACGAGGGCTCGATGCAAGACGGCCGCGCCACCCGGTCGGGGCGAGCCCTGCGGGTCGAGGCCTGGGTCGCGGCTCTCGGGTTCGTCGTTCATCGGGTCCTTTCTGCGGTGGCGGCACGCGCGACAACGCGACGCGCTTCGATGGTACCTGCTTTCGCGAGCGGCGCCCACCGCACCGCGCACGTGCGCGCTTGTGCTCGGCCGCGGGTCGATGGCATGGACAGCCATGGCCTGCACCGAGCCAGACTGGTCCCCTGCCGAGGTCATCGCCGCGCTCGCGCCGCAGGTCACGGACGCGCGCCTGGCACGCCTGGCGTCGGTGGCCGCGCAGCGAACCGCGTATCTCGCGGCCGCCCTCGAGCGCTTCCACGATCGCCACAACGTCGCGGCCTGCGTGCGGACGGCCGACGCCCTCGGGCTCGCGGCCCTCGACATCATCCCCGCGGAGCGGCCTGGCGAGCGCCCGCCACGCGATCCGCTGCTGGCCGCGGACGAGCGCGGGCACGACCTGGACGGCGCGGGCAGCGTGCCGACCATCGCCTTCAGGACGGATCGATGGGTGGATCTGGTCGAGCACTCGAGCCTCGAGGACGCGGTGGCGGCGCTGCGCCAGAGGGGCCATCGCATCGCGGTC
>JAEUKJ010000548.1 GCA_016792665.1 Deltaproteobacteria bacterium | reverse complement strand
ACAGCGTGCCACGGGAGGGCCAGCACCCAACGCTGGGCGGCCTCGGTCGGGGTGAGCGGTCGGGTCACGGGCGCCTCTCGGACGGGTCGGTGGCAGGTTCCGAGGGCGGCTGCGTGTCGAGCGGGGCGAGCACCGCTGGGTCCTGCGCGGGACGCGGGGTGCGCTCTGCCAGGAAGGCCTGGACCTCGTCGCGCTCGACGTGGACCAGGACCAGCACGAGGTCCCCGGGTCGGGCCCAGGCGAGCCCCTGGGTGATGGCGTCGATCTCGCTCGACGCATGCCCCATCGCCTCGCGCGCGATCCCTGCCGCCGCGAAGGCCCCATCGAGCAGCGCCACCACCGCTTCGAGGGAGCGCCCCCGCTCATAGCCGGGCAACTGCCGCACCAGCACGCGATCGGGTCGCAGCGAGACCACCGCGTCGGCCAGCGAGGCGAGGTCG
The DNA here is from genome assembly GCA_016792665.1 of Deltaproteobacteria bacterium. Taxonomy (GTDB): domain Bacteria; phylum Myxococcota_A; class UBA9042; order PHBI01; family PHBI01; genus WYBB01. Next base: position 21,136 of record JAEUKJ010000548.1, on the reverse strand, counting down.
TGATCGCTGCGATCGCCCGCCTGCCCGGTCGTCACGAAGAGGCGACCCGACCCGCGCAGTGCCTCCACCGTGGGGGCCACGGCGCTGACCCCGTGAGGGTTGTGTCCGAAGTCGAGGACGACCCTCACGCCGTCGATCTCGTAGACCTCGAGGCGCCCGGGGTTGTCCGACGGCCGCAGCCCGAAGCCCGCGAGCCCACGCGCGATGTCCTCGTGCGAGGCCCCGAGCGCCGAGGCCAGCGCGGCCGCGGCGAGCGCGTTCTCGACGTTGTGGGTCGCCGCGCCACCGAAGGTCGCGGGGATGTCGGCGACCGCGACCACGCGGCTCACGTCGGCGCCGCGGTGATGCACGATGTGCTCGCCCTCGACCAGCCAGGCCTCGCCGCCGCGCGCGAGGTGCGTCGCGAGCTCGGCCGCAGCCGCGGCGTCACGGGCACCGAGCGCGTCACGCGACAGCCGCGTGAAGAGCACCCAGTCCGCCCCGCCAATCGAGCCCGGCACCTCGCCCCGGAGATGCGCCATCGACACCGGACACGCCGCGTGCGCGATGCGCTTCCCGCCCGCGCGCACGCCCGACCACACGACGGCCTTCACGCGCGCCATGTCGGCGAGCTCGGTGATGCCGTAGTCGCCGAGGTGGTCGGCCGCGATGTTGGTCACGACGGCACCGTCCGCCGCGTCGTAGGCCAGCCCGCGCCGCAAGATCCCGCCGCGCGCCGTCTCCAGCACGGCCGCCGTCGCGCTCGGGTGGCGCAGGACCTTGCGCGCAGCCCCGGGCCCGGTCCAGTCGCCGCGCTCCACCAGGACATCGCCGACCGCGATCGCATCGGTCGACGACAGCCCGACCTCGTACCCACGCGCGCGCAAGATCGCCGCGGTCATGCGCGTGGTCGTCGTCTTGCCGTTGGTCCCCGTGACGAGCCCCACCGGGATCGCGCGGTCCCGCGTCGCATCGACCCGCGCCGGCTCGGGCAGCGCACGCGCCGCGAAGACCTCGGCATGCATCCCGAGCCCGAGCGACACCGCGTCCTCGTCCCACAGGAATGGCACCCCACGCTCATGCGCCGCGCGCTCCAGCGCGATCAGCGCCGCGTTCGCCTCGGTCGCGAGCGTCGCCTCGAAGGCCGCCACCGCCGCTTCGAGGTCGAGCTCGGTCAGCCCCGCAATCGCCAGCCCCAGCCACTCGAGCGCATCCGCCGTCGCCAGCAGCCGGTCGATCGGCGCCGCGACCGACACGGTCAACCCCGTCTCGCGCCGATGGAACGCACGCGCCGCCTGCCCCAACCCGAGCCGTGGCAAGAGCGCGTCAAGGCGCCGCGCGACCTCGGCCTCGAGCGCCGCACCCGCCAACCCGTCGCCGTCCTCGCGCCAGAGCTCGACGCACGCGCCCGCGACCGGCAGGAAGAACCCGCGCCCGGTCAGACGCCGTGCGTTCTCGACGCGCACCGCTCAATCCTCGTTTTCGCGCGAGAGGATGACGCCGCGCGCATCCTCGACCAGAGCATCGCCGCCGATCGTCCCCGCCGGCTCGCCCGAGAAGATCCCCGGATCGATGGGCGCCACGGTCGGCTTGTCGGCCTTCCGCTTCACGTTGTCCATGGCCGGCTCGAACTTCGTGACCTGCTTCCAGCAGCGCGAGATCGCGTCGCCGAAGACCAGCACCATGTCGTCGCGCTGGGCCGCACGCAGCGCCGCGTCGACGCACTCGCGCTCGTCCGGGATGATCGTGATGCGGGCCTCGTGATAGCCCGCGTCGAGGAGCCCCTTCTTCAAGAGGTCGGGCACCTCGGTCGGACCGCGCCCGCGGAGATCGTCGTCGCGCTTGATGAAGACCTGCGCGAACACCTTAGATTCGCCAATGATCTTGGCCATCTCCAGAATGTCCTCGTTCCTGCGATCGCCCGGCGCCGCCAGCACGCACAGGCGCCGCCCTGCGACGTCGAGGCGCTTCACGAAGTCGACCATCGCGCGCACCGCGGCCGGGTTGTGCCCGTAGTCGAGGATCACCTTGAAGGGCAGCTCGTCGTACACGTTGAGGCGCCCCGGCACCTGGAAGTAGCTCGTGTCGAAGGTGCGCAGCGCCTGGCGGATGTTGTCGACCTTGACCCCCATCGCGTACGCCATGAGCGACGCCGCGAGCGCGTTCTGCACGTTGTGCAGCGCCTTTCCCTCGATGGTCGCGGGGATGAGGTGCGTCCACAAGAGCGGCACGTGGCTGCCCTGATCATAGAGGGTGATCATGTGGCCGTTGATGCCCTCTTCGAGCACCGCCGCCATGCCGCCCGCGCGGATGTGGCGCCGCACGAGATCGTTCTTCGCGTTCATCGTGAAGTAGCCGACGCGCTTCGCCCCGGAGTGCTCGGCCATGTAGAGGCACAGGAGGTCATCGGCGTTGAGAATCGCCGCGTCGCGCGCGACCTCGACCACGATGCGCTTCACCTCGGCGAGCTGCTCGAGGGTGTCGATCCCCTTCAAGCCCAGGTGGTCGGCCGAGATGTTCAGGACGCACCCGACGTTGCAGTCGCGGAAGCCGAGCCCCGCCCGCAAGATCCCGCCGCGCGCCGTCTCGAGCACCGCCAGGTCCACCGTCGGGTCACGCAAGACCATCGACGCCGAGGTCGGCCCGGTCATGTCGCCGGCCACCGTCCTCTCGCCGTCGATGTACACACCGTCGGTCGTCGTGAGCCCGACCGTCTTGCCCGCCATCTTGTGGATATGCGCCAGCATGCGCGCGGTCGTCGTCTTGCCGTTGGTGCCGGTGATCGACGCGATCGGGATGCGCGCTGGCGTGCCCGGCGGGAACAGCATGTCCATCACGGGGCCGGCCACGTCGCGCGGCTTGCCCTCGGTCGGGGCCACGTGCATGCGGAAGCCAGGGGCCGCGTTGACCTCGCAGATGGCGCCGCCCGCCTCGCGATAGCTCTTCGTGATGTCGGGGCAGAGGAAGTCGATGCCGGCCACATCGAGGCCGATCGCCAGCGCCGCGCGCTTGGCCATCTCGCGGTTGTCGTGGTGGGTCGTGTCGGTCATGTCGATGGCCGTGCCGCCGGTCGACAGGTTGCCGGTCGAGCGCAGGAAGAAGACGCGCCCGTCCTCCAGCACGGTGTCGAGGGTCACGCTCGCCTCGGCCATCAAGCGCTCGGCCTGGTGGTCGATCTCGATCTGCGTCAGCACTTTCTCGTGCCCGATGCCGCGCCGGGGGTCGGAGTTCACGATGTCGACCAGCTCTTTGATCGTGTGCTTGCCGTCGCCCACCACGTGGCCCGGCACGCGCTTGCTCACCGCGATGAGCTCGCCGTTGACGACCAGCATGCGGTGGTCGAAGCCCGTGATCATCTTCTCCACGCAGCACGTGCGTGAGGTGATCTGCGACGCCGTCTCGTAGGCCGCCTCGACCTCGGCCGGGTTCATGAGGTTCAAGCACACCCCGCGCCCGTGGTTGGCGTTGTACGGCTTGACCACCACCGGATAGCCGATGCGCTCGGCCGCACGCACCGCCTCGCGCGCGGACCGCACCAGCTCCTGACGTGGCACCGGCAGCCCGAGGTCGGCCAGGATCTTGTTCGTCTGCTCCTTGTCGGACGCGATCTCCACCGCGATGTGCCGCGTCTCGGACGTGACCGTCGCCTGGATGCGCTTCTGGAAGCGCCCGTGCCCGAACTGCACCAGCGACTGGTCGTTCAGCCGGATCCACGGGATGTCGCGGTCCTCGGCGGCCCGCACCAGCGACCCGGTCGACGGCCCGAACTGACGCCGCTGCGCCAGGCTGATCAAGTCCTTGAGCTCGCTCTCGAACTCGAACCCGTCCGGCACCCCGAGGTCGCCCACCCGCAGCTCGGCCGGCAGACAGTTCGCCAGCACCTTCATGCCCAGCTCGGCCGCCGTGAGCCCGACGCGCTCCTCCTCGAAGGCGTAGACCACGTGATACTCGCCGGGCGTCCCCGTGCCGCGCGTCTTGCCGAAGGTGACGCGCGCGCCCGCCTTCTGCTGGAGCTCGATGGCGACGTGCTCCAGTACGTGCCCGAGCCAGGTCCCCTCGCCCTCGTGCAGGCGCCGGATGAAGCCACCCGCGGTGCTGTAGCTGCAGGTGTGCTCGGCCAGCGTCGGCAGGTGCGCCACCAGCTTGCCGTTGAAGCCGTCGATCTTCGCCGACGGATGCCCTTCCAGGGCCCCGAGGTCGATCGTCAGGCGGATACACGGGAAGTGGGCATACAGGTTCGGCCCACGGTAGACGCGACGCTCGGTGATCTTCATGCTCGGACGCTCCAGGGGGTCCCGATGACGGGCCGCGCTCGCTCGCGCGGGGCGCCGAGAATGCACGTTTCCGGGGCGCCCGGCAATCGGCCCCGCCCCCTTGTCCGACGGCGCCGCGGTGATGACTGCGAACACCTCGACCCAAAGGATATCGCCATGTCGCCGACCCTCAGCCTCTACACCGCCGCCACGCCCAACGGGCACAAGATCAGCATCATGCTGGAAGAGCTCGGCGTGCCCTACACCCTGCACGCCCTCCAGCTCGGACGCGGCGACCAGAAACAGCCCGACTACGTCGCCAAGAACCCCAACGCCCGCATCCCGACGCTGGTCGACCACGAGGCCGACGACTTCACCGTCTTCGAGTCCGGCGCCATCCTCATCTACCTCGCCGAGAAGTTCGGCCGCTTCCTGCCGGCCGACCCCAAGGGGCGCTCGCTGGTCCTCCAGTGGCTCATGTTCCAGATGGCGGGCGTCGGCCCGATGATGGGTCAGGCCGGCGTCTTCTTCCGCTACGCCGAGGAGAAAATCCCCTTCGCGATCAACCGCTACCAGAACGAGGTCCGCCGCCTCTTCGGCGTCCTCGACACGCGGCTCGGCGCCTCCACCTACCTCGCCGGCGACTACTCGATCGCCGACATCGCGACCTACCCCTGGGTCGCGGGCCACGCCTGGGTCGGGGTGGACGTCGACGATCGCCCGCACCTCCAGCGCTGGCTCGCCGACATCGCGCAGCGCCCCGCCGTCCAACGCGGCATGGCCATCCCGCCGCGCGGCAACCCGACCGACCAGATCGACGCCGCCCGCAGCCTCCTCCAGCGCTGACCGTGGTTAGACGACCATCTAAGAATCCTTCGATGGCCGTCTAATCTCGCGCGACGACCCTAGCATCGCGCCGCGGCGGTTCACCCCTGTGCGGCCTCGCCCGTGGCTTGCGGCGTGGCGGACGGAAAGGCCCCTTTCGCGCCACGCGCCGAGCTGATATCGGATCGGCATGCAGACCGCACTCGACACCATCCTGCTCCTGGCGCTCCCCGCCTCGGGCAAGTCCGAGGTCCGCCGCTACCTGGCCCACCTCACGCCCGAGCAATGCGCGACCGAGATGCACCTCGGCCCGACCCTCCAGCTCGACGACTACCCCTACGTGCACCTCATGCACCGCATCGATGAGGTCATCGCCGCCCTCGGGGCCGCACGCATCTTCTACCACGGCCCGACGCGTCCCTTCCGCGACGCCTTCGAGTGGGGCACGCTGGTCCAGCTCCTGAACGAGGACTACGCGCGCCTCCTCGCGCGCCGCCCCTACGCCGCCCCCTCCGCGGCCGAGCTCCTCTTCGATCGCCTCGACGCCGCACGCGCCGCCGTCGGCCTGGCTCCGGCCCTGGCCGACCTGCCCCACCGCATCTGGAAGGCCGCCGCCCGCACCCTCGAGTCGGAGTGCCGTCACGAGCTCGACCTCCTCGACCACACGCTGTCCCAGGATCGCACCGGCAAGACCATCGTCATCGAGCTCGCCCGCGGCGGCCCGCACGGCGCCGCCTTCCCGCTCACCCCGCCGCGCGGCTACGGCTACGCGCTCGAGACGTTCTCGGACGAGATCCTCGCGCGCGCCGCCATCCTCTACGTGCAGGTCACCCCGGAAGAGTCGCGCAAGAAGAACCGCGAGCGCGGCCGCCCCGACGGACAGGGCTCGATCCTCTTCCACGCCGTCCCGCTCGAGGTCATGCTCGGCGAGTACGGCACCGACGACCTCCTCTGGCTGGCCGCGCAGTCCGACGTCGCCGGCACCGTCCGCGTCGAGCGCCTCGTCCCCGACGGCGATCGCTTCGCCCTCCGCGTCCGCCACCTCCCCGTCGCCGTCGTCGACAACCGCGACGACCTCACGAGCTTCGTGCGCGAGGCCCCCGAGACCTGGCCCGCTGCCTCCGTCCAGCGCCTCCACGCCGCACTGCGCGCGGGCCTCGAGCACCTCGCCGGCAGCGTGAATCGATGACCGACCCGACCACGCTCGTCACGACTCTGGGCCTCCAGCCGCACCCCGAGGGCGGCTTCTACCGCGAGACCTACCGCGCCCCGATCGAGGTCCCCGCCGCCGCCCTGCCCGCCCACTTCGCAGGAGGGCCGCGCGCCGCCGCGACGTCGATCTACTTCCTGCTCGGCACCGACGACTTCAGCGCGCTCCACCGCATCGCCGCCGACGAGCTCTGGTTCTTCCACGCAGGCGACACGCTCGAGGTCATCGGCTTCCTGCCCGGTCAGTCCTCGCCGACCACCTGGACCCTCGGCCTCCCTCCCGACGGCGTCCCCTACGCCCTCGTCCCGGCCGGCACGACCTTCGGCTCGCGCGTCCGCCGCGACGGACCCACCACGCCCCGCCACGCGCACGGCTTCGCGCTGGTCTCGTGCGTGGTCGCGCCCGGCTTCGACTTCCGCGACTTCGCGATGCCCGACCGCGCGACGCTGCTGTCCGCCTACCCGGACCACGCCGCGCTGGTGACGTCGCTCACCCGCTGACGCTCAGGCCATGTCCTGAGCCAGCACGAAGGGCTGGACCACACACGCGCGCCATCGCCGCTCCGACGCCGCGAGCCACGCGTCGCGCTGGGCCGGCTCGAGCCGCTTCAGCACGCCAGCCGTGAGCCACGCCGAGACCCGCGCCGCGTCGTCCTTGGCGATCGCCAGGGCACACGCCACCAGATCTACCGACCCGTCGACCTCCAGCACCGCGTCACGCCGCAAGTGCGCCGCGAGGTCACTGGCCGTCACCGTCCCCAACGTCGCCTCGATCCGTGCCTTGAGATCCACGTCTTCCATGCGCCGATCCTGCCATCGCTCGCGCCGCTCTCCAAGGGCGCCCGCCGCCCGATCGCGCAGAAGCACCCATCACAATCGTGCACCTTCGCCCCGACGCGACGCATCACGCCCTCGCAAGCCACTGATTTCAAACGACTCCCAAAGTGCGCCCCCTCGGCACGGCGCATGCGTCAGGCTCGGGCAGACCTGCGCCCAGCGCGCGGTCCTCACGCAAGGGAGCACGACCATGAAGCGCCTCGACCAGAAAGTCGCCATCATCACAGGTGCCGCGGGCGGCATCGGCGCCGCCGCGGCCCGTCGCTTCGTCGCCGAGGGCGCACGCGTCATGCTCGTCGATCGCGACGGCGACGGCCTCGCCGCCCTCAGCCACGAGCTCGGCCCGGCCGCCTCCGACTTCATCATGGCCGACGTGAGCGACGAGAGCGCCACCGCCTCGTTCGTCGCGTTCGCCGTCCAGCGCTTCGGCGGCCTGGACATCTACTTCTCGAACGCGGGCATGGAAGGCAAGATCGCCCCCCTCACCGAGGTCAGCGTCGCCGACCTCGACCGCATCTTCGCGGTCAACGTGCGCAGCGTCGTCCTCGGCCTGAAGCACGCGGTGCCGCTCATGATCGCGCGCGGCGGGGGCTCGTTCATCGCGACCTCCTCGGTCGCCGGCCTCATCGGCTCGCCCGGCCTCGGCCCCTACGTCGCCACCAAGCACGCCGTGCTCGGCCTCGTGAAGACCGCCGCCCTCGAGCTGGGCCCGCGCGGGATCCGCGTCAACGCGATCAGCCCGGGCCCGATCGACAACCGCATGATGCGCTCCATCGAGAACCAGGCCGCACCCGACAACGCCGAGGCCGTCAAGGACGGCTTCACCAAGCTCGTGGCGCTGGGTCGCTACGGCAGCAACGAAGAGATCGCGGCCGCCGCGGCCTTCCTCGCGTCGTCCGACAGCAGCTACTGCAGCGGCACGACCATCGTCTGCGACGGCGGCTTCGTCGCGACCTGAGCTCTCGACCTACGACACGTCTGTCGCATGTCTGGCGAGGCCTTCGAGGCGTCGTGCACCACGCATGACCGCCTCTGAGGCCCGCGCCTAGTCGTCGATGAGGATGGCGTCGAACGCGATCTTCCACATCTGGTTGACTGCGGCGACGCACTTCTTGCGCTCGTCGAGCTCGTCGCCATCGCACGAGAACGCGATCGTCCTCGTGCTGGCGTTCTCGGTGAACCTGATCTGCTCGCCGTTCTTGACCCACACCGTGAGGGGCCAGTCCCAGGTGCTCGTCCCGCGGATCGGCTTCCAGCCGAGCTTGTCGGCAGCACCCGCCAGGCTCGCGAAGTTCTGATCGCCGCCCGCCATGGGCGTGTCCTTCATGTCCATGGCGGTCGACGTGAGGCCGCAGGCCGAGGTGGACACGGTGAGTCCGATGAGGGTGAGCGCGAGTCGCGTATGCATGGGGAACCTCCGCCTACGAGGCTAGGCGTCGCCGCGTGGGATCAGCATCCCGAGATCGGGGGATGCCGCTCGCCGCCCCGCATGCCGACACTCACCCGACCCACCCCGGAGTCGGCATGAACCTCGCGCGCGTATCCCTCGCCCTCGCCTTCGCGACCCTCGCCCCCGCCGCCGCACACGCCGCGGACACGGGCCCTGAGGCCACCAACAAGCAGGCCCCCGTCCACCTGTCCTGGTACGCCCTCGGCGAGCTCAACGTGCCAGGGCTCGGCGGCTTCCGCGGGGCGCTCTCGGCGTATCTGCCCGGCCTACCCCTCTATCTCGCGGGCGAGGTCGCCTGGTCCTTCGGCGTCTCTCCGAGCCACCTGGCCGGCGATCGCGACGCCTACATCACCCGCCTCTTCACCGGCACTTTCACCCTCGAAGCGCGCGCCGGCGTCTCCTTCGAGCGCTGGTCCCTCGACCCCGAGATGGTCGACTTCAACTACGACTTCAACACCTTCGGCAACCTCACCACCTGGAAGACCCACACCTACGCGGTCACGCTCCCGACCTACCAGCGCGACACGATCTACGCGGGCTATCGCGGCCGCACCGTCCCGGGCGCCGAGTCGTGCGCCGACTCCGGCCCCACGCCCGAGGACTGCGCCGAGCAGGGCAGCGGCTTCTTCCTCCTGGGCTACGAGTATCTCCGCGCCCGCGACCTCTCGTTCGAGTCGAAAGAGCACGGCACCCTCAACGTCCAGAACAACCGCTTCTACGGCATCCACGTCCTGCTCGCGACCGGCGACGACGCGACGCGCGACGGCGTCCTCGAGCACCTCGGCGCCGAGTTCTTCTGGGGCTACAACAACGGCTTCGCGGGCCGCTTCAGCGTGGGCTGGGACGGCCACTACCTGCTGTTCACGGCGGGGATCGGCGGCGGCAGCCAGCACTCCCTCGCGGGCACCCCACCGCCGACCTCGACCCTCCGCTGAGCATCGTCCCATCGCTCGACCCGCGCTGAGCATCGTCCCATCGCTCGACCCGCACTGAGCCCGGTCTCATGGCCACTCGGGTTGGCACCGCGCGACCGAGGCGATACGTTCTCCGACATGTCCCGTACCGATGCGTCCGCGCTCGCCGAGCTCACCCTCGAGCGCAACTTCCTCGTTCACATCCTGGCCCTCATCGAAGAAGACGACCCCGCGACCTTCGCGGACCTGGCGCTCGGCGAGATCGTCACGCTGGTCGGCGCGCGCCGCGGCTACCTCGCCCTGTCCGCTCCTCCGGACGACGCCCTCGAGAAGCCCGCCTGGTCGGCCACCCGCGGCTTCGAGGACGACTCCGCCCCGCGCGAGCTGATGTCGGCGACGGTCGTGGCGAGCGCGCTCCGATCGGGCCAGACCGTCCACACCGGATCTGCCCAGCAGGACGAGCGCTTCTCCGCCGCCGACTCGGTCCGCCGCCACGGCATCGAGGCCGTCCTCTGCGTCCCGATCGGCCGCCCCGACTCTGCCGCCTTCGGCATCCTCTACCTGCAGGGCTCCACCAGCGGCGACGAGCCACGCTTCTCGACCCAGGCCCGCCACATGGCCGAGCGCCTGGCCCATCACCTGGCTCCGGTCAGCCATCACATCGTCAGAGCCGCCGCGCCTCACGCCGCCGATCCGACCACGCCCTGGCGCGCCCGCCTGAACGGCGCCGACCCCCTCGTCGGCAAGAGTCCCGCCCTGGCCGACGCCTTCAAGAACGCGACCCTGGTCGCCCCGCTGGACGTGCCCGTCCTCATCACCGGCCCCTCGGGCACAGGCAAGACCGCCCTCGCCCGCCTCATCGCACGCGCCGGCAAGCGCGCCGCGCGCCCCTTCGTCGAGCTCAACTGCGCCGCCCTGCCCGAAGCCCTCTTCGAGAGCGAGCTCTTCGGCGCCCTGCCCGGCGCGCACTCCACCGCGACGAAGAAGATCGTCGGCAAGGTCGAGGCGGCCGAAGGCGGGACGCTCTTCCTGGACGAGATCGGCGAGCTCTCGCAAGGCGTCCAGGCCAAGCTGCTCCAGCTCCTGAGCGACCACCGCTACTTCCCGCTCGGGGCCAGCACCCCGCGCGAGGCCGACCTCCGCATCATCGCCGCGACCAACGTCGACCTCGCCGCCAAGGTCGCCGCCGGACAGTTCCGCGAAGACCTCTTCTATCGGCTGCATGTCATCCCGATCCGCATGCCCGGCCTCGACGAGCGCCGCAGCGACATCCCGCTGCTCGCCGAGTCCTTCCTGACCGTCGCCTCCGACCGCCACGGTCTCGGCACCCTCAGCCTGTCGGCCGCCGCCCGCAGCGCCATCGAGCGCGCCGACTGGCCCGGCCACGTGCGCGAGCTCCAGCATGCCGTCGAGGCCGCCGCCATCCGCGCCCATGGCGAGGGCACCCAGCGCGTCGAGCCCGCTCACCTGTTCCCCGCGGCCCCGGCCTCGCCGACCTCCGGTCGAGCCGACTGGCACGCGTCCCTGAAGGCGTTCCAACGCGGGCTCATGGAGGAGGCGCTCGCCGCCACCGGAGGCAGCGTCCCCGAGGCCGCCAAGCGCCTCGGCATCGCACGCTCGCACGCCTACGAGCTCGTCCGGATCCTCGGCCTCCGCTGAGGGCGCCGGCCGCGGCTCTCCGAGGACGACTCAGCCCCCGTCGAGGAGCACCCTCAGCTCGAGGCGGGTCGCGACCCCGAGCTCCAAGTAGATCGCCTTCAGGTGCGACTTCACCGTCTCGGGGCTCGTGTCCAGGGACGCGGCGATCTGCGCGATGGTCGCCCCGCCGGCGGCGAGCTCGGCGACCTCGCGCTGGCGCGTCGACAAGATCGTCGACGGCGCGAGCGCGACCAGCGCGGTCGGTCCCAGCGAGACCAGGGTCCGTCGATTCGTCCCCCCGGGGCAGCAGAGCGGCAGCAGCGACACCGCCGTGCGCCCGAGGACGAGACGCGTCTCACCGCGCCGCTCTGCGCGCGTCAGCGCCTCGACGAAGGACGGCGTCAAGATCTCCGCAAGCCCCGGCGCCACCAGCTCGGGGCCACCCGGCCCGAGGACGAGGTGCGCGCGCGGCGCTGGCGTGAGCCCCTCGACGCGCCGATCGAGGAGGCTCGCGAGCGCGTCGAGACAGGCGCCCGGGCCGCGTCCGGAGTTCCGGATCGGGCTCAGCTCGAGCACCCCGAGGAGCTTGCCGCGCCGAGCGATCCCATGGATCGCGCGCGGCCTCCCGCTGGGATCGGGCACGAGGCGGCGCAACGCCGCGGCACTCACGAACGGCGCCAGTGGCTGGCTGAAGCGCTCGGGCTCGCAACCGCCCCAGGCTGGGACCGCGTCGCTCGCGAAACGCTCATCGATCCAGAGCTCGCCGTCGCTCACGATCGTCGTGAGGGTCGCGCGCTCGACCCGCATACGCTGAGCAAGCTCTCGCAGTGCGCCGACGATCAGCGCGCGCGGTGGGACCTCGTGGGCCACGGACACGGATGAGAGGCGGGGCGGGTGTGACGAGAGCACCATGGTCGAGACCTCCGCCCCGACCAAGAGCAAGATCCGAACCTGCCCCTCCGCACCGCACACGCAGCCCCGGACCCGCACAGAACCTGGACGACGCAGGTGCGGCCGTCCGCCGCGGAGGACGGGCCGCCGTGAGGTGCGTCCGGAGAACCGGACGGCCGCCATCCTCAACTGAGAAGGGGCTTGCCCACGCGATCCGACGGGCGCCGCCCCGGGCACCGCCCGCCCAACGCCCGACCGCCGCGCCTCCGGTGAAACGCAAAACGGGCGGCGAGGTCACCCCCACCGCCCGTCCGCCGAGTCTGCGCGACCGCAAAAACAGAACGGCGAGGTCACCCCCACCGCCCGTCCGCCGAGTCTGCGCGACCCGCAAAACCAAACGGCGAGGTCACCCCCACCGCTCGTCCGCCGAGTCTGCGCGACCCGCAAAAACAGAACGGGCGGCGAGGTCACCCCCACCGCCCGTCCGCGTTCCTTGCTCACCGGTTCTGGTGGTCAGAGCGAGGCTGGCCTCGCCCGGACGTCAGCTCCGGAGAGTCAGGGCATCTCAGTAACGGCCGCCGCCGCCACCGCCACGGCCGCCGCCGAAGCCGCCACGGCCACCGCCGCCGCCGCCACCGCCGCCGCCACCCTGCTTGTCCTGGGCCTCGTTCACGCGCACGGCGCGACCGTCGAGGGTACGCCCGTCCATCCCGGCCACAGCCGCGTCAGCGGCCGCGTTGTCCTGGAACGTCACGAACCCGAAGCCGCGCGAACGACCGGTCTCGCGATCCATCACGACCTTCGACTCCGTCACGGTGCCGAACTCGGCGAACGCGTTCCCGAGGCTCGTATCAGTCGTATTCCAGTCCAGGCCACCAACAAAAAGCTTCTTCGACATGATCTCTCGTCTTTCGGTGCGTCGCACGAGGCGCTCATCACCGACTCACACTACGGGGCCGAGCCCCCAAATGACTATTCGACGCTTTCGCCACCCTCGACCCACCCCCACGTATCGAGTGAGACGTGCGGACTGCGAGGGGCTTGCGCTCTCGATGCTGCAAGCGAACGACCGCCTCTTACGCGGGCCCCGACGCGAACACAAGCGATGGACCCTTTTTATTTTTCGAGGGGTCTCGCGTGCTTTCCCCGGGCGGCCGCGAGCCGGATCAGCGCCGCGCGCACCTCGGTCCGCAGCGCGCCATCCCCACCGAACACGACGAGGTGTCGCGCATAGAGACGCCGCGCGACCTCGCTCTCGCCCGCACGCTCGGCCGCGAGCGCCGCCTCGTAGCTCGCGATCTCGGCCGCCAGCCGCGAAGCCTGCGCCCCTTCACCGACGGCACGCGGCAGGGGCCTGACCTCCGCACGCGGCGCACGCGCCACCTCCGACCCGGACCGATCGCGCTCCTCGAGCCGCGCGATCGTGACCTCGCGCGGCGCAGGCATCTCCATGTGATCGGACACCGGCGACGGCGCCGGCAGCGTCCCGATCCGAAGCACCGGCCCATCCGCCCGCGCCTCGCCCGAGGCCCGCGGTGTCGCACCGCCGCCGACCTCCAGCGCGCCACCGAGCGTCATCGCCAGCACCACACGCAGGACCTTCGTCGCGACGCCCAGCAAGGCCCGCGACGCACCAACCTCGGAAGGCCCCGCGGTCGCCGCGCGCGCCACCCCTTCGAGCCGTGCCCAGCCCTGCGCGACCTCGGCCGCGACCGACTCGCCGTCCAACACCGTGAGATCGATCCCCGTCTCGCGCCGGAAGTCCGGATCGTCTCGCCACCGACGCGGCCCGTTCATCGCCCACCTCGACGCGCCGTCGCTCCGACCGTGGGGCCCGCCTCGTCTCGGCGCGCGAGCTGCGTCCAGCGGTCCTTGAAGCGCTCTCGCGCAAGGCGCAGCCGGCTCCACACGGTGTTCTCCGGCACCTCGACCAGGGCCGCGATGGCCGCGCCCTCGAGCCCTTCGATCTCGTAGAGCACGAAGACCTCGCGCTGATCGATCGGCAGGCTCTCGATGCAGGCTCGGATCTGCTCGGCCTTCCGCTTGCGCTCCAAGACCTCGTCCCCCGGCCCCTCGTGCGCCGGTCGCGCGGCGTCCTCCTCCGCCATGCGCGCGTGTGCGCGGACCCGCCGCGACTCCCCGCGAAGGTGTCGACGCACGAGGTTCTTGGCCACCCCATAGAGCCACCGCTCGGGCTCCTGCCCCATCGCGCCCGCGCGGAGAGCGGTCACGAAGACCTCGTGGACCACGTCCTGCGCGGCCTCGGACGACCCGAGGAGCCGCGTCGCCACGCGCAAGAGGAACGGCGCGTGACGCAGGTAGAGCGCTTCGAGCGCGCGCAGATCCGAGGCCGACTCCTTCAAGGCGAGGCCCTCTACGCCAAGGCGCAGCTCACCATTCACCGCGATGCCCCCAAAGAGCCAGCCGACCCCCGCGCTCATCGCCCGGGACTCCCTCGTGCCCCGCCTCCAAAGCGCGCCCCGAGCCCCAGTCCGGCATCCAGGACGCCCTCGCCCGTGCCCCTCACGATCCCCCAACGCGCGCGCACGGACAGCACCATCGGCGTGTCGAAGACATCCTCCCACACGACCCCGAACCCGAGCCCGAGGACGCCCCCGACCTCCATCCCGACCCCGCCACGCGCCCCCGCCTGGAGCACCACCTCGGCGACCACCGGGGCCTGCCACGGACGCCAGCGCAGCCCCAGCCCGAGCTCGACGACGACCGCGTCCCAGCCGCTCTCGGTGCGCTCGAGCGCGCCGTCCAGGGCGAGCCCGAAGCGCAGATCGGCCTCCCGCACCCCGAGCCCGAGCGACACACCGACGCTCGCTTCGCGCCCGATCGCCGCCGTCACACCGACCTCGCCCTCGACTCCCGCGAGCCGCGGTCCGACGATCCGAACACCCCGAGGCTCCGCTTCTCCCACCCCCTCATGCGCCTCACCTGCCGCGCCCGGCCCCTCGCGCACCTCACCTGCCGCGCCCGGCCCCGCGCGCACCTCACCTGCCGCCTCGGGCACCTCGCCCTCGCTCGGCAGCGCCTCACCTGCCCCCTCGCGCACGCCCCGCGCCCGCTCGTCGGCCAGCGCCGCCTCGACCCACGCGACTACCAGGCGCGCCGCGTGGGGGCAGTCGATCGACACGAGCTCCCGCTCGCGCACGAGCACCGCTCGCTTGCCGTCGCGCATCACCACCATGAGCCGAAGCCGCGACCGCACCGCGCGCGCCACCTCGACCTCGACCCGATAGCCGGGCGGCAGCGGCGTCGCGATGACCCCGACACATCCGCTCGGGTCGCGCACCGCGATGCCTTCGCCGTGCGCGGGTGCCGCCTCCGGCCCGGCCGCGAGCGCCAGCATGACGACGATCGGCCACACCTCAGAACCTCCCCGAGAGACCGACGCCACTTCCCGAGAGCACGAGCTCCACCTCGAGCCCGCCGCTCTCGAGCTCCTCGCGATAGAGGACCAGGAGGTCCGGGTCCTGCGCTGCCGCGAGGAACGCCATCAAGAGGCTGCTCACCCCGCTCGTCACCGCCAGGAGTCGCTCGTCGCCGTCGCGCTCGCCCAGCGCCACCCCCAGCGAGGCCCCCGTCGCGATGAAGTACGGCATCGCCCTCACCCACCCGGGCCAGCGCGACGCCGTCACGGCCAGGTCGCCCTCGATCCGCCCGATCTCGTCCTCGCCCATCGCCAGGTAGCTGCGCGTCCCGGCCAGGAGGCGCGCGTCCCGCTGCAGCGTCGCCGACGCCAGCCGCGGGCGGGAGAGGCCCTCGGCGAGGACGAGCCCGGTCGTCGCAAAGCCCGCGATGGCGTGGCTCAGGGGGCCGAGGTGCACGCGATCGGCCCCGAAGGAGGACCCGTCGTCGCGGATCGTGCGACCGCTCAGCGCGATCCCGAGCCACGCCGACGCGAAGCCGGCGTGCAGCCCCATGTCCGCAACGACGTCGCGGTAGCGACTCCCCGATCCGAGCGCCAGCCCGACCACCCCGGCGCCGAGAGCCAGCCCACCTCCGACCAGCACGCCGACGCCGAGCGCGGGCCTCTCCCCGTCGACGGTCGCCGCGATCCCAGCCGGCACGAGAGCGATCCCGGTCAACATCGTCGACACGATCGAGAGCGACCCGGCGCCCACGTCCTCGAGGTCTCCCCCCGCGCTCTTCGCCGCGCGCTTGAACGTTCGATAGAGGGCCTCGCGACGCCCCACGAGTGCCGCGCCATCGTCGGCCACCAAGCCCCGGACGACGCTCCCCATCGGGCCCCCGACCTCGCCTTCGACCGGCCCTTCACCCGCCCGGGCCGGCGCGGCCGAGAGCAGCATCAACGAGCACAACAGCGACACCTTTCGCGCGGACATCGGACTCCATGGACCTGCCCGGTGGCAGTCACCCCCCCTCGTCCCCGCAGGTCGCCTCCACCTTCACGCGAACTCGCCGACCCACGCTTTTTTCCCGTTCGACCCCGCCCACGCCCCCGGGGCCATTCCCCCATATTGATGGATGAGGTCGCTGCGCGCGGGGGGATTTCACCCGAATTTGACGCCGCGCAATGTCGACTTCCTGCCCCGCGACCGCCTGAATGACCACTTCCGGAACATGTGTCATATCTCACTCGAGCGTGTGCAAGCCGCACCAACAGCGGACGAGAGTTGCAAATCAATCGTCGATCAGTGCCGCCGGAGGGGTGGTCTGCGCCTTGTAGGAACACGGCGAATATGGCGTGGTAAAGCAGCGTGGAGCAACGCTTCACGAGTGCCGTCGTGACCTATCCCAGCTATCGGACGGGCCGCCCTTCACCGGCACGAACAGGAGGATCTATGCGACTCGGGCTGATGAGCTCCCTGGTGGTGTCCACCTTCAGCATGCTCGGCTTCGCGTGTGTGAGCCCCGATGCTGGGCCCAAAGGTGACCCCGGCGACCCCGGCACCCAGGGCCCCAAAGGTGACCCCGGCGAAGACGGTGCGGATGCAGTACCCTGTGCGGTGGCCGACAACGGCGACGGCACGATGACCATCACCTGCCCTGGCGGCAACCCCGTCACGGTCAAGAACGGCACCAACGGTACCAACGGCACCAACGGCACCGATGGCGAGGACGGCGCCCCCGGACAGAACGGCGCCCCCGGTCAGAACGGCGCCCCCGGCAAGGATGGCGAGGACGGCACGTCCTGCACCGCGCTGGACAATGGCGACGGCAGCCAGACCATCGACTGCACCGATGGCACCCACATCTTCATCCAGCCCCAGGCGATGGACCCCTACCTCGACGGCTACGAGCCGCTCCCGGGCGTGGTCGCCTCACTCGTCGAGGTCACCGGCGGCACCAACACCGACGGCACCTTCGCCCCGGGCGATCGCGTCTCGGTGACCTTCCGCGTGCGCACCACCGCCGGTCGCGCCCTGCCGCTCGCCCAGCTCGACGCCGGCAACGCCTGGCTCTCCGGCCCGGTCGGCAACTACCAGCACATCCTGCCCACGGCGCGCGACAAGACCAGCTACAACGACGTCCGCACGGCGGCCATCTACAACGGCGACGGGACCTGGACCTACACGTTCCCGGATCCGATCCCCGCGACCTTCGGCGTGCCGCTCTACAACACGACCAAGTTCTCGGTCGGCGAGCTCACGGGCCCGCTCACGTCGGGCACCTACACGGTGGCCTTCAACTTCTACAAGCGCTTCTACGTCGAGGGCCAGGAGGAGCTCGACTCGGGCAACCTGCTCGTCCCGATCCGCTACGACCACGCCGCCGCCACCGACACGCGCGCCGTCGTCGGCAACGACAACTGTGCCCGCTGCCATGACAAGGTCATCGGCCACGGCGGCCGCTACACCGGCGTCGATCTCTGCGTCACCTGCCACGCCTCGGGCGCCGAGGATCGCAACTCCACCGACACCGCCGACGCGACCAACGTGACCATCGACTTCAAGGTCATGATGCACAAGCTGCACAACGCGGCGCATCTGCCCAGCGTGCTCGGCGTCGCCACCAAGGCCGACGGCTCGCGCGACTACGCGGCCACCAAGACCCCGTACGTCATCGGCACGACCGACTTCTCGACGATCCTCTACCCGGCCTTCCCGAACTTCAACATCGCCATGCCGAAGGACCTCGGCTACTCGGCGCTCGCCACCGCGAACCGCACCCAGGAGGACAACATCCGGAAGGGCGTGACCGCGTGCACCGACTGCCACGGCGACCCCGACGGCGCCGGCCCGAAGCTCGCCCCGACCCACGGCGACCTCGCCTTCACCAACCCCAGCAAGGCCGCCTGCCAGAGCTGCCACGACGACGTCGACTACGCCAAGCCGTACACCGCCAACGGGCAGCAGATGCCGGGCGGCGCGACCCTGGACCTCATCTCGTGCGCGACGTGTCACACCGAGTCGACCGGCAACCTGTCGGTGCGCCTCGCCCACCAGCACCCGATCTTCGACGCCACCGCGAGCCCCGAGGTCACCTTCAACATCACCGCCGTCGGCGGTGGCACCGGCGCCGATGGCAAGCTGCAGGCGGGTGACCGCCCGACCGTCACCTTCACGCTGAAGAACGGCGCGACCGACGTGGCGCTGACCGAGTTCACCTCGCTGAGCCTCGCCGTCAACGGCCCGACCTCGAACCGCCAGGTCGTCATCCCCGGCGCGCTGACCGCCAGCCCGGTCGACTTCGCCGGTCGCCTCGTCGCCGCCTCGAGCACGAACAAGGGCGTCATGAGCAAGGTCCTGCCGAACGGCACCTCGGTGTCCGAGACGCTCACGGTCGAGTTCACCTCGTCGACCGCGTACAAGGTCAGCGGCACGACCTCGGGCCTCCTCGGCACCGGCACGCTCACCAGCGCGACCAGCACCTACCCCTCGGGCGCCTCGCTCTCGAACATCGTCATCACCTCGGCCGCCCCGAGCGAGAACCTGTCGATCGAGTTCACCTCGCCGACCGCCTTCGACGTCAAGGCCGGCACGACCACCCTCGGCTCGAGCTCGCTCGCCAACGCGACCAGCACGGTGACGCGCTTCACCTCGCCCAACGGCTCGGTCGCCTTCAACCTGACGGTGGGCACCACGGCCTTCGCGGCCGGCCAGAAGCTGAACCTCGGCGTCTTCAAGGGCGCGGCCCCGAACGCGGTGACCTTCGCGATCCTTTCCGGGTCGTCGGCCTTCGCGGTCGGTGATCGCTTCTACTACGACTACGTCGCCCCGGCCGCGACCTACACGTTCAAGGTCCCGATGGACCTCACCCTCGAGACCCTCGGCGTCGGCAACGGCACGGCCGACCAGGTGCTGACCGCCGCCAACGCCCCGGTGTGGTACGGCCGCCAGACCCTCTACGAGGTCACCGCCCAGGTCGCGACCGCGACCGCGCTGAGCGCTCCGTCGGCCATGCTGACCAAGCACATCTACGTGGCTTCGATCGCCGGCCTCGCCAACAACGACTACATCGCCGTCGACGAGGGCCAAGCCACCGTCGAGTACGTGCAGCTCGGCGCCGGCCCCGAAGCCAACGGCCACCTCACGCTCCGCACCCCGCTCCGCTACACGCACTCGGCCAACGCGGTCGTGCGCGAGGTGACCCTGACCACCCGCCTCGAGGGCCCGCACTACACGCTGGATGCGACCAACGGCACGGTCACGCTGAAGACGGCGTCGACCAACCCGTTCGTGATGAGCTACCGCACCGACGGCCGCTTCGGCTGGAAGCGCAGCCCGAGTGACACGCTGCAGACCGTGTACTACGCGCCGTTGGACAGCCGCGAGGCCACCGACGAGACGTGGGGTGACTGGCGCGGCAAGCCGATCATCGCCGGCACCTACACGTTCGCGCTCTGGGGCTACATCCCCTACGAGTACGGCGCGCAGAACGAGTGGCAGACCTACCGCGCCACCACCAAGAGTTCGCGCTTCGACGTGCTCTACGGCAGCGCCACCACGATCGAGCCCTACGCCCTCATCGAGTCGGGCGCGACCTGCGCGACCTGCCACAACGAGCTGTCCTTCCACGGCGGCGGGCGCGAGGGCGGCGACACCTGCTTCCTCTGCCACAGCACGGCCGGCAGCTCGGTCCACTTCAACACCATCCTGCACGAGGCGCACGAGGCCATCCTGCCCGTGATGCCCAACGGCTCGGCCCAGTGCACGAAGTGCCACGGCACCGCCAACGTGTGGGAGGAACCGACCAACCGCAACCACCCGACCGCGCAGGGCAAGCCGGTCCGCGACTGGAGCCTGTCGTGCACGGGCTGCCATAGCTGGCCGGAGGCGGTGGCCCACACCGACATCATGACCGCCGGCAACGGCGTCGAGTCCTGCAAGACCTGCCACGGTGTCGGCAAGGACCTCGCCGTGCGCTTCGTGCACAAGGTGCACTGACACCGATGAGGCGATGCGGCCCGACTCTCGCATGAGGGTCGAGCCCGCATGTGACCGCTGACGCCCACCTCGACCTCGGGGTGGGCGTCTTCATTTCGCACAAGGCCTCGCGGAGCGAGGCTGCCGGCGAGCGCATTTGGGGCTCAGGACAGCTCAGGACAGAGGCACCCTCCGCGGGACGCGCTTCTGTGGTATCGGTGGCCCATGCCACTGTCTCTTCAGCGCCGACGTCAGCTTCGCAAGATCAGCGTCTTCGTGCTCGGCCTCGGGTTCGTCGGCATCGGGCTCCTCCACTTCATCCGGCCCGAGCCGTTCGAGGCGATCGTGCCGCCGTTCCTGCCGTGGGCACGCGCCATCGTCTACCTCTCGGGCGTGGCCGAGATCGCCCTCGGCGTCGGCGTCCTGGTGCCGCGCACGCGACGCCTGGCAGCCTGGGGGCTCATCGCGCTACTCGTCGCCGTCTTCCCGGCGAACCTCTATCACGCGTTCGGCGACGTGCAGCTCGCCTCGATGCAGGCGCCGCTGGTCTACCATGTGATCCGCTTGCCGATGCAGCTCGTGCTGATCGCCTGGGCCTGGTGGCATACGCGACCCGAGCTGCCGTCCGACCCCTCGCCCGCGGCGTGATCGACGCCCGCTCGGGCCTCAGCGCTTCCGCCAGAGGCGCAACGTGAAGGGGCGCTCGTAGTCGGACCGGAGGACCTCGTAGCTGTCGGGGACGCGACCTCCGAAGCCGTTGTAGATGAGCGCCAAGGTGCCTGAGCGCGCCGCACGCAAGAG
>JAEUKJ010000374.1 GCA_016792665.1 Deltaproteobacteria bacterium | reverse complement strand
CCTGGGCTTCATGCCCAAGCGCCGCTATGGGGTCATGCGCGACTACCTGCCGACCCGCGGGGCGCTGGCCCTGCACATGATGCAGGCGACCTCGACGGTGCAGGCGAACCTCGACTTCGGGTCCGAGCGCGACATGGGGTGGAAGCTCCGCGCCGCGATGGGGGTCTCGTCGGTCGTCACGGCGATGTTTGCGAACTCGCCGTTCCAGAACGGGCGGCCGTCGGGGTTCAAGACCTTCCGGGCGTCGGTGTGGCGCGCGACCGATCCCGATCGCAGTGGCCTCCTACCGTTCGTGTTCGAGGGCGATCTCCCGACCTATGAGCGCTACGCGCGGTGGGCGTTGGACGTCCCGATGTTCTTCGTCGCACGGGAGGGCCAGCTCGTGCGCGCGCACGGGCGCACCTTCCGCGACCTGTGGGAGCGCGGCTTCGAGGGCCTGCCGGCGCTGTCCTCGCTCAGCGACGCGCGCGGTCGGCCGCTCTCGCGGCTCACGGCGACGATGGAGGACTGGGAGCTCCATCTCTCGACCCTCTTCCCCGACGTCCGCCTCAAGACCTACCTCGAGACGCGCACTGCCGACTGCGTGCCGCCGCGCTACATCCCCGCGTTGCCCGCGATCTGGAAAGGGATCCTCTACGATCAGGGCGCGACCGAAGCCGCCTGGGATCTGGTCAAGCGCTGGTCGATGGACGAGCGCTGGCAGCATCGCGACGCGGTCCTCGAGCACGCGCTGGCGGCGCCGGTGCCTGGCTCGCGCGGCCGCACCGTCGACCTCGCGAAGGAGCTCCTCGCCATCGCGCGCGTCGGCCTCGCGGCACAGGCGGCCAGCGCCGGGCACGCGGACGAGTCGATCTACCTCGACCCGATCGGCGAGCTCGTCGAGCGCGGGATGTGCCCGGCCGACGAGCTCCTCGCCAAGTGGCGCCCCGGCATGACCGGCCGCGACCTCATCGCGTCCCTGGTCGAGCCGGAGTAGACCGCGACGTCAGCGCACGCCCCAGTGGCGTGCGACCTGCGCCCAGAACGCACCCGGCCCGCGGCCCCAGACCGCCTCGGTGCCGCACGCGCGCGCCGACGATCGGGTCGCACCGCGGGCGTGGTGGGCACCGGCATGGGCCTCATCGCCGCGCGGCGTGCGTGCCCCGGGCGTGGCCTGGACCACCTCGGCGCGACCATGGCGCAGGAAGAGGACCGAGACCGGGGCGCCGGCCTTGCCCGAGAGCGCCGCGATCAGGTGGGCGTGATCGGGGGTGTCGCGATCGTCGATGCGGATGAGGACGTCGCCGACCTGGAGACCGGCCTGAGCGGCCGCCGAGCCCTGGCCGACCCAGGTCACGAGCAGCCCGCGGGGGTCAGTCAGTGGCGGAGTCACGCCGGCGACCGCGTGGGCCGGGAGCTCGAGCTCGCGGATCCCGACGCCGAGGTGGCCGCTCGCGGTGGTGGCGCCCTGGGCCAGAGCGTCCACGACGCGGCTCACGGTCGAGACCGGCAACGTCGTGCCGCCCTGCACCAGGCCACGCACATTGAGTCCGTGGACGCGCCCGCCGAAGTCGATGAGCGGCCCGCCCGCGAACCCCGGGGGCAGCTCGCCCTCGACGTCGATGCGCTGGTCGACCGCGCCACCGCCCGACGTGACCCAGGCCGGTCCGAGTCCCTTGACGAGCCCGAGGGCGACGCGCAATCCCAGATCGGTGCGGGCCGCGGGCGCGACGAAGGTGCCGACGCGGAGCGGCTGGGTCGCGAGCTCGGCATCCGCGAGGCCGGCCGTGTCCTCGACGCGCACCAGCGCGAGCTCGGTCGCCTCGTCGCGACCGACCAGGGTCCCGCGCCGGGGCTTGCCATCGGCCCCGCGCACCTGGATGGCGAGGTCTCGGGCTTCGGCGTCGCGGAAGAGGCGCGAGGTGGTCGCGATGAGGCCGTCGGCGGCCTTCCACACGAGGCCCGTGGCGAGGCGCGGGCGGCCTTCGAGGTCGACCTGGAGGAGTACGAGCGCGGGCGCGACGCGGTCGAGGGCGTCGGCGAGCACATGGCCTTGGGAGTTGGAGGTGGGGTCAGACATGCACCGAGAGTCGGCGCCCTGCCGCGGTCGGCCACGCCATGAACCGGCAGGGGGCCCTACCGGAACGGGCAGGCGCGCGCCGCCCCCGGACCGGTCAGAGGGTGAGGAGGCCAGCGCGGGCCGCGCGCACGACCGCCTCGGTGCGGGTCTCGGCACCGAACTTGTCGAGGAGCGCCGTCACGTGGAACTTCGCCGTGTGGGGCGAGAGCCCGAGCTCGAGCGCGATCTCCTTGTTGGAGAGGCCCTCGGCCAGGAGCTCGAGGACCTCGGTCTCGCGCGGCGACAGATGCAGGGTCTCGTCGCGCACCGGCTCGGGCCCCGGGAGGACCGCGGCCCCGAACGCGGGGTCGATGACGACCAGTCCGCGCGCCACTGCCTCGAGCGCGGAAGCGAGCTGGCCGGGATCGGCGTCGCGTCGCACCGCACCGCGAAAGCCGCGCGCGAAGAGGGTCTTGGCGCGGGCCCCGTCGGCCACCAACCCTATCCAGGGGGTCGCGCCCTGAGGACGCGGCACCTCGACGTCACCCGCGCCTGCGCCATCGTCCCAGAGGATGACGTCGACCTCGGCCAGGACCTCTGCCCCGAGCCCCGCGTCGCCGGCCGTCCGCACGGGCCCAGACGGGGCCTGGTTGCCGGTCACCTCTTCGACCGCGATGCCCTCGAGCCTCAAGGCCGAGGCGAGCCCGCGCCGCGCCAGCGGGTCACGGACCACGAGCGCGATGGAGCGCGCCGGGACGTGGAGGTCGGACAGCGATGGAGCGAGCTCGATGCGCCCTTTGGCGGAGCGGCGGGCGATCTCGAGGCGGCGTTCGTCGTAGGCTTGCATAAGAGCAATCTCCTACGCACGCTCCAGCTATCGGCAAGCGCCGCCGTATCCGACTCCGCGCAGGGGCGCTCCCCATGGGCCTCCGCGCGACAGGGACGCTGCGGTTGCCCGTTGGCGCCACGACGCGAGAGCGTATAGACAGCACCGTGGTCGCCCTCCTCGTCGTCGTCTCCATCATGCTCGCGCTCTGGGGCGTGTCGCGCTTTGTCGCGACGCGTCGCAATGCGGCAGGGATCTCCACCGCCATGGCCTCGCGCGCCCTGCAGGTCGGCGGGCTCGCGACGCGCTCGGCCGCGCGCAAGGCGTTCCTCCGCATGCGCCAGGTCGTGGCCACGCGCGAGCACAAGGACGCCCTCGAGGCCCGCTATCACCTGCGCACCTCGAGCGAGGTCGCGGCGATGATGGGCCAGATGAAGGGCGTGTTCATGAAGCTCGGGCAGATCGCCTCGTTCGCCCGGGAGAGCCTGCCCCCCGAGGCGCGCCAGGCGCTGGAGACCCTCCAGAAGGACGCGCCACCCATGGCGTTCGAGCTCGTGCGCGAGGTGGTCGAGCGCGAGCTCGGGCCGCTTGCCGAGCACTTCGCGTGGTTCGACGAGCGCCCCCTCGCCGCGGCGTCGATAGGCCAGGTGCATCGGGCTCGCCTGCGCGCCGCGGACGGCGGGACCCACGAGCGCGAGGTCGTCGTGAAGGTCCAGTACCCCGGCGTCGACGAAGCGATCCGCGCCGACCTTCGCTTCACCCAGGGCCTCACCGCCATGGGCTCGGCCTTCTTCCGGAACACCGACACCTCGGCCATGGTGGCCGAGCTGAAGGCGCGCCTCGAGGACGAGCTCGACTACCTCAAAGAGGCTGAGAGCCAGCAGCGCTTCGCCGCGATCTGGGAGGGCCACCCCCTCATCCGCGTGCCGCGCGTGCACCGGTCACACACGACCGCGCGCGTGCTCACGCAGGACTACGCCGCGGGGCTGTCGTTCAACGACTTCCTGGCGGTCGCCAGCGCTGACGAGAAGCGCCTCGCCGTCCGCGTCCTCAATGATTTCGTCTTTGATTCCATGCACTTTTTTGCGTGCTTCAACGGCGACCCGCACCCCGGCAACTACCTCTTCCATGAGGACGGCGGTATCACCTTCCTGGACTTCGGCTGCGTGAAGCGCTTCGAGGGGCCCTTCCTCGCGGAGCTGCGCGCGCTGAACCGGGCCATCCTCGAGCGGGACGAGGCCGCCTTCGAGGCGTGCCTGCGGGCGACCGGCATCGTCCTGCCGGGGCGGCCGTACGACCGCGAAGCGTCCTGGGCGTTCTTCGATTATCACGCGCGTCCGTTCGCCAAGGACGAGGTCTTCGCCTTCGACGAGGCCTACCTCCGCGAGGCCGGCGACACGATGAAGCTCGACAACCTGCGCCGCTTCAACCTCCCGCCCGATCTCCTGCTCTTCAATCGCATCACCTTCGGGCTCAACGCGATCTTCGAGCGCCTCGGGGCCGCCGAGAACTTCCACCGCCTCTATCGCCGCTACCTCTACCCCGACGAGGACGTCGCGCCCGCGTGCGCCACGGTCGGTGTCGACCTCCCTGCGCGCTTCCTGCCGGCGCGTGCGTGGCCCGTCACGACGGCCACCAGTGCGGGTGCCGAGACGCTCGCGCGCTGACTGGACGCGGCCGTTCGTTGGTGTAACGTCGGTGCGCGATGCTTCGCAACATCACGACCTGGGGATGCGTGTACGGCGGTGCCGGCTCGCGTCTCGCGAAGCGTGTGGGGAAGTCAGGTCGATCGATTCAGGGGGAAGTTCATGATGCACCGAGTCCTGTCCGCACTTGCGCTCACATTGCTCGTCGCTGGCGCCGCGCGCGCCGACGGCACACTCACCTTCGAGCTCGATGGCAAGCCCGTGACGCGTGTCCCGGTCGATCGCCTGGGCGAGGTCACGGCCAAGCTCGCGCTGGGGGCGTCGGTGAAGGCCGTGGTGGGCGAACAGTTCGGCGCCTTCCGGCACGAGCTCGTGCTCACGGCATGGCACTTCGGGAGCGCGGGCGAGGTCGGCTACAGCGGCTCGGAGCGCTGGTCCAAGGCGGCCATCGCGCAGTCGGAGTCGAGCGCCAGCTTCGGCGCACTGACCGGTGCCAGCTCGCCGTTCCTCAAGAGCGGCATCGCTCTCAACCTGCACGAGGCGCACTCGGGCGAGACCCTGGCCATCGCGGCGCACTACCATCGCGAAGTACCGACTGGACGCATGATCCTCGTCGAGGGCCAGCTCGTCCCCGAGCTCGTGTGGGAGGTCGGCCTCGGCCTCGCCCAGGGCACCCTCGGTCTCGACGCTCCGGCCGCGAAGCTGCAAGCCGATACCGTCAAGCTCGGGGCGACCGCGGTCAAGGCCATGACCAGCGCGGGCCTGCCGGGCTTCTTCGCGAGCGAGCTCATCCAGCGCTTCGATGCCGAAGGGGCCGTCATCGGCGCCGGCTCGGCCGAAGCCGCGATCGGCGCGATGATGCAGCAGATGGAGGCGGGCGCGATCGGCGACGACGCCAAGAAGACCGAGTCGACCTTCGACGGATCGCAAGTGGCCAACGCCAAGCTCGGCCCGATCGCGGGCTACAGCTGGAACCTCATCGACGGCTCGCACTGGCTTTACGCGACCCTCACGGTCGATGCGACGCTGAACCTCGTGCGCGTCGATCCGGGCCACACCGAGAAGGCGAGCTACACCTGCACGGGTCTCCTCATGACGGCCAAGACCAAGCTCGGCGGTGCCGCGAGCTGGGTGCTCGAGCCCGAGAAGGACGCGAACGCCAAGGACAAGTGCACGCGTCGTTGACGTCGATCGCTCTCGAGTAGGCGAACGACGCCGCAGACGCGCGTGCCCACCGACACGAGCGCGAGCGAGCCGAGATGCCCGCCAGAAGCGATCGAAGCGCGCGACGAGGGGCACCCAGGTGCCCCGCAGGAGCAAGCGAGAGAGCGACGCCGCGGGCGCTCGGCGCAGCCGCGCGTGCTCACCACCAAGGGCGCTCGGCGCAGCCGCGCGTGCCCATGAGTACGAGCGCGAGCGAGACGGGATGGCCGCCAGGAGGCTTCCGAAGCGAACGCGGAGGCGACCCCAAGGTCGCCGCACAAGTGAGCGAGGAACCGACGCCGCGGCCGCCCGTCGCAGCCGCGCGTGGTCACCACCAAGGGCGCTCGGCGCAGCCGCGCGTGCTCACCAACACGAGCGCGAGCGAGCCGAGATGCCCGCCAGGAGCGATCGAAGCGCGCGACGAGGGGCACCCAGGTGCCCCGCAGGAGCAAGCGAGAGAGCGACGCCGCGGGCGCTCGGCGCAGCCGCGCGTGCTCAGCTACCCTTGGCCATCTTGTCGACGTCGACCCACCCTCCCAGCCAGCGCATCGCGCCGCCCTGTGAGGCCTCGCCCGTGATCATGTTGGTCGCGGGGTCGTAGTAGCGCTTGCCGGCCTTGGCACCCTGGCCGCCGATGGCGCCGGCGATCTGCGACTGACCGCCGTCGAAGGTGAGCCACACCTCGCGGCCGGTCGGTTGTCCATCGGGCCCGAGCTCGTCCGTCTTGGACTTGAAGAAGCCGACGTGGCTGAACTCGAGCTTGGTCCCGCCCTTGACCTTGGTGGCGAGCCCGGCCTGTGCCTCGGCGAGCTTGACCTTCATCCCTGCCTTGGCCGTCTCGTAGTCGGCGCGCGCCTTCTCGAGGGCGGCCTGCACCTGCGGCGCCTTCGCTTTCGCAGCGGTCGCGATGGCCGAGATCGTGCTCGACGAGGCCGCCTCGAGGTTGGCGATCTCTTTCTTGAGCTTGTCTTCCTTGGCCTTGGCGTTGAGGTCCAGACCGCGCCCCTCCTCGGCGAGCTTGTCGATCTTGGGGCCAGCCTTCTCGAGCATGATCATGTCGCCGGTCTTCGGCGACTTGCCGCACTTCGGGCTCGCCTCTTCCCACGCGCCGATCTTCGAGGCCTTGGTGCGCGACTCGGACCCGAACGAGAACTGGTCGAACTTCTGGCCGTCGATGCGCTTCACGGCCAGGCCCGAAGCCTTCCACGCGGTCTGCGCGATGACGCGCATCGTGTCGATGCAGGTCGTGTAGACCGGGACGTACTGTTTGACGGGCTTCGGCGTCCGCTTGCGCGTCGCCTCGTCGAGCTTCATGTACGCCTCCATGTCCTTGGCGTACTTGGCCTCGGCCGCCTCCTTGGCGACGCGCTCTTTTTCTTTGGCCTTTTCCCACTCGCCCTGGCTGCAGATCGCGTCGAACTCCTTCATGCCGACGCCCTTGCCTTCCAGCAGCTCGAACTGCTTCAAGAGCTCCTGCCGGATGGGCGACAGGTTCTCACCCGCCTTGGCCGCTTCGGGCGCGATGCCCTTCTGCTCGAGATCGGTCTTGGCGTCGCCGCCCTGTGTCGGCGCGGGCTTGTCCTTGGCGGCGTCGACCTTGACCTCGGACGCGTTCGGCGCTGCGGGTGCCTTGGGGTCTTTGCCACCCTGAGCGGCCTGCGCGGCGGGCGCGGCCGGGGGGGCGGCCGGCGGCTGTTTCTCGGGAGCCAGTAGCGCCGACTGGGCCTCGACACCTTCGGCCTGGCCGACGAGGCCTTTGGTCTTGCCGCCCGACGCGGGGGTCGAGGTCGGCGTCGGGGAGGTGGGGGCTTTCTGCGCGGCGGCGTCCGGCTTTTGCTGACTCGGGAGCATCACGACCTCGGGAAGGGCAGGGCGACTCATCCGGGAACTCGGGATGGCGGGAAATTGCGCGGCTTCGCGCTTTCGGTCAAGCGATAGGAATCGTTGAGCAAAACGAGGCGCCGGGGCGCGTCGGCCCACGCCCCGGTGCGCCTTATCGCGCCACCCGTCGTCCTTGACCCTCCCCCTGTCGAGAGGTAGAGCCGGGCCCATGGACATGCACATTCGCGACATCCGAGAGATGGACCTGGAAGGCAAACGCCTCTTCATCCGCGTCGACTTCAATGTCCCGCTCGACAAGAAGACCGGCGCCGTGACCGACGACACGCGCATCCGCGCCGCGCTGCCGACGATCCAGTACGCGCGCAAGGCCGGCGCTCGCATCATCCTCGCGAGCCACCTCGGCCGCCCCGACGGCAAGGTCGACCCGAAGTACAGCATGGTCCCGGTCGGTGCGCGGCTCGCCGAGCTCTCGGGCCTCGAGGTCCTGGTCCCCGATGACTGCATCGGCGAGGGGCCGAAGAACCTGCTCCAGAACCTCCGCGACGGGCAGGTGATCCTGCTCGAGAACCTGCGCTTCCACGCCGAGGAAGAGGCCAATGACGATGGCTTCGCGCGCCAGCTCGCGGCGCTGTGCGACGCGTACGTCAACGACGCTTTCGGGGCCGCCCATCGCGCGCACGCCTCGGTCGATGCCCTGCCTCGCATGGTGCGCGATCGCGGCGCGGGCCTCCTCATGAAGAAGGAGGTCGACATCCTCGGCGGGCTGCTCGGCGAGCCGAAGCGTCCGTTTATCGCCGTGCTCGGTGGGGCCAAGGTCTCCGACAAGATCGGCGTCGTCGATCACCTGCTCAGCAAGGTCGACGCGCTCATCATCGGGGGCGCCATGGCCTACACCTTCCTCGCGGCCAAGGGCATCGAGCTCGGGGCCTCGCGGGTCGAGGCGGACAAGGTCGGGCTCGCGCGTCGCGCGCTGGCCAAGGCCGAGGCCCGCCGCGTGCCGATCCACCTGCCGACCGATCACGTGGTCGTGACCGAGGTCAACGAGGCCGCCGCCACGCGCATCTGCGGCAACGACGGCTTCCCGGCCGACGGCATCGCGGTCGATATCGGACCGGGCACCGCGGACTACTACGCAACGCTGGTGCGACAGGCGGCGACGGTGTTCTGGAACGGCCCGATGGGCATCTTCGAGATGGCCCCGTTCGCGACCGGCACGCGTCGTGTCGCGCAGGCCATGGCCGACTGCGAGGGCACGACCGTCATCGGTGGCGGTGACTCGGTGGCCGCCATCCAGCAGATGGGCCTGGCCGATCGCGTGACGCACGTGTCGACCGGCGGCGGCGCGTCGCTCGAGCTCATCGAGGGGCGCGAGCTCCCCGGCGTCGAGGCGCTCAAGCTGCCGAAGCCGGTTCTCTGAGCGTTGGACCAATCACCCCGGGGCGCGCGAGCGCGCGAAGCCGGGGGTAGCGCCGAAGGCGCTGGGGGTAGACAAGGTGCGCACGAAGCTCATCGCCGGAAACTGGAAGATGAACCCGTCCCTCGCCAAGGGGCGTGAGCTCGCGCGCGAGGTCGTCGAGCGAACGCGCGGGCTCGGGTGCGAGGTCGTCGTCATCCCGCCGGTTCCGTTGGTGCAAGCGATCGGTGAGATCGTCGTCGGGACGCACGTCGGGCTCGGTGCGCAGAACCTGCATCCCGAGCGATCGGGCGCCTACACCGGCGAGGCGGCCGGCAGCATGTGGGTCGAGCTCGGCGCACGCTACGTCCTGTGTGGTCACTCCGAGCGGCGCCAGCTCTTCGGGGAGACCTCGCGCTTTGTCGGCGCCAAGGTCGCGGCTGCGCGCCGTGACGGCCTGGTGCCGATCCTGTGCGTCGGCGAGACCCTGGACGAGCGCGAGGCCGGGGTGACCGAGGCGGTCGTGACCGAGCAGCTCGTGGCCGGGCTCGCGGATGTCGGGGCCGCGGACGCCGATGGCATCGTCATCGCCTACGAGCCGGTGTGGGCCATCGGCACCGGCAAGAACGCCACGCCGGAGCAAGCACAGGCCGTGCACCGCTTCGTGCGCGGGTGGCTCGGCCAGCACCTCGGGGCCGACGCCGCCGAGCGCATCCGCATCCTCTATGGGGGCAGCGTCAAGGCGTCGAACGCGAAGGAGCTCCTCGGCCAGCCCGACATCGACGGGGCCCTGGTCGGTGGGGCGAGCCTCGAGGCGGCGGGCTTCGCGGCGATCGCGGCGGCCTCGGCCTGATTGGTGACGGACGCTGGCGTCGGCGTGCGCGCGGCCTTGGGGCGGCCCGCGCCGGGGCCAGTCGACCCCGACACCAGCGCGATTGACCAGGGCGGGGGAACCTGCTAGGTCGCTCCCCCCAGCGCCGCCGAGTGGGGCTCGCGCTCATGATCATCCGCGGTGAGGCTCGCAAGACGAGCCGCCCGCAAGCGGAGGCGCCCGACGGAGGCGACCCCGAGGAGAGCCTTGTGGAGACGATCATTCTCATCCTCTTCGTCCTCGTCTGCCTCCTGCTGACGCTCGTGATCTTGCTCCAGCCTGGTAAGGGCGGGGGCATGGGCGCGCTCGGCGGTGGGCCGGCGGGTGGCGTTTTCGGCGCGCGTGGCGCGGTCCCCTTCCTCTCGAAGATGACCGTGTACCTCGGCGTCGGCTTCGCGATCCTGGTCCTCATCCTGGCGCGCATGAACACCGACCCTTCGAAGGTGCGCGGTGACGACGGCGGGAACGGTGGCGCGGCCGCTGGTGCCGACGCGGCGGCGACGCCTGCGGCCGATGCGGGTGCAACGCCTGCGGCCGATGCTGGCGCGGCTCCGGTCCCGGCCCCTGCGGCTGATGCGGGCGCGGCTCCGGCCCCGGCCCCTGCGGCTGATGCGGGCGCGGCTCCGGCTCCGGCCCCTGCGGCTGATGCGGGCGCGGCTCCTGCCCCGGCCCCGGCGGTCGACGCGGGTCCCAGCGGCGAATGAGAGGCCGCGGTCGCACCTTCGTGCGACCTGCTGGTGAGCCTCGCGACGTTGAGGCGGCCGGCGAAAAAAACGACGACAAATTCGATTGACGGTGTCGCGAGCTTCCCCTAAAAGACGCGACACCAAGCCCGGGCGAGAGTGGCGGAATTGGTAGACGCGCTAGTTTGAGGGGCTAGTGGGAGCAATCTCGTGGGGGTTCAAGTCCCCCCTCTCGCACCAGAAAGGCCTCGCCGGAAACGGCGGGGCTTTTTCGTTTCTGGCGTCTTCCACCGTGCGCAGCGCACACTGAGGTCACGATGCAGGACGCGCCCCAGGCCCGCGACGAGCGACTCGATGGGAGCCGCGCACACGCGTGGCGATGCCTCCGAGCGCTGGCCGTGGCGAGCCTGGTCTGGGTCTCGGCGTGCGCCCTCCCGGGCCCCGAGGACGTCGTCAACCGCGCTGTCCAGGCCGCGAGTGATGGCGATCGCGAGGCCTTCGCGGAGTGCTTCACGGCGCGCTCGCGCCCGGTGCTCGAGGTGTGGTGGAGTGCTGTCGACCAGGGGCGCCCCGAGCTCGGCGCACTGGCCGCGGGCGACGTGCGCATCAGCGGGATCCGTCGGGTCCAGAGCCGCGACTTCGATCCCGAGCGCGCCGTGGTCACGGTCGAGGAAGGGTCGGACGCCATGCGCCTGGTCCTGCATCACGTCGGCGGTATGTGGCGCATCGACCTCCTCGACACCGAGCGCAGCGGTCGTGGCGGCGGCTCTGCCATCGAGCGATGACGGGCGCGCCTCGCGAACCCTGACCCTCTTCGGCCGCCGCAGGCGCCCCCCTTTTCGGATCGTTCGACCCCTGCTAGGGTTGCCCCATGATGATGTCGCTGCGCCGAACGGTGCTTGTCTTCTTCTCGCTCTCGCTCCTCGCGGTGACGGCGTGCGGTACCCCTCCCGAGGAGCGGTTCACGCTGGCCCGCGCGGCCGCGGCGGACAAAGACCTCGAGAAGTTCGCGGGCTTCTTTACGAGGCAGTCTGCGGGGCTCCTGCGCGACATGACGCGCGCGGCGCAGCGCTCGAAGATCCCCTACCTGAAAGATCCGTTCTCGGTGCTGCCCGAGGGCGACATCGAGGAAGTCACCCTCGATGGCAACGCCGCCCTCCTCAAGGTGAAGGACAAGAAGAAGGCCATCGAAGTCCGCATGTTCATGGAGAACGACGAGTGGTCGATCGACCTCTACTCGCTGCCCGGACTCTGGGCTCCGCTCAAGGGAGGTTCGCAGTGAACCGCTGGCTCGCGCGCGCACTCTGCACCTCGGCCCTGACGCTCGTCGCCTGCGACAAGGCTGGGCCGACCAACGTTTACTACGGTATGGCGACGGCCGCGGAGTTCGGCGACACCGAGGGGTTCCTCAAGGGGTTCACCAAGGAGTCCAAGCAGCTCATCCAGGCGCAGCTGAGCCTGTCCGAGGCCTACGGCCTGAAGACCGAGAACCCTCTCTCGATGCTCGTCTTCTCGACGGTCGAGAAGGTCGAAGAGGACGGCGAGACCGCCATCCTCGACGTCTCGCGCGGCAACACCAAGCGCAAGATCAAGATGGTCAAGGTCCCCGACGAGGGCTGGCGGATCGACGTGAAGGTGCTGGGCGATTACTGGGCCGACCTCAAGAAAGGCAAGTAGAGGTCGCTGAAAAGCGGCCATCTGCGGCGTCGCTTGCTCGGTCACTTGTGCGGCGACCTGAGGGTCGCCTCCGCGTTCCCTTCGCGCGCTCCTTGCATCTGGCCACTTTTGAGCGACCTCTGGGTGAGGCGACGTCAGTCGTGCGTCACGGCCCCGCGGGGGCCGCGTCCTTGACGAGGTCGCCTACACCCTTGGTCAGGTTCTTGGCCTGGTACTCGTTGATGCCGATTGGCGTGTTGGCGAGCGGGCCTGCGTCGACCTGCGCGAAGACCTCGCTCTCGCCTGACGACGTCGTCGCGACGAGCAGCGTCGCCGTCTTGCCGTCGGCCATCGTGACCACGATCTTCGCGGCTTTCTCCGGGACGAGCCCGGTCACCTCGGGTGCCTTGCCCTCGTGGAAGGTCTTGGCCTCGAGGCTGCCGAGCGTCGCGATGAGCGTGCGCACCGCCTCGCTGTCGACGCTCTTGCCCGCGGGCACATCGACCAACGTGAGCTCGGTCCCCATCGCCGGGTCGCTCGGCTTCTCGAGGCGAGCCACCTCGGGCTTGCCCGCGAGCTGCACCGTCACCGACGCGATGCCGTCTTTGCCCTGCGGGAAGACCTTCTTCTGGCGCAGCGCGTCGACCGTCGTGGCGAAGCGCTTGGCCACATAGTCGGCCAGCAGAAACGGCTCGGCGGTCGCCACGTCACCCACCACCGCCCACCGGTTCTGTGCGTTGTCGCTGCCCTCGGTGAGGGGCCCCGAGATCGCGATCGGATAGCGCGTCGCTCCGACGACCAGCTCGGCGCGCGTCTCCGGGTTGGCCAGCGCCGCACGCGCCGCCGCCACCTCGCTGCCCCGCGCCCAGCGCATCGCCGAGAGCTTGGCGACCTGCGAGAGCACGCCCGTCGGGTCGGCCGCGTAGGGCAGGGCGGGCTGCGTGAACGACCACCCGTCGGCGACCTTGGCGACCGTCACCGCCCCGGCCTCGCCCTTCACGGTGAGCTCCGTGACCGCGTCCTTCGACACGTCCCACACGGTCTTGTCCTTCATCTCGTCGAGGCCCTTCTGGAGCTGCTTGGCCGAGTACGACGTCAGCGACATGAGCTCGTCACGCCCCTCGACGCGCGCCCACACCGGCTCCTTGTCGCCGTCGGCGACATGCACCTTGGCTGTCACCCCACCCGCGGTCACGGACACGACCCAGTGCGGACCCTCGAGCGCTTTCTTGGCCTCGTCGGTCGCCTTCGCCAGCGGCACGAACTCCTTCACTGCGACGTTGGCGAGCGAGCGCGCGATGCCTTCCACGCCCGCGTCGGCCTTCACGCCGGCCGGCTCGACCAGGGTCCAGGTCACCTTCTTCGTCGGCTTCGGCGCGGGCTTGCCGGGCTCGGGCGCCGGGGCCGGGACTTCGCTCGCGACCCCGTCGAGGGCGACCTTCGCGCCACTCGGATCGGTGACCTCGACCCGCGTCATGTCGGTCGCGGTCGCGTCGAAGACGACCTTGTTCCGGAAGTCGGCCAGCGTCTTCGCGCACGCCGTCCGGAGGTCCTTGTCCGCCACGAGGAAGGCCACCGTCGTGTCCGCCTTCTTCATGACCCAGGTGCCCTTCACGCCACCGCTATCGTCCTCGGGGCTCGGCGCCCCGTCACCCTTGACCGCCTGGCCGATGATGAGCTCGACCCCGTTCCACACGGCCCCCTTCGACTTCAGCGTGAGCCCGATGCGGCGCCCCGCCTCCAGATCGAAGAGGGACAGGTCCTGCTCGGACTTGAGGGTCCGCGCGTCGCTGCGCGTCGTCGGCGACTTGAACAGCGCGACCAGCGCCTCGACCTGCCACTTCGTCGCCGGCGCATCGACCGGCGCCTTCAAGCGCCACTTGGCGTCGTCCCCTTCGCCGATCCGGACGAGGTGGATGATCCCGTCGGCCTGCTCGAGGATGATCTCGTCGATAGGCGACTTCACCGGGACCTCGGGGTCCAACATGCCGCGCTTCTTGTCGGCCTCGAGCTCTTCCGCCGTCGCGTACCCGTCGATATCGAGCCGGGGCGTGATCTTCGCGGTCTTGCGCGTCGCGATGAACGCGACCACCGCGAGCACGATCGCCGCCGCGAGGAGATAGATCGTCGACTTCTTCATGACTCGGTCTCCGACTCAGAGGGTGAGGCTGCGCGTGCGCGCACGCCGACGAAGGATCCAGAGCCCGCCCAGCACCATGAAGAGGACCGACGGCAGGAGCAGGCCCACGGCCTTCAGGATGCTCTTGTCGCCCTCCTCGCTGGTCGAGAGCGGGCGGGGCGCATACTGCTTGCTCCGCAACTCCGCCAGGCCCTCGCGCTGCACGCTCCAGTCGAGCACGTTCTGCAGGAACTGGATGTTCGACTGCAGCGTGTGCTGCACCTGACCGATGCGCATCGACCAGTTCTGGTAGTTCACCTGGTAGCCCTTGAACTTCTCGAAGTTCTCGATGCCCGCGCCGTCGCCGGCGATCATCCCGACGTTGAAGCCCTCGAAGACCGAGTCCATCGACAGCGGCAGGAGGCCGAGGTTCGAGCCGATGACGAGCACCCGACCGGTGCCCGAGTCCAGGCGCGCGCGCTTCTTGCCCGGGAGGTCGTCCTTCTTGTCGTCTTCCTTGCTCGCGTCGGCCCCCGGCTTCACCGGCTCGGGCTTGCCCTTGAAGGTCGACTCGAAGGTGCCCTTGGCCAGCGCCGCCACCGTGATCGGCCCCTCACCCGCGGTGCCCGCGATCTTCGCGGACATTGTTTGCGGCGGGTACATCGGGAACTTCGGATCATCGATCGCGATGGCGCTCGGGCTCGACTTCACGAGCGCCTTCACCTCGACGCCCGGCTTGGGCTCGAGCTCGAGCCCGGTCGGGTACGGCAGGGTCAGCGACGTCGTCGCGCGCACCAACGGGTCCGACGTGTCGAAGTCCGAGAACGTCGGCAGCGCAGGATACGCAAAGCCCGCCTGCTGCACGAAGTTCCGTCCGAACGCCGCGACGTTCGCATACAGCACGACCTCTCCGTTCTGCTGCGCGTCGACGACGAGCTTCCTGGTCGGCTTGATGCCCCAGCTCGTGAGCAGCGTGTCGATGTTCGACCCGTTCTTCGCGAGCGAGCCCGACTCGTCGATCTCCCCCTTCGTGTTCATGAGCTGAAGCTTCACGTCGAAGGGGAAGAGGAAGGTCACGAGCGACCCGCCGCGCATCACGAACTGGTCGATCTGGTAGAGCTGGTGCTCGCCGAAGACGCCCTTGGCCCCGAAGACGACCAGCGCCTCGACGTCGTCAGGGACCTCCTCGTCGAGGTTCACCTTCACGATGTCGAAGCCCCGGGCCTTGAAGAGGCCCTGGTTGATCTGCTGGAGCACCATGTTCATCTCCTGCTGGATCCGGTCGAAGGCCGGCAGCACGCTCTGCATGAACTGGTTCTGCTGCATGGCCCCACGCATCTCAGGCGGGATGAGCGGC
Source organism: Deltaproteobacteria bacterium (assembly GCA_016792665.1). Classification (GTDB taxonomy): domain Bacteria; phylum Myxococcota_A; class UBA9042; order PHBI01; family PHBI01; genus WYBB01. The sequence continues at coordinate 5,537 of JAEUKJ010000374.1, read as the reverse complement.
TTTTCGTCGGGGAAGGGGCAGAAGGTCGTCGCGTTGCAGACGAAGCCGATGCTCCGACGCCCCGGCGTGTCGTCGAGCTCGGCCTTCTCCGACGCCATCGCCTGGCCAATCTGTACCAGCCGCTGGTGCGCCTGCATGACCTGCCCACCGTCGGCCTGCGCGCCGCCGAGGTCCTTCACCAGCGCGCCCGTCTCCTTCGCGAGCGCGTCGCCGATCAAGTACATTCGGTCGAGCTGGCGGTTCTTCTTCTCGAGGAGCTTCGCCTTCGCGAGCGGCGCTTCCATCTTCTTGCACGCCTCGTCGATCTGCGGGGCCGCGGCCTTGAGCGCCGTCACCTTCGCCTGGGCAGCCTCCGGGTTCAGCATCATCGCGACCGGGCTGGAGTCCCCGTCCTTGCCGGCCCCACTCTCCAAGGCCTTCGTGCACACCTCGGCCGCGTCCGCGAGCTCCTTGCCCGTCGACAGCACGTCCTTCATCGTCAGCGCGCTCTCGGCCTTGTCTTTCAGGCGCAGGAGACGCTTGGTGATCTCGAACTCGTAGTACTCCGGCTGCAGCGCGAGCTCGAAGACCTCGATCGAAGTCCCGTAGTGGAAGCTCACGCCGAGCACATACTGCTTCAGCTCGAGCGCGCCCTCCTTGGTGACCGAGGCGCCGTCACCGGTAAAGGTCTTCACCTTCAGCTTCTCGGCCTCCTTCACGACGTCGTCGGTGACCTCGGTCACAGTCACGTCGTTGCCGTAGGCCTTGTACTCCTCGATCTTGTCGCGGAGCTTCTGCGCGAAGCCCTGGATGCGGGTCTTGCCATCCTGCCCGAGCGGGATCGACTCGGGCAGATCCGGCGAGATGTAGAGGCGGACCTCGAGGCCTTTCAGCGCCCGGACGGCATCCTTGCTGGCGTCGGACAACACGTTGACCTGGTTCTCGCTGAGATCGAAGCGGACGCGGAGCCCGCCGAGCAGCACGTTGACGACGATGGCGATGGCCAGGGTCGCGGCGACGACGAGGGCGAGGTTCAGCCCGCCGTGGAAACGAGAGGTGCGTGCCATGGCCCTTGCCTCACTTCTTCCAGTTGCGCGCCTGGAGTGACAGCGTGGTCACGACCAGGGCGATAGCGATGAAAGACGCGTAGAAGACGATGTCGCGGAGGTCGACGACCCCGCGCGCGACGTTCTGGAAGTGGGCCTTGAAGGACAGCGCCGCGAAGAAGTCGCGCGCCCCGTCCCAGAGCAGCCCGAGCATCCCGTCCACGAAGTAGAAGACGCCGCAGAGCAGCGCGCCGACGAGGTAGGCGACGATCTGGTTCCGGGTCCAGCTCGAAGTCATCAGCCCGAGCCCGGCGTAGGCCGCGCCGAGCAGGAAGAGGCCGAGGTAGCCGCCGATCATGACGCCGATGTCCAGCTTGCCGAGCCCGCCCACGACGAGTGCCAGGGGCAGCGTCGCAAGCAGCATGATGCCCACGAAGAGCACCGCGCCGATGTACTTGCCGATGACGATCTGGGCGTCGGTCACCGGCCAGGTCACGAGCAGCTCGATGGTGCCGGTGCGCTTCTCCTCGGCGAGGAGGCGCATCGTCACGGCCGGCACCAGGAACACGAAGAGCAGCGGGATACCGCCGAAGTTCGTTGCGCTGGTCGGTCCAAAGATTCCGCGCAGGCTCGCTTCGCCGAACTCGAAGAAGCTCTTGTCGCTGTCTGGGAGGTCGAACACGAAGAGCATCGCCCCCGACACCACCAGGAAGAGGGTGATGACGATGTAGGCGATGGGGCTGTTGAAGTAGAAGCCGAGCTCACGCCGCGCGAGCGCCCACACGTTGCGCGCGCCGTTGACCTTGATGGGGGGTGTCGCCTGCGCTGGCAGGCCCTGGGATTGCGTCGTCACCTCAAACCTCCCGCGTCAGCTTTCGGAAGAGTCCCTCGAGATCGAGCTGCACGCGGGTGAGCCCGAGCAGCTCCCAGTGGCGTTCGACCGCCTTCTTGAAGACCTGCGCCCGCAGATCCCCGCCGCGCGGCGCCTCGATCTCGATGGCCGCCACGCCCGCCTCGGTGCTCGGCGCGACCTCGCAGCGCTTCACCCCGGGCAGCTCGCGGAAGACCGTCGCGGCCAGCTCCGGGTCGACCCCACGCACGAGGACCTGCAGCCGCTCGAACTCGGCCTGGCGCTGCTCGAGCTCCTGGGCCGTGCCGTCGGCGACGATCTCGCCCTTGTTGATGATGAGGAGGCGCGTGCAGGTCGCCATCACCTCGGGCAGGTTGTGCGTCGAGAGGATGATGGTCCGGTTCTCGCCGAGCCGCTTGATGAGGTTCCGGATCTCGACGATCTGGTTCGGGTCGAGGCCCGAGGTCGGCTCGTCGAGGATGAGGATGTCGGGGTCGTGGATGAGGGCCTGCGCGAGCCCGACACGCTGCTTGTAGCCCTTCGACAGCGTGCCGATGCTCTGGCCGATGCGGTCGACGATGCCGCACATCTCGCAAGCGGCCTTGATGCGCGCCTTGACCTTGTCCTTCGGCACGCCGCGCACGGTGGCGACGTGGTGGAGGTAGTCGTAGACGAGCATGTCCGTGTAGAGCGGCGTCGACTCGGGCAGGTAGCCCATGCGCGCGCGCACCGCGAGGGCGTCGGCGTTGACGTCCTGCCCATCGATCGTGACCGTGCCCTTGGTCTGCGGCATGTAGCAGGTCAGGATCTTCATGGTGGTCGTCTTGCCGGCCCCGTTGGGGCCGAGGAAGCCGACGATCTCACCGCGGTTCACGGTGAAGCTCACGCCCTTCAAGGCTTGGAAGTCGTCGTACGACTTCGTCAAGCCGCTGACTTCGATCATGACGGTCCTCCGCCCTGCCGCCTGGCTCGCGGCGGGCACGTACAGCGGAGACCTACGGCGCAGTGGCGTCCGGTCCCCGGTTTCCCCATGTAGACTCCGCATCAGGCCCGGCCGCGCCAGGCTGTCTGCGGAACGTTTTGCGCGTGTGGCCGCGAGGCCGACCCGCGAGCGGGCGCAAAGATAAGGCGCTCGCGGCGGCCGTCAACCCGGTCTCCTCGGGATTATTCCGCGCACGTTCCGCGATTGCATGCCCGCTTTTTCGCCGCGCCGTTTCGCGGTAGACCCGCCGCCACGGACCGAGGTCCGAACGACACGAAGGAAGAGTGGCCATGGGTGACGTCAACACGCTCGTCGGACGCGGTAGCCACTTCGAGGGCAAGATGACCTTCGAGGGGGTCGTGCGCATCGACGGCAGCTACTCGGGCGAGATCGTCAGCGACGACACCCTCATCATCGGCGAGGGGGCCGAGGTCCGGGCCGAGCTCGACGTGGCCACGGTCGTCATCTACGGCGTCGTCTACGGCAACATCCGCGCGTCCAACTGCGTGGAGATCCACGCGCCCGGGCATCTCATCGGCAACATCGTCGCGCCCCAGCTCGTGGTCGAGCGCGGCGCGATGTTCGATGGCCAGTGCCGGATGGGCGTGGAGGCGTGGGAGGCCTCGGGTGAGGGCGAGCCCGCGACCAGCGTCGACCTGGAGTAGGGGAGGGGCTCCCTCCCCGCCCGGGCCACGTCTCCTACCGCTTGCGCGCGACCAGGACGTGCACGTCGTAGCTCGTGACCGAGCGCGCGTGGTCGCGCAGCGACCAGGGCACATCACTCTGTTCGAGGATCTCGTAGTCGAGGTGCGAGAGGATCGGCAGGCGACCGCTCAAGAGCTCGACCAGCGCATCCGCGGTGCCGAGTGACGCGAAGCCTTCGATGGTGCCGCCGCCGAGGGCTTCCTCGGGCGGGGTGAAGTCGTCCGCCCAGCAGAACGGGCTCGCGATGATGAGGAGCCCGCCGGGCTTCAAGGTCGAGTCCATCTGGCCGACCAGGTTCACCGGGCTCCGCACGCTGTCCAGCACGTTGACCGAGGCGACGACGTCCGCCACGCCCGGGAACAGCGGCGGGTCCAGGGCGTTGCCCACCGCGACCGTGATGCCGTCCATCGGCAGGAGGCAGATCGGATCTTCGGACCTGAACGACCGCCCCTCGACGCGCGCGAGCAACGGCACGACCTCGCCATCGAGCTGGGCCCGCGCCGCCCGCAGCGCTGCGATCGAGAGGTCGATGCCGATGACCTCGCGCGCAAACATGCGCAGCGTCCTCAGGTCCGGCCCGACCGAGCAGCCGAGCTCGACCGCGAGCCCGACGCGCCCGTCCAGGTGGCGCTCCAGCGCCCCACGAATCGCACGCCGCATGGGCGTGTTCGGCGCGACCAACTGCGGCAGGTAGCGCGAGAGGTGGGCCAGCGCCGGAAAGCTCAGCGCATCGAGCGGCAGGCTCACGTCGTCGCCGACACGCTCGAGGTAGCGGTCCGGATCGGTCAAGAGGATGGGGATCCCATCCTCGGTCCACCGCACCGACTCCCACGGGCCGCTCTCGGCCCCACCGCCCGGCAGCGGTACGCGCAAGGCCGGCGACCTCACGTGCAGCAGCTCGAACCCCGCCTCGGACGCGAGGTCGGGCGGGGCGTCGTCAGCCACGCTCAGGCGCTCTTCTGAGCCTGCACGCGCAGCGCCTCGGGCGTCGCGAAGCGCGAGACCGCGAGCCGGTTCAGCGCGCGCTGGCGCTTCTCCTGGAGCTGCTTCCAGCCCACCGGATCGGCGTACTGATCGACCGTCTTCAAAGCCGCCTCGGCCGCGTCGAGCGACTTCTTGGCGCGCTCGGCGTCGATCTCGTCGGGCTCCTCAGCGGACTCGGTCACGACGACGAGCTCGTCGTCATGGACCTCCATGAAGCCCTCGTTGGTCGCGAGCTGCTTCACCTTGCCGCCCTCGGAGTACGTCAGCACGCCGATGGCGAGCGCGGTGATGAGCGGGCGATGGCCCGGGAGGATCCCGAGTTCGCCCATCTCGCCGGGCACCGCCACCATCGAGACGTTGGTGTCCACCTTCGAGCCGCGCGGAGTCACGATGACGAGGTGCATGGTCGTCTCCTACCTGTCCGGATCAAAGGGTCTTGGCGCGCTCGAGGGCTTCCTCGATGGTGCCGACCATGTAGAAGGCCTGCTCGGGCACGTCGTCGTAGAGGCCCTCGGTGATGCCCTTGAAGCCCTTGATCGTGTCGGCGAGCTTCACGTACTTGCCGGGCGAGCCGGTGAACGCCTCGGCGACGTGGAAGGGCTGCGAGAGGAAGCGCTGGATCTTGCGCGCCCGGTACACGGTCAGCTTCTGGTCTTCGCTGAGCTCGTCCATGCCGAGGATGGCGATGATGTCCTGGAGGTCCTTGTAGGTCTGCAGGATCTCCTGGACGCGGCGCGCGATCTGGTAGTGCTCCTCGCCGACGACGTCGGGCGAGAGGATGCGCGAGGTCGAGTCGAGCGGGTCCACGGCGGGGTAGATGCCCAGCGCCGCGAGCTGGCGCGAGAGCACCGTGGTCGCGTCGAGATGGGCGAAGGCCGTCGCGGGGGCCGGGTCGGTCAAGTCGTCGGCGGGCACGTAGACGGCCTGGACGCTCGTGATGGACCCCTTGTTCGTCGAGGTGATGCGCTCTTGGAGCGCGCCCATCTCGGTG
>JAEUKJ010000354.1 GCA_016792665.1 Deltaproteobacteria bacterium | reverse complement strand
GCCGACCCGCCGCGGTCCGCGCCAAGGTGGCAGGCTCATTGGCAAGATCCCGACACTTGCGTATGCCTGTCGCATGCGCGACCCACACTGGCACCTCAACGCCCGCTCTGCCGCCGATGTCATCGCCCTCGTCCGCTCCGGGGACCGGGTCTTCATCCATGGCGCCGCCGCCACGCCGACCCCGCTCTTGGACGCCCTCGCCGCGCGCCGCGACCTCGAAGGCGTCAACCTCTACCACCTCCACCTCGCCGGCCCGGCCACCTTCCTCGACAACCCGGGGCTGCGCTCGAACTCGCTCTTCGCGGGCCCGAACGTGCGCAAGGCCATCGACGAGGGCCGCGCCGAGTTCATCCCGATCTTCCTCTCCGACATCCCGCACGTCTTCCGCGACGGCCTCATCCCCCTCGACGTCGCGATCGTGCAGGTCTCGCCGCCCGACGCTCACGGCAACTGCACGCTCGGGACCTCGGTCGACACCGCGAAGTCCGCGGTCGAATCGGCCAGGATCGTGCTGGCCGAGATCAACGATCAGATGCCGCGCACCCACGGCAACACAGCGCTGCCGCTCTCGCGCATCACCGCCTTCGTCAAGACCGACCGCCCCCTGCACGAGGCCCCGCCCGCGCCGCAGACCGAGATCGAGGCCGCCATCGGGGACCTCATCGCCGGGCTCATCGAGGACGGCTCGACCCTGCAGATGGGCATCGGTGCCATCCCCGACGCCGTGCTCTCGCGCCTCGGCGACAAGCACGAGCTCGGCATCCACACCGAGATGTTCTCCGACGGGCTCATCCCCCTCATCGAGGGCGGCGTCGTCACCAACCGTCAGAAGGAGGTCCACGCCGGCCGCACCGTGACCAGCTTCGTGTCGGGCACGCGCCGCCTCTTCGACTTCGTCCACGACAACCTGGGGATCGAGTTCCACCCCTGCGACCGCACCAACGACACCGCGCTCATCCGCAAGAACCCGCGCGTCGTCGCCATCAACGCCTGCCTCGAGGTCGATCTCTCCGGTCAGGTCTGCGCTGACTCGCTCGGCTTCCGCGTGTTCTCGGGGATCGGCGGCCAGATGGACTTCATCCGCGCGGCGACGCTCTCCCGCGGCGGCAAGGCCATCCTCGCGCTGCCGAGCACCGCGTCGAACGGCGCGCTGAGCCGCATCGTGCCCGCCCTAAAAGAGGGCGCCGGCGTCGTCACGACCCGCGGCCACGTCCACTGGCTGGTCACCGAGCACGGGGCCGTGAACCTCCACGGGCTGACCCTCAGGCAGCGGGCCGAGCGCCTCATCGCCATCGCGCACCCGGACTTCCGCACCGAGCTGCGCACCGCCATCGCCGAGCGCCGCCACTTCGTCTTCGGATGATGGGTCCAGTTGTCCGTCACAGCGCGGCGCTTGTCGCCGCGGTCTTGCCGTGAAACGCTGGTGCCGTGCTCGAGCTCCAGGTCCTCTACGAGGACAACCACCTCCTCGTCATCGACAAGCCGGCAGGGCTCGCCTCGCAGGGCGGCTCCGACGATGATCACCTGGTGGCCCGCGTCGCCGCCTATCTGAAGGCGCGCTACGCCAAGCCCGGCAACGTCTACGTCGGGCTCGTGCATCGCCTCGATCGCGGGACCAGCGGGGCCATCGTGGTGGCGCGCACGTCGAAGGCTGCCGAGCGGCTCGCGTCGGCGTTCCGCGACCGCGGGCCCGACAAGACCTACCTCGCCCTGGTGCAAATCGCGGGGTCACCGCCGCCCGACCTCGGGCGTCTCGAGCACCATGTGATCGCGAAGGACGATCACGGCACCCGCGTCGTGCCGGCCGGCACCTCGGGCGCCAAGCACGCGGCCTTGACGTTCGAGGGCCGCGCCCGAGCGGCGACGGCGTGCCTCGTCGAGGTGCACTTGGAGACCGGCCGGAAGCACCAGATCCGCGTGCAGCTCGCGGCCGCGGGTTGGCCGCTGCTCGGCGACCGCCGCTCCGCCCC
>JAEUKJ010000313.1 GCA_016792665.1 Deltaproteobacteria bacterium | reverse complement strand
CATGACCCGCGTATGCCTTGTGAGGCGCGCCGACCACAAGGAAAACCCACCTCGCGGCGCGGCCAGACCCGACTGTCCGACGGTGAATCACCCCAAGCGACCGGGGAAACCCGGCCGAAATAGTAGTCGTGCTAGAACGTTGTCAGCCCTCGCGCTCGTCGTCGAATCGCACAAGGCCTCGCGGAGCGAGGCTGCCGGCGAGTGCAAGTCCACTCGGCTCGACCACACGCAAAGAGCGCGAGGCCCAAAGCACCAGGGGAGGTCGGTCATGCTCGAGCGTCTGCTCACGCTGTCGCCGGTTGCGTTTGCCTATCGCACCATCGCGGTTCGTCTCTACGATCTCGCGCTCGGTTGACACTCACCACTCGACGAGCGAGCGCGGCATCAGGACCCGAACATGCTCGCCCGGCATTGCGGCCGAGGCCTGCGGGTCACGCCTGATGAGCACGCTCGCGCGGGCGTAGGCGACGTGATCGGCGCTGCCGTCCCAGGCGCGCGGCCTCACGCCGAGTGCGTCGCCGTCCAGCCGCACCAGGTCGGCCGGGTGGAAGGTCGTCCGCCCCTGGGTCGCGTCCAGGCCGCGCTCCACCAGCGGCAGGTCGAGGTACCATGAGCGCGCGTCCGGCCGCCGCCCGAGGATGCGCACGGCGGGCACCAGCAAGAGCATCGCGGTCACGTAGGACGAGACCGGGTTGCCCGGCAGCCCGAACACCAGGGTCCGCGCGGTGCGCCCGAACAAGACGGGCTTGCCCGGCTTGATGGCGATCTGGTGGAAGAGGATCTCGACGCCCTCGGCCTCGAGGCACTCGCGCACGTGGTCGTACGACCCGGCCGAGACGCCCCCCGACAGCACGAGGACGTCCCCATCGAGCCCGTCGCGGATATTGCGCGCGAGCTCGTGGCGGTCGTCCTTGGCGATGCCGCCGTCGACCACGCGGCACCACTCCGCCTCGCCGAGCGCCATCAGTGTCTTCCGGTTGCTGTCGCGGATCTGTGCCGGCCCGGGCGTCTCCTCGACCGAGACCAGCTCGTCGCCGGTCGCGATGACGGTCATGCGCGGGCGCCGATAGACCGGCACCTCGTGCGCGCCGAAGCTCGCCAACACGCCGGCCGTGAGGCTCTCGATGATGCGCCCGCGCTCGACCACGATCTCGCCCTCGGCGACCTGCGATCCGAGCCGCGCGATGTTCGCGCCGACCCCGATCGTGCCCTGGACGATCACGCGCTCTCCCGCGCGCTGGGTCCTCTCGACCACGACGACCGCGTCCGCGCCCAAAGGGATCGGCGCCCCGGTCATGATCGCGATGGCCTCGCCCGGGCCCACCTCGCGGCTCGGCACCTCGCCCGCGGCGATCTCGTCGACCACCACGAGCTCCGTCGATGCCCCGACCAGATCGGCCGCGCGCACGGCGAAGCCATCCATCATCGACTTGTCGAAGGGAGGCATCGGCCGATCGGCCCGCACGTCGGTGGCGATGACGAAGCCCGAGGCCTCCCAGAGGGTCGTGACGCGCGTGTCGGGGGGATGGCTCTCGCGCAGCGCGAGCGCGGTCTGGGTCACGATGTCTATGGCCTCATCGAGCGGCAGCAGTGCCATCGTCCTCTCCTTCGGGTCGCGCTTCGCCACGGTCTGCGCCAGCCTCGGCCGCCAGCTCGTCCCACTTGGTCGCGCGCCCGTGCGCCGCCGCCACCGGGTACTTCGCCGCGTTCTTCACGAGCTTCGCGGTCGCCGCCGCGATCGGATCGACCCCGAGCTTGGCCGCGAGGTTCATCATGCAGATGACCACGTCGCCGAGCTCTTCCTCGAGCCGCTCGCGCCCCGGGATCTCGCCCTCGCGCTTCCACAGGAACAGCTCGAGCAGCTCCGAGGACTCGATGCACAGCGCCATCGCGAGGTCGCGCGGCGTGTGGAACGGACCCCAGGCACGGTCGGCGTTGAAGCGCGCGATGGCGCGACCCAACGCCTCGAGTCGGTCGCCGCGCTCGGGACCGTCGTCACTCATCGCGCGCCTCGGGCACGAGGGTCGGCTCGAGCCACACGAGGTGTTCTTCCTTGGGGGCGGGCCTGGGATCGGCGGGGCCCTCGTCACGCGCACCGGAGAACACCGGACGCGCCTGCGACACGGTGCCGCGGATCTGCAGGCCGACCGCGGCCGCTGCCTTCGTGAGGAGCGGCATGACCCGCACGACCTTCTTGCCGACCTGCCCGTCGCCGATGACCAGCGCCACGAAGCCCCCCGGCACGAGCCCGCGCGACCATCCGCGCAAGACCCGCGCGAGGTCGTCCACATAGCGGTCCCGCGCCACCTCGAGTCCGATGCGCTCGCTCTGACGGCGGCTGCCGATCTCGCGATCGGCCACCGACCCGGTCTCGATGCCGAGGACGAGGCAGCGCAACAGATGATGCGCGAAGTAGTCGTAGACCCCGGGATAGGGCGGCGAGCTCACGACCGCGGCGAGGGCCGGCAGGTCGGCGGGCACTTCGCGCGCATCGCCCTTGATGAGCAGCGGCTCGGGGACCTCGCGGGAGACCGCGACCGTCACCTCGTCGAGCTCGGCTGCGAGCTCCTGAGCGCGCTTCTTGAACCAGTGCCCGACGCGACCCACCGGCGTCGGATCGTGGGCCACGCGATCGACCTTGGTGATCGAGTCCGAGACCTGGCGCGAGGCCTTCACCAACAGCGACGACAGCACCGCGCGCAGCGTGCGCGAGAGCGGATCGGCCGGGCTGCCAGGCCACTCGGGACGCCCCTCGCGCAAGACCTCGGACAGGGCCAGGACCTCGTGCAGGGCCTGCGTGTCGAACCACCGCGCGAGCTCGGGCGAGACCCTTCGCGGCGCCTCGATCCGGCCCTCGGCGACCTTCCACACCGCCTTGGCGCGGGCGACGAGGGCCTGGGTCGCGGCCTTCGAGAAGCGCCGCGTGCGCACCCACGCGACCTCGTGGCCGATGGGGTTGAGGTCGTTGCCGACCGCCTGGCGCCCCGCGAGCAGCGCCTCCAGGGGGACGGTGCCCGCGCCCATGAACGGATCGGCGATGGCACCTTCTGGGGCCATGGCGATGAGCGAGCGCGCCGTGTGCGGGTGCATGCGGCCCGGCCACGGATGGAAGGCGTGGGTCAGGGCGCGCTCGGGGAAGCCGTCCGGCGGCGTGAAGGCCGCCTCGAGCTGGTCTTTGAGCGCGGGATCGCCGCGGTAACGGCTCGGCCCTCCGACGTTCGAGAGCGAGCGCCGGAGCTTGGCGATGTCCTGATCGGACGGGGGGACCTCGTTCACCATCCGCGTACTCTTACAAGAGGCCGCGCGCCTCGTCGATCCGCATCGCGCTCGCGCGCAGACCGAATCGCCGCGCGCCGCCGCGCCCCGCGCCAGCCAGCCACTGCCAGGCCCCGCCCGCCCCGCGAGGCCCCTTCAGGAGCGATGTGGACAGCGCGCGACGGCTATTGCATAGGCCGCGCATGGACTCCGCCCGCTCGCGCGACAGCGCCCGCCTCGACCGCTTCCTCGCCCACGCCATGGGTATCTCCCGCACCGATGGTCAGCGCCTCGTGCGTCGTGGCCACGTCACGGTCGACGGCGAGCTCGCCTCGAACCCCTCGGCCCACGTCTCGAAGACCGCCTTCGTCGAGGTCAACGGCAAGGAAGTCGCCCTCCCCGGACGCACCGTCCTGGTCTTCCACAAGCCTGCGGGCTTCATCTCGGCGACCCGGGACGAGCGCGAGCGCACCGTCATCGACGCCCTGCCTCGCGACCTCGCGCCCGCACTCACGTGCGAGCTCCTCCTCGTCGGGCGCCTCGACAAGGACGCGACCGGCCTCCTCATCCTGACCAACGACGGGGCTCTCGTGCACCGCCTGACGCACCCGAAGCGCCACGTCCCGCGCACCTATGCGCTGACCTGGGAAGGCACCCTCGTCCCCGACGCCGTCGCCCGCGTCCAGGCCGGCCTGCCGATCGACGAGGGCGATGTGTGCCTTCCGGCCGAGCTCGTCATCGACGACGCGAACCACGGCCACATGACGATGCATCAGGGCATGTTTCATCAAGTAAAGCGCATGATCGCGGCCCTCGGTGGGGTCGTCACGCGCCTCCATCGGATCTCCTTCGGTCCGATCGTGCTCGGCGATCTACCGCAGGGCGCGGTGCGCATCCTGACCGAGGCCGAGGTCGCAACCCTGCTCGCGTCCGCGGTCCCCGCGGCCTGATCGCCAGAGTCCCTCGTCAGCCGATGCGCGCGAGCTTGCGCAGGAGCTCGCGTGGGAAGGCGTGCCAGTCGCCGCTCGGGTTGACGCGAAAGGCCGCGTAGCGCGCCGCGACGCGCATCGCCTCGTCCACCGGCAGCCCGTCGACGAAGCGCCACAGATCCATGGCGATGAGCGTCGGCGTCTTCTTGCGATCCCACGGATGGACGAGGTGCGCATGGCGCAGTCGGTCGACGGGCCCAATCGCCTCCCAGAGGGCATCGATCGTCGCTCGGGGCACGGCGGCCGCGAAGCGCTCGGAGAGCAGCGTGAGCCCGAGCGCGACCGTCATCGACATGCGCCGTGACCTCGCCTCGCGCTCGACCTCGTCCCAGTCGATCGACGTCGCGGCCAGCACCGTCATCGCGTCCGCGACCCAGCGATACGACGGTGTCTCGTTCCAGCGCAGGCCGTGCACGATGGCGTGGACCAGCTCGTGCTCGGGGCAGAGGGCAAAGGCCAGAGGACTGCCGGCCAACGTCAGCGGGACCTTGCGCTCCCAGAAGCGGGCATCACAGGTGCGTGCGCAGTTCGTCGGCAGCGCGGCCCAGTGCAGGTCGAGCTCGAGGCCGCGCGGATCGCGAAACCCGACCCCGTGCACGATGGCCCGGGACGCGAGGTTCACGGTCGTCGCGGTCGGTGGCCACGCGTCCGCCGGGATCGCCTCGGTCGGCGCGAAGCCTCGCTGGTGCAACACCGCGAGCGCCTCCGGCACGGCCTCGGGCGGCACCAGCACGTCGACGTCGCTCATCGTGCGAAGCCCGAAGTCGCGATAGTAGCGGGTCGCCAACGACACGCCCTTCAGCACGATCACCGGCACGTCGTGGGCGGACATCACCGCGATGAGCTCTGCCGCCCGCGCGACCAACCCCAGAGCGTGAAGGCGCGCGCGCCGGTGCTCGTGGCTGGCGATGCCCGCGAGCTCGCGCGGCACCTCGCCGTGGCGCCCGAGGTTCTTCGCGACGAGCGGTGCCAGGCGCAACGCTGCGAGCACCCGCGCCCGTGGCTCCCCGATCAGGGCCTCACGCCCGCTGAGATCGCTGCCGCACGCAGCGAACCAACGCCGCCACGCTGCCTGGGCCGCCTCACCTTCGAAGAGGGCAGCTTCAAGCAGGGCCGCCTCGTCGCCAGTCAGGAGACTCGCGATATCCGAACGCCCGCGTTTCCGCATCTGGTGCCTTGCCTCGAGCCCCCGCGGCTCTCGCCATGCGAGGGTGAGATTGACACCAGCGCTGGTCGCTGTCTTCATCTTTCGGTCGGGGCTGCGGTGGCCTCGACCCCACACGACGAGGATCGACGCGCTCCGGCGCGCCGCGCTCCGGCGCGCCGCGCCCCCGCGTGAACGTCTGCGCACACGAGCTGCCCATGCCCGAGCTATCCCCGAGCCTCGTCATCCGCCCTGGCCTTGCCTGGGACGCCTTCCCCGACGAGGTCGTCGCCATCGATGTCGAGCGCGGCCTCTACTTCAACCTCACCGACGCGGGCGCCGAGCTCTTCGCGGCCTTTGCCGAGCCGTGCTCGCCCGCGGACGCGCTGGCCACGCTGCTGGTCACCTTCGAGCCCGGCCCGACCTTCGAGGCCGACGTCGCGGCGCTCATCGCCGAGCTCGTGACCCAGGGCCTGCTGGTGCCGGCCGAAGGTCCCTCGAACCCACCGCGCCCCAAGGCCCCGCCGGCCGCGCGGCGCGTGCCCAAGAGCCTGGCCCTCGAGCGACACGAAGACCTCCAGGATCTCCTCGTCATCGACCCGGTGCACGAGGCGACCGACGAGGGCTGGCCTGCGCGCCGGCCCGACTGAGTCGACCGCGATGCCACCCGATACCGTGCCTGTCCTCGACGCGGCCGACCTCGCGCTCCGCCTCGAGGCCGCCTTCGAGCGTCGACGCAGCGTCGACTCGACGCTCGCGGCCCACGACGTCCGCTTTGGTCCCTTCCACCTCCGCCTCGAGCTCTTCGGTGCCGCCGCGGCGACCACGCTGGCCCGTCCCTTCCCGCGCTGGGAGGGCGCCCCCGACGCCGTGCCCGACCTCACGATCCGCGCGTGGGATGACGGCCCCGGCGCCGTCGGCCGCCCGCATCCACCGCACGCGGCATCGCCTCCGAGCCCGGTCGACGCAGCCGCCGACCCGCGCTTCGACGGCCTGGTCGAGCCCTTCTGGCGCCTCGCCCTCGACCGCGAGCGTCGCCTCGCGTGGATGCACGCCCCCGACCTCGCAGCGCTGCCCGCATGGAGCCTCGCCCACCCCTTCCTGAAGATCCTCCACCCCTGGCTGCGCGGCTCCCCGATCCAGATCGTGCATGCTGGCGCGGTCGGTCACGGTGGTCGCGGGGTCCTCATCGTGGGCAAGAGCGGCTCTGGCAAGTCGACGCTGTCCTTGGCCGCTCAGGCCCTGGGCATGGACTACCTCGGTGACGATTACGTCGCCGTCCGCCGCCCTCCCGCGCCGCGCGCCTATGCCCTCTATCGCATCGCGAAGCTCGTGCCCCAGCACCTCGCCGCGCGCCTCCCGAGCTTCGCAGCGAACGCGCTGCGCGCGAATGACGACACCCTCCCCGAGGCCGAGCGCCTCGCCCTCGCCGACCTCGGCAAGGCGCAGTTGCTGGTCGAGCCGACCCGTCTCCCCGACGGCTTCGAGGTCACGGCCCTCGTCCTCCCGGTCGTGACCGGTGGACCCGGCAGCACGCTCACGCCACTCGGCCCTGGCCGTGCGCTCCTCGCTCTGGCCCCGAGCACCATGCTCCAGCTCGGCGGCGCGGCCGCCTTTGCCGATCTCACGGCGCTCGCGCGCGCTATCCCTGCCTTCACGGTGACGCTCGGCGATGACCTCGATGCCGCGGTCGCCCACCTCCGCACCCTGGCTTCGGGGGCGCTGTCCTCATGACCGACCTCCCCGAGATCGCCGTCATCATCCCGGTCTACAACGGCGCACGCACCCTCGCCCGCGCGCTGGACAGCGTCCTTGCGCAGTCCGATGTCGCCCGCCTCGAGGTCGTCGTCGTCGACGATGGATCCCAGGACGCGAGCGCCGACATCGCCCGCGCCTATCCCTCGGTCCGCGTGCTGTCGGGGCGAGCTGCCCCCGAAGGCCCGGCGTCCGCGCGCAACGCGGGGATCGCCGCAACCCAGAGCGACCTCGTCGCGTTCCTCGATGCTGATGACGTCTGGCTTCCCGGCAAGCTCCGCGCTCAGCTCGACGCCCTCGCCGATCCCGCGGTCGACCTCGTGCTCACCGCCTTCGACAACGTCGCCGACACCGGCTTCGAGCTTCCCGCCTGGGCCCGTCGCACCCGCGACCCGCGCGCCCCCGAGGCCCTTCCCGGGTTCATCTTCCAGGCCATGCTCGCGCGCCGCGAGGCGCTCATGCGCGTGGGCCTCCTCGACGCCTCGATGCGCTGGGCCGAGGACACCGACTGGTTCCTCCGCGCTCGCGACGCCGGCCTCGTCATCGTCCAGCTCGAGACCGTCTTCGTCCACCGCATGATCCACGACAAGAACCTCTCCGCCGATGTCGTGCAGAGTCACCGCGGCCTCGTGCGCGCGGTCCACGCCTCGGTGCTCCGCAAGCGCCGAGGCACCCCGTCATGACCTTCGACCTCTCCGTCGTCATCCCGGCCTGGAACGCCGAGCGCTACCTCGCCGAAGCCATTGCGTCCGTGCGCGCCGAGATCGATCCCGCGACCGAGCTCACCCTCATCGTCGTCGACGATGGCTCCGACGACGCCACCGCCCAGATCGCGAGCTCACTCGGCGCGAAGGTCCTCTCCGGTCCGCGCCAGGGGATCGCCGCGGCGCGCAACCGCGGCCTCGCCGCCGTCGAGACCGCGCACCTCGCGTTCATCGACGCCGACGACCTCTGGGTGCCCGACCGCCTCGCCGTCCAGCGCGCGGCCCTCGCGACCTTCCCCGACGCGCGCGGGCTCGTCCTCGGTCACGTCGAGGAGTTCGTCTCCCCCGAGCTCTCCGCCGCCGATCGCGCGCGTCTCCGCCCGAAGCCCGGCCGCCTCCCGGGCTGGCTGATGGGGGCGCTGCTCACCACTCGAGAGGTCTTTGCCGCGGTCGGACCCTTCGACCCGAGCCTGGCGCTCGGCGAGACCATCGACTGGTTCCACCGCGCGGCCACCCTGCACATCCCGCACGTCGTCCTCCACGAGCTCGTCCTGCGTCGCCGCCTCCACGGGGACAACGCCACGCTGCGCGGCGCCCCCACCGCCGACGCGAGCGGTGCCGCCGCCAAGCCCTCCGCACCGCCCGGGGCCGACTACGTCGCCCTCGCCAAGCGCCTCCTCGATCGGAAGCGCGCCGCGCGCGACTAGCCCCGACCAGCCCCGACCAGCCCCGACCAGCCCCGACCAGCCATGGACCTCCTGACCCTCCTCCCGAACGAGCTCCGGCCTCTCCTGTCCGCGGCCCTCACGCGCGATCCCGAGGCCTGCGCGCGCGCCTTGTGCGCGTGGCACGACGCGCTCGGCCCCGAAGGCCTCGCCGCTTCACCGGCCGACGCCGGCCTCTTCCTGCCGCTCATCGCCGATCGCATCCTCGCCTCGCCCGCCGCCG
>JAEUKJ010000202.1 GCA_016792665.1 Deltaproteobacteria bacterium | reverse complement strand
AAGAGGGTCAGCGTGTACCCATAGCCGTCGGTGTTGAGGCCGTTGGCTGCGTGGGTCCCAAAGACGAAGTCGAGGCCCGCGATGTCTCCGTCGGTCCGCACCTCCAGGTCGCCCTCGATGCTGCCCTTCAAGATGTCCTGGGTCGAGCCGATGACTCCATGGACCGTGAAGGGCTCGACCAGGGTGACCAGAAGGCCAGGGCCATCGGCCAGAGACAGCGACGGGAGCTGCTGCGGGAGGAGCGCCGCGGACGGGGGTGGCGTGATGCGGGCCTTGATCGCCAGCGGGTTGTCGTCCGACACGACGCAGTGGTTGAAGTCGCAGACCAACCCGTCGGAGCACTCGGCGTCAGAGCGGCAGGCGAAGCCGATAGGAGCGATGACCGCCGCGTCCTCGCAGCCCGTCGCCGGGACCACGGTCGCGAACGCGAGCAACAGCGCCGCGACGCGCCCCGGGAACCGCCCTTCGGTGCGCGCCCTCATAGGCCGGCTCCAGTCCGGCAGCAGCTGTCGTCCTCGAAGCCGAGCAGCGACCAGGTCACGAAGTCGGTCGTCACGCCATCGTCCGCGTAGACCAGAATCTCGTCGGCATTGAGCGTCGGAGGCACCGGCCGATCGAGGACGACCGCCATGATGACGATCTCGAGGTTCTTGGTGGCCTTCGGGTTGGTGCACGGGTCGAACTTGAACTGGGTCCGACCGATGAGGTCGGGGTCGGCGCCGAGCCCGGGCTGATAGTTCACCAGCCACACGATGGACACCGGGTCCGAGGTGTCCGGGTCGCTCACCGAGTCCCCGAGCGCGAACGTCTGTGCGCGGCACTCCGAGATGTAGGTGAACTGGCGAGGGTCGGGAGTCACGGCGGTCCTGTCGATGGTCACGGGGTGATTCGTCTCGGGCTCGATCTCGAAGTCGGGCGGGAGGCATCCCGCGCCGAGACCGAAGGTCAGCGCCGTCAGACAGAGCAATGCCCGTGCCAGGCTACGTCGCCGACACCGCGCCGCGTCGATGCACGCGGAGCGCCCCGAGCCCGAGGCGGAATCCATCCGTGCCTGGGTGCCGAAGCTCACCGACCGGGACACCGGCGTCACACTCAGCCCTCGCCGCCCCGCTCGCGCTCGAGGTGGCGGAAGATGGTCCGCGGGTCGACGTCGAGGTCGCGCGCCGTCTTGGTGCGGTTGCCGTCGTTCAAGGCCAGGACCTTGTTGATGTACTCGCGCTGCCACTCCTCGCGCGCGTCGGCCAGCGGCAGGATGCGCTCGGTGGCCGACTCGGAGAGGTCGAGGTTGTCCGGGGTTATGACACCGTTGTCGCAGAAGACGATGGCCTTCTTGATGCGGTTCTCGAGCTCGCGGATGTTGCCCGGCCAGCGCCAGCGTCGGATGGCCCGCACCGCCTCGCGCGACAGCGTCACCTCGCGGCCGATGATCTCCTTGCCCCAGCGCGTGATGAGGAAGCGCGCGATGATGACCACGTCCTCGTCGCGCTCGCGCAGCGGCGGCAGGTCCAGGGTCACGACGTTCAGCCGATAGTAGAGGTCCTCGCGGAAGGCGCCGCTCTTCACCTCGTCGGCCAGGCGGCGGTTGGTCGCGGCGACGAAGCGGATGTCGACCTGCTCGCCCTTGGTGTCGCCGACCTTCTGGACGACGCGCTCCTGGATGGCGCGCAGGATCTTGACCTGAAGGGCCAGCGGCATCTCGCCGACCTCGTCGAGGAAGAGGGTCCCGCCGTGCGCCGCCTGGAACTTGCCCTGCACGGTCGCGACTGCGCCGGTGAAGGCGCCGCGCACGTGTCCGAAGAGCTCGGACTCCAGCAGGTTCTCGGGGATGGCGCCGCAGTTGATGACGATGAAGGGGCCCTTGGCGCGGTTCGACTTCTGGTGGATGGCGCGCGCCACGAGCTCCTTGCCGGTGCCCGTCTCGCCCTCGATGAGGACCGAGATGTCGGTCGTCGCGATGCGCGAGATCTTCTTGTAGATGTCGCGCATGGCGTCGCAGGCGCCGATGAGCTCGCCGAAGCGGCGGTCCTCGCGCTCGTGCTCGAGGGTGTCGACCTTCACCTCGAGATCGCGACGGGCGAGCGCGCTCTCGAGGATGAGCCCGGCCTCGGCCGCGAAGACCATGACCACCTCGAGGAGGTCATTGCCGAAGTGGTTCACGGCGTTGTCGTTGCCGAGATAGATGAGGCCGAGCGTCACGCCGCGCGCTTTCAGCGGCACGCACATGACCGAGCTGAGCTTGAGACGCATGACGCTCTTGCTCTGGCGGAAGACGTCGTGCGAGAGCGCGTCAGCGACGATGAGCGGGAGGCCCGTGTCGAGCACCTTCGACACGATCGAGTCCGAGATGGCCTCGTCCCCGGTGACGAGTGGTTCATGGTCGATGTTGCGCGCGACGTGCACGCGCGGGCGGCCGTCGATGGCGAGGAGCAGGAAGGCCTTGTCGGCGCGCGTGAGCAGGATGAGCTCGTCCAGGAGGTGTTCCAGGAGCGCGTCGAGCTTGTGGGTCGACATGAGCTTCTCGGCGAAGCGATGGAGAGCCGAGAAGCGCTTCAGATCCGAGGTGTTGCCCTCGCGCGTCGGGCGTTGTTCGAGGCCGTGGTCATAGACCACGAAGCGCAGCAGGTGGTCGCCGACCTGGATGATGTCGCGGTCGGCGAGCTTGTGGGTCTTCCTGGCCTTGCCGAGCACGGTGAAGCTCGCGTCGCCGTCGGTGGCCGAGAGCGTGAACGCCTGCTTGTCGTAGACGACGTGCATGTGGTGGGGCAGGGCGCTGCCCCCGACGAGGACGACGTCGTTGTCGGAGGCGGTACCGAAGCGCACGATGCGGCGGTCGACGGGCACGACGACCGGGGGCCCGAGATCGGCAGGATAAAGGACGAAGCTGGCCATCGTTCGACTTGTTCCTTGGGCAGCCTGGCTCCGCCAGGCCTTCTGCAGAACTGCTGCTCGCGGAAGCGGTTCCTCGACAGGGTCTTGGGCGTCACGCGACACCCCGACGGACACCTTTACCTCATGGAGGTCCGCCCGTACATGCTCGCCTCAAAACGAGACGTCGAGCCCGACTCCCCCGAGGTCGCCCGGCCCGGGCACGAGGCGCACCGTGGGCGCCTGCGTAACCGGCGTGGTGCGCCCTGGCTCGAGGAGCTCCCAGCGCTCCTCGACCCGCGGCCGGGTGTCGCGGTTTACGAACCCGTCGATGATCCCATAGGTCCAGCTCGCGACCGTGACGACCATGCCGCCGTACCAGAGCGCCTCGAGCAGGCGCGCCTGTCCCCGGTCCGACTCGGCGATGCGATTGGTGTCGCCGATCTTCAGGGTCTCGATGCCGATCCAGGTCGCCGCCATCGTGGCCATGCCGACCCCCTGGATGATCGCCAGGCCCGTCCCCTTGCCGTCCTCGCCGTTGGCGAACTGGCCGATTCCGAAGGGGGCGAAGTAGGCGATGGTCGGCGTCGCGTCCGCGCTTACTTCGCGCACCAGGACACGTCGCGTGGCGCCGCCGTCGGGCCCCGGGTTGGCCGGGATGATGCCGCCCTGGACGAGCTCGCGCTTGCGTGTGTCGAAGAACGAGAGGAGCTCGGGTGGGTAGACGAAGGCGTCGAGCTTGTGGAATGGCGACTCGCGTAGCAGCTGTCCGAAGACCAGGCGGGCCGAGTCGCGGGCGCCCAGGAACCAGTGGCTCGCCGCCAACATCTCGAGGACGCGCAGGTGCTCGGACCGTCCCTCCAGGAGCGGATGACCCGCCAGGCGGTCCAGCGCTTCCACGACCTTCTCGTAGTTCTGGATGCGGAAGGCCGCCTCGCCCTCCTCGATGCGCGCCGTGAGGTCGCTCGGCAGAGGCGCCTCGGCCGCACGGGCCGACGACCCGCCGCCCACCGTCACCGCGCCCGACGCGGTGGCGAGCAGGACGAGCGTCAGCACGTGGCGCAGGCGCCGGAGGGGCAATGTGAGAGTGACTATCACAAGGACCAGACGATGGGGCTATTGGTCTTGAGGTTGAACTGCTTCTGTTTCAGGACCGAGCCGTCGGCGAGGTGGGCCGTCAGCGTGATGAGCTCGGGCTCGAGGGAGCGGACCGGCAGCGCGTGCACGACATTGCACTCGAGGCGGCGGCCGCCCGGGTCGACGACATAGGACCCTCCATCGCAGTGCACGAGCAGCGTCGCCGGCGCCAGCGCCTCCATGCGGCGCTCGAACACGAAGTGCTGGTCGAGGGGCTCTGGCTCCCGGCCGACGGCGGTGGCCGGCACGTACAGGGTCCGCACGTCGGGCGCGCACTCGCTGCAGCCTGGGTGGGTCAGGGTGACCCGGTAGGTGCCCGGGGCAAGGCTCAACGCCTCGCGAGGGGCGACCGCGCGGCCCGCGACTTCGATGCGGACGGCAGGCGGGAAGACCGACAGGCGGACCACCACGGGCTTGGCCGACGGCACGCGCTCGGTGCCGCGGTCGTCATGGCGCACGTCGCGTCCGTCACGACCCTCGCGCCCGTCACGACCTTCACGCGCGTCGCCGCCCGGCTTCGTGAGGGCCTCGGCCTGGGCGAGGCGCTCGAGGCGTCCCTCGGTGCGCGCGAGCTCGAAGCCGAGGGCCGCGCCAAAGGCGCTACCGGCGGTTGCGGCGCCAATGTCGACGATCTCGACGACCGCGGGGGCCGCGGGCACGAGTACCGGCCGCACCGGCACCGGCTGCACCGACCAGCGGCCGAGTCCCTGGGCCGGAGCGGTGACTGCGAGCGGCGCGGGTTGCGGGTCCCGCCCGAGGGCGACCACCGCCAGCGTCACGGCCGCGCCGGTCGCGAGCGCGATGACCGCGCCCCGCCGCGCCCCGCGTCGCGCTCGGAGCTGCCGCTCGAGCTTGCGGACGCGCGTCATGACGTCTTCACGGGTCGGGTCGAGGACGAGGACACGCCCGAAGTGCTCGAGCGCTTCGCCGCGCCGGTTCGCGAGCGCGGCGGCTTCGCCCTTGGCGACCAGGGCCCGGACCAGGCGCGCTTGCGCGTCGCGGTTGTAGGCCTCGGGATCGGCCATGAAGGCCCGGACCTCGTCCTCGGCCGAGCCGAAGCCGCGCCCCTCGAGCCAGCCCTCGAGGTCTTTGGCGAGGACCTCGGCGGTGGGGTAGCGCTGCTCGCGGTCGACCGTCAGCGCG
>JAEUKJ010000197.1 GCA_016792665.1 Deltaproteobacteria bacterium | reverse complement strand
GGTGAGTGCCACGCGCACCGCGAGGGAGCGCGTGGTCTTGTCGAGGCTCGGGGCGACAGACGTCACGGTGCCGGCGAGTGCCATGTCGGGAAAGGCATGGGTGCGGACGATGGCGGCGGCCCCGATCTGGACCTTCCCGATATCGAGCTCGGGCACGAAGGCCTCGACGTAGAGCTGGGTGGGATCGGTGATCGTGAAGGCCGGCTCGTCGCCGGCCGACTCGCCGATGACGGCGTGGATCTGCGCGATGATGCCGCTGATCGGGGCCTTCAGCTCGATCTGCCCCGCGACCTGCGGGCCGAAGATCGCGAGCCGCTTCGTGATGCCGGCGACCCCTGCGCGCAGCGTCGCGACAGTGGCGCGGGCATCGACCACTCCGCGCTCGGCGCCGACCCCGTCCTCGACGAGGCGGGCGTTGCGGCGGAGCTCGGCCTCGGCACCGGACAAGCGGGCCTTGGCCTGGGCGAGCTGGCCTTCGAGGTCGGCGACCTCGGACGAGACGAGCGCTGCGAGGACCTGGCCGGCCTCGACCTTGTCGCCGAGCGACACATCGACGCGCGCGAAGCGGCCGGCGCCGATCGGCGAGACGTGCGCGGTGCCCGCGGGGCTGAAGGCGACCTCGGCCGGGAAGGCCCCGCCACCCGCGATGATGCGGCGCTCGGCGGTGCCGACTTCGATCTCCGAGACAGCCATCGCCTCGGCGCTCAAGTGGACCTCACGCGCGGCGGGGGCCGCGTGGTCGTCGTTGGCGCCGGCGTGGTCGTCTTTGCCACCTGGCCCGGCACCGTGGTCGTCGTACTTGTCGTGGTCGTCGTGCTTGTCGTGCTCGTCGTGGTCGTCGTGCTGCTCGGGGCTCGGGGCCGAGGGGCTGCCGCAGGCGAGGGTCGTGACCGAGAAGGTCGTGAGGGCGATGAGGACGCGCAGGTTCATCGGGTGGGCTCCTCGGCCTGGGGGGCGGTGGTGGGGGCGGTGGAGGGTGCGGTGGATGGGGCGTGAGGGTCGGCGGCGGGGTCGTCGTGATGGGCGTCGATGACGTCGACCCCGACCGCGTGCTCGAGCTCGGCGAGCGCGGTGAAGTAGTCGTGTTGGGCGGTGAGGGCGTCGCGCTGCGCCGAGAGAAAGCGCTCGCGGCCGGAGGCGAGACCGAAGATGTCGATTTCGCCCAGCGCATAGGCGCGCTTCAGCGCCGCGAGGTTTTCCTCGAAGCGCGGCAGGACCTCGCGACCGAACGCATCGAGGCGTTGGGTGGCGGCGACGGCGGCGCGATAGGCGCGGGTGACTTCGGCCGCGATGCGGGCACCGACTTTCCGGCGCTCGGCCTGGGCGACCTCGAGCTCGGCGCGGGCCTCGGCGCGCGCGGGGTCATTGTTGTCGAAGAACGGCAGCGGCAGGGCGACGGTCGCCATGACGACGTGCGAGGCATCGCCGGCCGTGCCGAGCGGCGACGACTCACGCGCCCACGAGAGGCCGAAGACCGGCTCGGGGGTGCGGTCCTTGTCGGCGGCGGCGACACGCAGTCGGGCCTCGTCGAGGGTCGCGTCGAGGAGTGCCAAGTCGGGCCGCTTCACGGCGGCGAGTGCGACGAGGTCGCCGAGCGGCGGCAGCGTCACGAGCGCGTCGAGGTCTCCGCGGGGACGCGGCGGGACCTCGGGCGACCAGCCGATGACGAGGGCCAGGTCTTGGCGCACCGCGAGGTCTTCCTGCTCGAGCGCGGCCAGCGCCTGTCGTGCGTTGGCGGTCTCGGCCAGGGCCAGGCGCTCTGCGAGCTGCGAGACCTGGCCGGCGGCGCGCTGCTTGCCGACGATGGTCGCGATCTCCCCCTGGAAGGCGACCACGCGCCGGGCCAAGGCCGCCCGCTCACGTGCGACGACAGCCTGGTAGTAGAGCGCGTGCACCGTGGTGTGGAGGTCCCAGCGGCGGTCGGTGCTCTCGGCCGCGATGCGGCGCTCGACGGCCGCGGCGACCCGGAGTCGGGCCTGGCGCTCTCCGCCCACCTCGACGCGCTGGCTCACGCCGACCTCGAAGTCGAGCCCGGTCTTGCCGGCCTCGAAGCGTGGGCCGATACCGACCCAGAGATCGGGGTTCGACGGCAGGGCGCGCCCAGCGGCCGCGCGCGCGGCTCGGACCCGCGCATCGTTGGCGGCATCCAGAGCGATGAGCGGGGCGTGCGCCTCGGCGTAGCTCATGAGCGCATGCAGCGTGAGCTCGGGCCCGGACGTATCGGGCCCCGAGGCGGGTTGGAAGGGTGGAGGCGCGGCGAGAGACGACGTGGCGAACGTGAGCGATGCGAGCCAGAGAGCGCGCGCCGCATGGACCCACGCGGGCCCGAGAGAGGCGAGTGTCATGAGCGAGGACCTTTCCGCAGGGCACACCCCGGGCAGCTTGGCCTTGCCAGGCCTTCTGCGGGGTGGCACCCAAGGCAGCCTGGCGTTGCCAGGCCTTCTGCGGGGTGCGGCGTGCCGTCGTGCTTGCGTGGCAATGCCATGCAGGCGCGGGACGCCGAGAGGGAGTGAGAGGCCGGGCCAGCGAGGTTGCTGGCCGGCGAGAGCTCGCCTCGGGCTCAGGCGGAGGGCGGGCGGCAGGGCGGCTCGCGATGGGCCGCGAGGTCCTGACCCGAGGGGGCGGTCAGGCCGTGGGCACAGGCGCTGCTCATGGGTGCGGTCAGCGGGGCGATGCCGCTCGAAGGGGCGAACGCGGGGGCGTTGCAGCGGCACGAGTGGAAGA
>JAEUKJ010000260.1 GCA_016792665.1 Deltaproteobacteria bacterium | reverse complement strand
CGCGACGGCGACCGATCTCAACGCCGAGGGCGTGAACTTCGCGGCGGGCACGGTCGAGCGCGCGAGCGTCGGGACGGCCGATGTCCGCGGTGCCCGCGCGACCCTGCGCGACCCCACGACCGGCGGCGAGACGCGGGTCGGTGTGGAGCACGCGCGCGTCGAGCGGGCCGTCGGCAGCGTCGAGACCGGCGGCATCACCCGTGGCTCGCTGGGACGCGCGCGAGTCGAGGGCGCGACCGTATCGGGCGACCTCTCCGAAGAGGTCGGCACCTCATCCTCGGGCGGCGCGATCCGCCAGAACACCGGCCGCCGCGATGGGCGCGTCGACCTGGCCGAGGTGACCGATGTGGCCGGCGGCTACAACGCGACCACCCGCGAGGCAGCGGGCACGTGGGGCGGCGCGCGCGTCGAGGGCGTGCGCTACGACGAGACCGGGCGCAGTGGAGCGTCGCGTCGGCATATCGACGCCGATCGGATCTCGACCGGCGCGGGCATGGCGCGCATCGACGACACGGCCCACCCCGAGCGCGGCCTGCGCGCGACCGCGGACGACACGCGCGTGGGTTCACTGACCTACACGGACGCGGCGGCGGGCCGACGCCTGCACGCCGAGGGCGGGCGCATCGGCCGAGTCTACGCGGGCACGACCGGCGGCGACGTGGTTGCGGGCGCCGAGGACGCCAACCTCGACCGCTTCAGCTTCGTCGAGGGCGAAGGTCGGCGCGACGGCGCGAGCATCCGTGCCGAGGCCCGGCGTGTGCGGGGTGTCAGCGGCAGCGCGACGATGCGCGACGGGGCCGTGGTCTACGCAGGCCTCGACGAAGGGCGTATCGGCAGCCTCGATGCGAGCTATCGCGGCGCCGCGGTCGACCCCAACGCGCCATCGACCAGGACCCCGTCCCGGCAGGTGGATCTCGACCTCTCGGCGCTCGCGCACGCCCAGGGTCACATCAACATCCAGTATGGCGGCAACACCATCCGGGTGCCGGTGCGCGACGGGCACGTGACGCCCAACGACATCCGCGTGGCGATCGGCGAGTACGAGGCCTCGGTGCGCACGTTGGCGCTCGGAGCCACGGTCGCCTCGGCGGTCGTCGCGCCGACCTATACACCTCACCTGGCGGTGCTGACCGCCCTCGGCGAGGCGCCCATCCCGGTGAGCCGCGCGACCGAGGTCATCACCTCCGGCGTCACCGGGGTCATGCAGGCCGTGGGTCACCAGTCCACCTCGAACCCCAACGACCCGACCGTGGGTGCCTGGGCACGCGACGTGCGCGTGGACGCGGAGCTCACCGGTCTTGGTGGCGGGCGCCTCGCCGCGGGCGACGCGTTCTCGACCCGCGTGGATGCGGGCGCGGCGCTGTCGGTGCATGGCTCCGTGGGCGGCGACCTCCGCGCGACGGCCCGCGACACGCGGCTGCGTGATGTGCGCGTCGGTGGCGCGGCGCCCGTCGAGGTCGACGAAGTCGGCGCGCGGTCGATCGATGTGCGGGCGCAGGACCTCTCGACGACACGGCCGACCTACTCGGTCGGTGTGCGCGAGGGCGAGCTCCATGGGATGCGCTACGGCGACCGTACGGCCGCGCACCGGGACGTCACGAGCGAGCTGACGCGCACGAGCTCAGACCCTGGCGATCTGGCCGGGGGCTCGCGCGAGCTCGTGCCGAACGCGCCGCCGACGCAGGGCGGAGGGCAGGGGGCCGGGCCGAGGTGACGGACGCTCGGGACGCTCGGGTCGCCGGGGCGTCCTTCCCTTCGCGTCGCGCCGGTCGGAGCGCGCGCGAAATCGGGAGGATGCGCCCCGGCGACTCAGAGAGCGAGGGACAAGGCCAGGCGCAGGGCGCGCGGCGCGTCGGGCGAGAGCGGTCGGCGCGCGGCGACGAGCGCCAGGGCCCAGGCCGGAAGTGTGTCGGCGTTGGGCGGCTGCGCCGATCGTTGAGCGCGGGCCAGGCGTAGCCACCCCCCGCGGACCCAGCCGAGGTCGGCGACGGCCTCGTCCCAGGCCCCCATCCACCCGAGCCCCAGCGCGTTCGGGCTCAGCGCGAGATTGTTTCCCCAGGGAAACAATCGGGAGTCGTCGCTCGACGCCCGGTACGCGTGCTCCCACTCGACTTCGTTCGGCAGGCGCGGCACCCCCGTGCTGCCGGTGTGCGCGCCATCTGTGCCACCCGCGGCTTCGGCCAGCGCGTCCTCGAGGTCACCGGGCCCGAAGTAGACGGCCTCGGGTTCGGGCGGACGCCAGCGCGCCCCGTCGGTGTCGCCGTCCTCCGGGCTGGCCTGTTCGAGAGGCGCCTCCGCCAGCAGGAAGGGGGCCAGGGTGACGCGTCCCGGCGCGGCCGAGACGGCGTGGGCCGGGTCGAGAGGCGCGTGCCAGCCCGCCCGCGCGGGCCGCGTGAGGAGCTCGACGAACTCCTGGGAGGCGGCCGGCAGGTCGTCCATGAGCCGGTCCAGAGGGCCGTCGTCGGTCACTCCGAAGGTCGCCTCGCCTCCTGGGACGAGGCAGAAGCGCAGCCCGCTGCGTCGATGCAGGAGGCGCGGTCCGCCGGCACGCCCGCGCTCGAGGGCGTCGTCGCACGTGACGAGCTGGAGCTCGCGCCGCGAGGCCGCCGCGATCGCCGCGAGCAGCTCGCGCTGACGGAGCGGCTCGCAGACACACCAGCGATCGACGTCCCAGAGCTCGGGCGCTGAGACCGGATCGAGCGAGCTCATGGGTCGCGGTCCTGTTGCTCCCAGCGCGAGAGGCGCGGGGCCGGGTCGAAGGCGAAGCGCGCGGTCGGTCCGACCTTGGCGATGGCCTGCCGCAAGAGCTCGCCGCGCCAGTGCCAGTTGGTCTTCAGGGCGCGCGGCGCGTCGCGCTCGGTGCCGAGGGTCCGATGCAGCTCGAGGGCGCGGTGCCACGACGCGCCCCAACGTCCGACCCAGTCGACCTCGATCTGGTCGAGGTGGGCGATGGCGCCGTTGACCTCCTCGTTGGTGTTGGCGAAGACCCCGTCCGCGCGGCCGATCCGCCACTGCGCGCCGCGCCAGTGCTCGAGCTCCGTGCCCTTGTAGCGCTGCAGCGTCGTGCGCAGGCCGACCAGCTCGTCCGCTGCCTCGGCGCGGCGCCGCTCGAGGTCCGCCTGTGGGCTCGGTGGTGGGGTCGTGGCGACCGTCTGGCCTTGGGCCTGGGTGGCCTGGCCGCCGCTCTGGGCCGTGGGGTTGGCGTTGGGAGTCGCGCTCGGGGTGGTCGCGTTCGTCGCGGGCGCGGAGTTCGCCTGCGCGGGCGGGGTGGCCAGGGCCTCGCGCGCGGCCCGCTCCAGGGCGCGCAGGTCGCGATCGATGGCGTCCAACATCTCGGGCTTCGCGCTCGCGTTCCCAAAGGTCGTGCACCCGTCGATGGCCTGCTTGATTGCATTCAAGCGACCCGCGATGCGCGTCCTCTCGGCGCCGATGCGCGCGCTGCGGTCGGCGCCGGCCATGCCCGCGAAGCGGCCCGCGATGCCGCGCACCTCGCCGTGCAGCGTGTTCCACTCGGTCTGCTGGGATCGGAGGGCGTCGGGCCACTCCCAGTGCACGCCCAGCGGGTGGGCCGGGTTCTGCTCGCGCAAGATGGCCCCCATGGCCGCCATGCCGTGCCCGGGGCCGACGCCGCCGATGAAGCTCGTCACCGCCTCGCCGCGCGTGATCTTGAGCGCCATCTCCTCGTTGGCCTCGCGCAGGTCGGCCGCCGGCTGCGGGTTCGCGACCGCCGAGCCGAACGCCATCCAGGCGTCACGGATATGGAGGAGCTCGACGCCGTGGAGCGCGTTGAGCCAGCCGTGGCGGTTGCGGGCGCGCGAGGCGAGCTCGCTGAGGTCGTGCTCGTCGAGGTCCCAGGACTCGATGCGCTGCCGCACGGTGCGCCACCGGGCCTGGAGCCATGCGGGGATCTGGAGGCCGCCGCTCTGGGTGTTGGTCACGTTCACCGTCTGTCGCCCCTGGGCATCGACGGTGTTGGTCGCGGTGGTCTGCTCGGTCTGCTGGAGGACCGTCGTCCCGGCGATGTTCGCGCCCATCTGGCTCTGGGAGCTACCGGTCGTGTTGCCCGACACGGTGCGGCGCCCCTGGTCGTCGCGCGCGCTCACGGTGACCTGCGACGCGGTCGAGCGCTGCTCGCTCTGCGTGAGGCCCGAGGACACGTTGCCCCGGTCCATGGTGCCGACCCCGCCCGAGTTCGTGGTGGTGCGCTGCGCCGTGC
The DNA here is from genome assembly GCA_016792665.1 of Deltaproteobacteria bacterium. GTDB lineage: Bacteria > Myxococcota_A > UBA9042 > PHBI01 > PHBI01 > WYBB01. Next base: position 14,562 of record JAEUKJ010000260.1, on the reverse strand, counting down.
GCGTGAGGGCGGCGTTGGTGCGCTGCGCCAGGGCTTCGGCCTGGGCCTGGTTCTGGACGGCGAGGGCCTCGCGGTACTCGCGGTCGTAGTTCGGGTTGCCCGGCGGAGGGCGCAGTCGCACCTCGATGGTGCGCCCCGACTGGTCGACGACCTGCTGTTGGGCGCGGCCTCCGACGCCAGAGACGGCCGCGTTCCCACTGACGGTGGTGTCCGTGGTCGACCGGAAGGTCATGCGCACCACGACGAGGAGGGTGCCATCGCGATCGGGTGTGCGCTGGATCTCGCGTGAGCCATAGCTCGTGACGGTGCGCGAGGCGCTGCCGCCGACGGTCACGGCACCGACCGTGCCCGAGGCCGACGCGTTGCTGGTCCGAGTGGACTCCGACTCGTTGTTCACGCGCTGGCCGTTGCGGAGACCCAGCGCGGCCTGCGAGGTCTCGAGCTCCGCCTCGCTCGGCACGCGTCGCATCGCGGCCGCGGCGCGGATGCGGGCGATCATGCCGATCTCGGGCGGCGCGGAGCCGGGGCTCTGGCCGCTCGTGCGGGCGCGGTCGGCCTCCGACATGTAGGCGCGCAGCTCGTCGAGGCTCATCTCCTGGCTGAAGGTGCGCGTGCGCTGCTCGCTGCCGCTGATGCCGACCGAGGCCGTGCCGCTGGTGGCGGGGCGGGCCCGGTAGTCCTGGCTCTCCATGCTCGGGGTGGCGGCAGGCGCGCGCATCCGGTCGCTGTTGTTGCCGAGGGTCACGCCGCCCGAGACCGAGTAGCGCAGGACCGTCTGGAGGCGGTAGCGGGGTGGGTTCGAGTCGGGGATCGGGTCGGCCGTGATCGTGTACGAGGCGCCCCCGCCGATCGTCAGCGAGGCCCGAACGGGGCCGCGTCCGATGCTTCCCGTGCCGCTGCCGTTGCCGCCGACCTGGCGATCGGTGACCGTGAGATCGCCCGAGCCCGTGGCCGACGCCGACGAGCCCGGGGTCATGTTGGTGGCACGCGAGCCCCCGCCGCCATCGCGGTGCGTGTCCGAGCGCGAGTGCGAGCCAGACAGCGTGAGCCCCGTGCCCTGGTCGCCGCCGCGCACGAAGCCGACCGAGCCCGAGGTCGAGCGCGTCTGGCGGTCGGTGGCCTCGCCGTTGGCGTCGTTGTTGGTCGTGCGCTGCTCGCGGCTCCCGCCGATGGACCCGCCGGTGACGCGGCCCTGGCCGTCCACGTTCAGGCGTCCGGTGCCGCCGGTGGTCGTGCGGTCCTCGGTGCTCGAGCCGTCGGCGCGGTGCTCGGTGTTGGTGCCGACGCGCTGGCCGCCCGCGGTGATGCCGGTGCGCGTGAGGCCGACGCCACCCGAGGTGTCGCTGGCGACGGTGCGACCGCTGCGATCGGCGTTGCGGACCGAGTCGCTCTCGGTGCGGCTGCCCTGGATACCGAGGCCGCCCTGGGCGCTGCCGACGCGCGCGCTCGAGCCGCGGCTGCCGGTATAGCTCGCGCCGGTGTTGGTCGTGCGGACGTTGGTGACGTTGGTCTGTTGCTCGAGGCCGTTCTCGGTGAGCGCGGTCGACGCGGTCTCGGTGCGGACCGAGCCCTGGGTGGCGCCGGCGCGGTCACCGCCGCGGACCTGGGTGTTGTCGACGATGCGCGTGCGGGAGACGCCGAGCCCGTTGGCGGCCGCGCCGCGCGTCTCGACGTCGGTGTTGCCGGTGGCCTGGAGGTCGCCGCGGACGTGCGCGGGGTCGATGTCGTTGCGGCGGGCGATGGCCGCGATCTGGTCGAGGTCTTGACGCCCGGGGCCGGTGCGGAGTGACGCCACGTCGGTCTCGAGCGCGGTGACGCGGGCGCGCAGGACGTCACGGTCGTGCGCGGCGGCGGAGTCGCCTGCATCGAGACGCTGGAGCTCGGCCTGCGCGTCGTCCCGGCGTTGCTCGAGGACGCGGATGAGGTCGTCCGCGGCGGAGCGGGGATCGGTCCGCACCGAGCCACGGCCCGAGCTCGAGATTGGTCCTTGGCGCTCGTCGCGCGTCGTCTCCGTCATGCTCTGACTCCCGATGGGACCGACCCATCGAGGATGCCCGAGCATGAGGCGCTTCGGGGCTAAGACGAGGCTAAGAAGTTGGCGTACACGCGACTCGCGGCCTAGGCCTCGGCCAGCTTACCAGCCGGCCTCTTCCGCGGCCGACTCGACGTACACGCGACTCGCGGCCTTGGCCTCGGCCAGCTTACCAGCCGGCCTCTTCCGCGGCCGACTCGTCGACTGGCCGCTCGTCCATGGGGACGCGATCGGCCTCGGCGCTGATGCGCGCCGGCTCGTTCTGGATCTGGTCCTGGAGCATCAGGACCGCGTCCATGACGGCCTCGGGGCGCGGCGGGCAGCCCGGGATGTAGACGTCGACGGGGATGATATGGTCGATGCCCGGGACGGTCGCGTAGTTGTCGTAGAAGCCACCGGTCGAGGCGCACACGCCGAACGCGATGACCCACTTCGGCTCGGTCATCTGCTCGTAGATGCGGCGGAGCACCGGGGCGTTCTTGTGGGTGATGGTGCCGACGACCCAGAGGAGGTCGGCATGGCGCGGCGAGAAGCGCGGGACCTCGGCCCCGAAGCGCGCGATGTCGTGCTTGCTCGCGGCGGCCGCCATGTACTCCATGCCGCAGCACGCGGTCACGAACGGGTACTGGAAGAGGCTGTACTTGCGGCACCAGTTGACGAGCTCGCTCAGCTTCGTCGTGATGACCTGCTCTTCGAATCCACCTGCGAGCGGGTTCTTTGCCACCTTGCCGTCTCCTTCGGGTCACCCTGCTGACGCGTCGCGAGCACGCTCGGGACCGCCCAATGGTAGGCCCGGATAGCACGCGGTCACGGGCTGGGCAACGTCCTCGTCGCGGCCGAGCCCGGGAGCGGGTCGCGCGGGGCTCGCGGCGCACGGCTTGAAGTGGCGCGCGAGAGGGTGTTTCATGGTGCGGCGCGGGGCTCGCCCCCGAAACGAGGAGTCTGACGATGCCCGAGGCCCCTGGTCCTTCCCGCCCCTCCACGCTCGAGTTCCTGAAGATCCGGAACGACGGCAAGCCCACGACGCTGCACTGGGACTCGCCCGGGCCGACCTGCCGCCAGTACATCGTCTTCGCGACGAACAACCCCTTCCCGCCGCAGATGGCTGGCCCGCTCTTGCAGGGCAAGATGAAGCAGTTCATCGACGAGGAGCGCCTGGAGGCAAGCGCCAAGGAGTTCCGGATCGCGCGCGCCGAGCGCTTCTACGGGGTCGTCTGGATCGACGACGAGGACAACATCCGCGCCGTGACCGGGCTGCGCGAGCCGGCCGAGACCAAGGAGACCCTGGTCGACGTGAAGGCATTCGCGGCCACCCAGGTGCGAACCTACCTGCGCGTGCGCTTCCGCCCCGGCGTGGTCGACTTCCGCGACGCGTCGGTGGCCGTGTGGGTGCGCGACGTGGAGCCGAACAAGGCCGCGCTGAACAAGATGGCCGCCGGCGAGATGCCGCCCGACTTCGTCCTGCCCGCGCGCGGCGACGGCTTCATCGACACCGTGACCGAGCAGGAATGGAAGAAGCACTACGTCGTCATCGCGGTCGGCAAGGACGGTCTGCGTCGGCCTCAGGAGCTCGAGATCGGCGGCTACGTGCGGCTCGAGGACGCGCAGTTCCTCGAGAAGGACGGCAAGAAGAAGACCGACCAGATCATCGAGCTCGTGCGCAACCAGCTCGAGGTCGACCTCCAGCGCAAGTCGCTGACCCTGGACGAGGCCAAGGCGATGCTGAAGCGCGCCGACGACCTCTCACCGTTCCATCCGGTCATCGCCAAGCTCAAGCAGAAGGCACGCGAGCGCTTCAACGTGAACTTCTGATCGCGGACCGGAGCGAGGCGTACCAAGGTACGCCGCAGCGACGACTCTTTCCGAGCGACGCCGCAGATGGCCGTTTTCAGCGCGAGGCGTACTCAAAGGTACGCCGCAGCGACGACTCTTTCCGAGCGACGCCGCAGATGGCTGTTTTTCAGCCCCTACTGCCCCACGAAGAGGCGCTTGGCGAACTTGGCGTCCAACCCCGCGTTGACGATCTTCCGGGCGACCGACTCGATGTCGTACGGCAGGCGCACGTGCCGGAAGGTGTCGAAGTTCGGGTCGTAGAGCCCGAAGCAGAGGCGCGGATCCTTGTCGCGGGGCTGCCCGACCGAGCCGACGTTTACCAAGTACTTGCGGTCGTCCTTGCCAGCCAGGTCGTCGCCCGCGACCTCCTTCGTCTTCTTGCCGTTGATGGCGAAGGCCACGGTGAGGTGCGAGTGGCCGACGAAGTTCCAGCGCTCGAGGCGCGCGTAGATCCCCGAGTTGTGGTGCTGCGCGTCCTGGCTGCGCACGACATAGAACCAGCCGGACGGCTTGAACGGGGCGGCGTGGAAGAACGCCAGGTGCTCGCGGCGGTGCGTGAAGGGGAGGCTGTAGAGCCAGCGGAAGTTGTCGTCGCTGAGCTGCTGCCGCGTCCAGTAGATCGCCTCCTTCGCGGGTGGCTGATAGTAGTCGGTCGACATGGCGCCGATGGTCGCGGCGTCGTGGTTGCCGAGCAGCGTCACCTTGCAGCGCTGGCGGATGAGCTCGCAGACCGGGTTCGGGTCGGGCCCATAGCCGATGACGTCGCCAAGGCAGATGACCTCGTCGACGCGGTTCTGATCGAGGTAGCGATAGACCGTGGTCAGCGCTTCGTAGTTCGCGTGGATATCGCTGATGATGGCGATCATGGACGGAGACTAACAGGCCGCCGGCGGGGCGGCCAGCTTTCACACCCTCGGGGCGCGGCGGGGGCGCGCAGCTCCCAGCGTCGCGCCTTGTCCGGGACGGCGGGCGTGTGTAGAAACGGCGCTCGACGCCCGAGCGGGCGGCCCACAAGGAGCAAGCGATGTTGCAGGTCGGAGACGCGGCGCCCGCATTCGAGAGCCAGGCCGATGGCGGCGAGGTCATCAAGTCCAGCGCGCTGGCCGGCAAGCCCTACGTCGTCTACTTCTACCCGAAGGACAACACTCCGGGGTGCACCACCGAGGCGTGCGACTTCCGCGACAACTTCGCCCGCATCGAGGCCGCCGGCGTACGCGTCTTCGGGGTGTCGAAGGACAGCGTCAAGAGCCACGACGGCTTCAAGGCGAAGTACGAACTGCCCTTCAAGCTGCTGTCCGATCCCGACAAAGAGCTCCACCTGGCCTACGGGGCGTGGGGTGTGAAGCGCATGTACGGACGCGAGGTCGAGGGGACGATCCGGTCCACGTTCCTGGTCGACAAGAAGGGCCGCATCGCGGCGGCGTGGCCGACCGTCAAGGTCAAGGGGCACATCGACCAGGTTCTCGCGGCGATCGACGCGCTGGGGTGAGCCGGCGCTACTCGCTGCACTCGCAGCGCGTGGTGAGGACGCGATAAGCCTCGACACCGGGCGGGTCGCTGGGCGCCTCGACGGCGAGGCTCACGGCTTGACCGGCGACCACGGGCAGCGTGTGTCGCGGGGCCAGCGCGAGGCACGTCGCCGCACTCGCCGAGCACGGCGCCGCCCCGAGCGCGACCAGGGCCGGCGACAGGTCGACCGGGGTCGTCAGGACCTCGACCACCAACGTGCCGTCGCAGGGGGCGACGACCTCGAGCCAGCGCTCTGCCCCCGGGGTGGCCACCTCCGCGTCGCAAGCCCAGCGCCCGACGCGTGAGGGCAGCTCGCGAAAGGCGTCCCAGGTGACGGGCCAGCTCTCGCCGCAAGTGAGCACCACGGGCTCGCAGCAGGGGCGCGGGCTCGGGAGGTTGCAGCGTCCGGTCGCGCCGCAGGTGCCCACCGCGCACTCGGGCGGGCCACCGCAGAAGCTGCCGGCAGGGGCAGGCGTGACCACGCCCCCGCCCTGGCACACGAGGCAGGTCGTCAGATCCTCGCCGGCCGAGACGCAGCGCCCGTCGGCGTCGTGACACTGGTCGGGGCGGTCGACGTGACGACAGCGACCGTCCTGGCAGCGGTCTTCAGTGCAGCTCAGGCCGTCATCCGCGCACGCCTGGCCTTCGAGGGCCGGGTCGGGGACGAGCCGATCGGTGGCCTCACAGACCATGCACGGCGCGTCCGCGGGGCGCTCGCCGACCGCGATGCACCCTGTGCTCGTGAGGCAGGTCCCGGGGGCTGGCAGGTGGCGACAGGCGCCGGACTCGCAGCGGTCCAGGGTGCAGTCCAGGCTGTCGTCGCAAGCTGCCCCGAGCCCGCGGCAGACGCCCTGACGACATCGGTCGAAGGCGGTGCAGGCGTCGCCGTCGTCGCACGCGACGAGGTCTGCAACCGGGGTGGAGGCGCAGCCGAGAGCGGGGTCGCAGCGGTCGGCGGTGCAGGGGTTCTGGTCGGTGCAGGTGATGGCGACCCCCTGGCAGCGGCCCTCGCGGCAGCGGTCCGAGGTCGTGCAGGCGTCGCCGTCGTCGCACACGAGATCGCGGACCGTCGTGTGGCTGCAGGCCTCCGCCGAGGTTGGCGCGCTCGGGTCGCAGGCGTCGACGGTGCAGGGGTCGTCGTCGTCGCAGGTGACCGCGACGCCCCGGCAGGAGGCCGTCGGCGCGCTTTCCGGCGGGCCGTCGGGGTCGAGGCGGCAGCGGTCGTCATCGGTGCAGGCGTCGCGGTCGTCGCAGGGGCGGTCGAGCGACGGCGACGCGGTGCAGCCGACCCCGGGCTCGCAGCGGTCGTCGGTGCACGGGTCCTGGTCGTCGCACGTGGTGGCGCGACCGACGCAGGTGAGGTCTGCCTGGCAACGGTCGTCGGTCGTACAGGGATCGGCGTCGTCGCACGGCGCGTCGACCGCCGAGACCGGGCGGCAGAAGCCGTCGATGCAGGCGGACCGCTGGCAGGCGAGCAGCGCGCAGTCGCAGGCCGCGTCGGTGGTGCAGCGCTCACCGGAGGGCAGGGGCGGAATGGGGCCGACGAGGTCGGCAGGGGTGGCGTCGAGCGCTCGGCGCAGGGTCGCTTCGGCGACCGCGGTGCGGGTCCCGGCCGCGTCCAGGGCCGCCAAGGCGGGGACCCCGAGCGCTTGCCAGCGGACCTCTCGGAAGGTCGCGGCGAGGGTGTCGCTCGATGTGTTCGCGTGGGTCAGGACGTGCGCGAGCTCGGCGTTGTCGAGGCGAGGGCGCAGATCGGGCGTGGCGCAGATCGCGGGGCGGCGGCGCGCGACCGCCAGATCGAGGGCCTGGGCGAGGACGCCGGGGCCGCGCGGTCCGAGGCGTGGGGCGAGCGCGAGGGTCGCGTCGGAGGCCCGGACGAGGAAGGTCGGCGGGGCGCTCGAGGGGAGGGTGAGGGCGTCAGCGAAGGACGTGTCGAGGACGAGCACGACGAGGCCGAGGTCGGAGCAGTGGGTGGCGATGGCGTCGGCGATGCGGGCGAACGGGAGGGCGTCGTTGGGCGCCAACGGGGAGGTCGCGCTGCCTCGGCGGACCATGAATGACGCCTCACTCGGGAGCCCGGTCGGATCCGCACCGTCGGCGCGGGCCTGGGGGCCGCGACCGGGGCCGGCCAGCGCGATGAAGGCGAGGCCGCCGCGCTGGACCCGGGCGCAGGTGTCGGCGATGGCGGTGACGACCCGCTCGGGGGCGGGCTCGCTCAGGTGGAGCGCACGCAGACCGAGGTTGCGGAAGAGGGTGGTGTAGGCGTCGCGGTCGGCGCCGGGGTCGGGGCCCGTGACCAGGAGGGCCGCGCGGGTCGGGTCGGTGTCGAGGTCGCCGAGCGGGGCTTCGTCGCCGGGCGGGCTCGGGCTCGGTTCGAGGCGCGGGACGACGGGGATCGGGGTGAGGCGCGCGCCGCAGGCGGGGGTGCGCTCGAGGAGGTAGCCCGCGTGCTCGCCGCGAGCCAGGGGGTTCGGGTCCACGACGAAGCGGTCCGGCAGGTCGGCCTCGCCGTCGTACAGCGCGAGGAGGCTCGGGCCGGGCAGACCGGGGGCGACCGGGTCCGGCCAGTTGGCCAGCGCGGGCCCGAGGCTCGCGAGCGGCGGGGCGTCCGCACAGGGGGCCTGCGCAGCGGCATCACGGCACGCGGCCCCGACGAGCGCTGCGAGCGCGACGCACCCAACGTGAGAGGCGAGGCGGTGCGCTCGGAACGGCGCGCGAGGGAAGGACGGCACGGGGCGAGCATGGCCGAGCGCGGCCCCGGGATCAAACGCGTCGACGCGAGGCGTGCCGGCTCGCACGACTTCATTGTCGGGGGCGCGTGGAGGGCGCACAAAGTCGGTGCCCACCATTCGCGTCCATTGCCGCTCGGCGCGAGTCGGCCTATGCAGAGCGTGATGTCGCGTCTCGCCCGTGTCCTGGTCCCTGCACTCCTCGCGGTGTCCGTCGCCGCCTGCGGTGAAGACGCGCCGCCCCCGCCACCGGGCTCGGTCGAGCTCACCGCGATCCCGACGCGGCCCGTGCGAACGCGCGACGAGGTCCTGGAGATCGACCTGCCGACCGACCTGGCGGTCACGGTCCAAGACCGCTCCATCATGGGCACGTCGGCCGACGGCAGCTTCCGCTTCTTCCTCGAGCATCGCCCCGGCGAGACCCTGCCTGCCGTCCTTGGCGCCTTCAAGGACGAGCTCCTGGGACTCGGCTGGGAACCGATGGAGGAGCAGCACTTCGAGACCGCGACCACCGTCCGCATGGGGCGCGGGCCCAAGCAGGCGCGCTACCTCCGGCAGTTCTGGATCATCGAGGGCCACGGACGTGTCGCGGTGTGCGAGGGGATCGCGCGCGACCCCCAGCTCGGGCGCCTCGGCGAGCCGCTGCGCGACCTCTGCCAGACGCTGAGGGTGCTCGGGGGCGCGCCGTGAGACGCGCCGGCTGGGCGGTGCTGGCCGCGCTCGGTGCCTTGGCATTCGGCTGCGGCTCGACCGACGGCGTCGATGCCTCGCCCGACACGTCCGACACGTCCGATGCGTCCCCAGACACGAACGACACGCCCGACACGAACGACACGCCCGACACGAACGACGACGCAGCGGACACGGCCGACGCCGATCTCGCCGCGCCCGACCTGGTCGACACGCAGGACGGCGATGACGCGAGCCTCGACGCACGCGACCTCGACGATGACACGCCCGAGCAGGACGTCCCCGACCTGACCGACGCGCACCCGCTGGACGCGGACGAAGGCCCCGTCCTCGAGGCCGGTCCCGCGACCTGGGGCCTCGGTGTTCGCGCCCTCACCGTCGAGTTCGCGCCTCCCGACGGCGTCCGCCAGCCAACCGGCGCCGAGCCTTGCGCGGACTGCGTCACCCTCGACGTCGTCCTGCACGTCGCGCCCTCCGTCGAAGACCTCGCGGCCTGCCCGTCGGACCGCGCCGACCCGAATGGTCCGGCCGAGCCCACCACGCTGGCCCCGGTCGCGCTCGGGCCGCCTCGCTTCTTCACGGTCCCGGCCCCGCCGGCCCCCAAGTCCGCGCGTCCGCGCGCATGGACCCTCTCGGCGGGGAGCCACCCGGCCCCGCAGTTGGTCGCCTGGGAAGCCGACCGCCGCACCCTGGCCGTCGCCGCGTGCATCGTCGACCGCGACCCGGCGCACACCTGGACCTCGTCGCCGCTGACGATCGGCGAGGGGCTCGCGACCATCCGCCCGCTGGTCGCCACGCGTGACGACGGTGCGCGCCTCGCGATCCGTCTCGAAGCGCAGCCCGCTACCCCGCTCGCCGGCCCGGGCGTGGTCGGCCTGACCCTGGACGGGGCCTCGTCCATCGCACTCCACGGCGCAGAGCTCGCGCCCGTCCGCGCCGGCCGCGTCCTGCGCCTGAAGGTCTACCAGGGGGCGCGCCGCTATCTCGTCCGCCCCGGCTGTGAGTCCCAGGCCGCCTGTGCCCCGGGCGGCGCCGCGTACCCATGCGTCACCACCTGCGCCTGCGACGCCGGCGCCTCGAGCTGCGACTTCGCCGGCCTCGAGGCGGCGATGCGCGATCGCGCTCTCGGTGTGGTCTCGCGCGTCCTCGGCCGCCCAGCGCTGCTCTCCGAGCTGGCCGACTTCCGCATCCACTATGTGTTCAAGCGCAGCTTCGGCGGCTCCGCCGCCTGCGACGAGAACGGCGAGATCGCGGCCTCCCCCGAGACCTGGTCGGCCTTCTTCGAAGCTGTCATGCACGCGGCTCACGCGGTGAACGTCGCCGCCGGGGCTCCGGTCATCGACCTCGTCTCGCCGATGAACGAGGCCAACCACCCGCTCCAGGACGGGGCGCACGAGAACGCCGCGGGTCAGTCCGCGCTCGGCGGGCTCCGCGACCTCGGCGAGCTCGCCGCGTCGGCCGGTTGTGGGGGCACCCTGTGCTGCGCCCTCGATCGCTACGTCGCGCGCGATGCCGACCTCATCGCCCTCACGGCCGCCGCGCTGGCAGGGGCCGACAAGGCACGCGCGGCCTGGGTCGCCGCGGGGGACGACCCGGCCCTCTTCCCCGCGCCGGCCTTGAGCCTCTTCATGGACGACGAGCTCGCCGACCCCTTCCTGCGCGATGGCCGCGGCGCCGCTCCCGCCATCATCACGCCCCCGGCCACGTTCATCGCGGCCCTGGGCGAGGCCGTCGCGCCCGGAGTGCCCGTCCCGGCCCTGGCGCTCGACACCTACCCCGGCAGCTGGGGCGCCCCCTGGTACGACGGGGACACGCCGGACAGCGGCTTCGTCCTGCACTACGATGCGGCCCTCGGCTCGGTCGTCCGCGCCGATCCCGTGGCCGCCGCCGACCTGGCCCTCACCAAGGTCCAGGCCGCGACCGACGCCGCCCATCGTGCCTTCGGACAACGCCCGGATGCCTTCCTCGGCGAGGTCGGCTGGTCGGTCTTCGACCTCGACGAGGTCGCCCAGGCCACCTTCGTCCGCCGCCTCTTCGCCGCGGCAGCCGCCTACCAGGCTCGTGAGCCGGGCTTCCGCGGGATCCTCTGGTTCAAGGACCAGGACCGCCAGACCCCGACCTACCCGGCCTGGGACTCGGCCACCTTCCCGGGCCTGGGCTCGGTCGACTGCGACGCAGGCGAGCTCGGCGCCATGGTCTGCACGCTCGGCCTGCTCGACGCCATGGACGGCGCCTGGGGCCTCTTCCGCAAAGACGACACCCTCACCCCGAGGCCGGCCTGGACCGCAATCCTCGACGGCCTCGCCTCGACCCTTCGCACGGAGACTCCGCGATGACGACTATCTCCACGCCCCAGGCCCCGGCCGCTATCGGCCCGTACTCGCAGGCGATTCAGGTCACGGCCCAGAAGCTCACCTTCGTTTCGGGCCAGATCCCCCTCGACCCCGCCAGCGGCACGCTGGTCGGTGAGGGCGACGTGGCGGCCCAGACCCGGCAGGTCATGGCGAACCTCCTGGCCATCGTCAGCGCTGCCGGCCACGCGCCGAGCGACATCGCCAAGTGCACGATCTATCTCAAGAACCTGGCCGATTTCCAGGTCGTCAACGGCATCTACGCCGAGGCCCTGGGCGGTCACCACCCGGCCCGCGCGACGGTCGAGGTCGCGCGCCTGCCTCGCGACGTGCTGGTCGAGATCGACGCCATCTGCGCGTCCTGACCTGTCTCAGCTCGGCTGCCCGTCCAGGGCGGCCCGGATCTCGGCGGCGAACGCGCGCGCCACGGCCGGCTGCTCGGCCGGCGCCACGGTGGCCAGCGTCTGGATGAGGTGCGAGCCGATGACGACGGCGTCCGCGAAGGTGGCCACGCGTCGTGCGTCGTCGCCGCTGCGGATGCCGAAGCCGACCGCGACCGGCAGCCCGGTGACCTCGCGCACGCGCTGGGTCCGCTGGGCGACCTCGTCGAGGCCGGTCAGCGCGTCGCCGGTGATGCCGGCCATCGACACGTAGTAGGCGAAGCCACTGGCCTGGGACGCGATGGCGCGCACCCGCTCGTCGGCCGAGGTCGGCGTGAAGAGTGCCACGAAGTCGAGCCCTTCCTCGGTCAGCGGGTCGGTGAGCTGCGCGGCCTCTTCCGGCGGCAGGTCGACCACCAGGAAGGCGTCGGCCCCGGCCTCGCGCGCGGCCTTCGCGGCCTGGGCGAGGCCGACCCGGTAGATCGGGTTCAAGTAGCCGAACAGCACGATCGGCGTGTCGCGCGTGTCCTTGGCGCGGAACTCGCGGACCAGGTCGAGGACCTTCGCGAAGGTCGTGCCGCCGCCCAGCGCGCGCAGCATGGCGGCCTGGATGACCTCGCCGTCGGCCATGGGGTCCGAGAACGGCACGCCGAGCTCGATGATGTCCGCGCCGCCCTCGGCCAGCGCCAGCAGTACCGCCGCGCTGGTCGCGAGATCCGGGTCGCCGGCGGTGACGTAGGGGATGAAGGCCTTGCGCCCTTCGGTGGCCAGGCGCGCGAAGGTCCTCGCGAGGCGCGGGCTGCGGATGGGGCGGGGCGTGGGAACGGCAGAGTTCGACGACGACATGCCCCCGGACTATCTCGGCGGCGCGTGGCCCGCAAGGCGGAACGACGCACACGCCGCGTCATGCCCGAGGGCGGGCAATCGGCCCCCGGCCCCGATTGACGCGCCTTTCGGGGGCATGCTAGCAACTCGGCGCGTCACGGGACGGGCGTCGATGAACGGCGCGGGCGTCGCGGGAGCACACCCAGAGCTCGGACCAGGAGTCCGAGGATTCCTAGGAGTCAACGATGAGCAGCGTCAAGGACGTCTTCCAGGAGATCGATGGCCGTCTGAAGGGCGACCCTGCCAAGTCGAAGGAGATCGACGGGGCCTTCAAGTTCGTGGTCACGGGCGAGGGCGCCGGGACCTACGTCGTCGACTGTCGCGCTGTCGAAGTGCGCGAGGGCGAGGGCGACGGCGACGTCACCATCACGGTCGAAGGGCCCGACCTCATCGCCATCAAGGACGGCTCGCTCGACGCGATGCAGGCCTTCATGCTCGGTAAGGTCCAGGTCGACGGTGACTTCGGGCTCGCCATGAAGCTCCAGCAGGTCCTCGCCTGAGACCTTCGCGCCCGCAGGCCAGGAGGTCGTGATGTCTCTCGAGACCTTGCCGCTCTCCGGCCTGCGCGTGCTCGATCTGAGCCGGCTCCTCCCCGGACCGTATGCCACCCTGGTCCTCGCCGACCTCGGCGCGGACGTCCTGAAGGTCGAAGCCCCCGAAGGCGGCGACTACCTCCGCTGGATGCCGCCGCTCACCGGCGCCGTGAGCTGGGCCTTCTTCGCCCTGAACGCCGGCAAGCGCTCGCTCGCCCTCGATCTCAAGCACCCCGAGGGCGCCGCCCTCTTGAAGGCTCTCGCCGCCGAGGCCGACGTCCTCGTCGAGTCCTTCCGACCCGGCGTCATGGACCGCCTCGGCCTGGGCTACGACGCGCTCTCCGCGCTCAACCCGCGTCTCGTCTACTGCGCCATCTCGGGCTACGGACAGACCGGCCCCTACCGCGAGCACGCCGGCCACGACCTCGACTACATGGCGCTGGGCGGCGCCATGGGCCTTGCCGGCCCCGCCGACCGCGCACCCCAGGTCCTGCCCGTGCAGGTCGCCGACATCGGCGGCTCCCTCTGGGCGCTCACCGCCATCCTCGCCGCGCTGCACGCGCGCCACGCGACCGGCCGCGGGCGCTTCCTGGACGTCTCGATGACCGACGGGGTCACGGGCTTCCTGACCGCCGCCCTCGCACCCCACCTGGGCGGTGGTGCGCCGCCGCCCAAGCGCGGCAACGACGTCCTGACCGGTGGCCAGGCGAGCTACCAGGTCTACGCGACCCAGGACGGTCGCTTCCTCGCCGCGGCGCCGCTCGAGCCGAAGTTCTGGCTCGCCTTCTGCCAGAAGATGGGCCGCCCCGACTGGGCGAAGCGGCAGTTCGACCCGAAGCTCCAGGCCGAGGTCGCCGACGCCTTCCTCACCCGGACGCGCGCCGAGTGGGAGGCCCACTTCGCCGGTTCGGAGGCCTGCGTCGAGCCGGTCCTCGCCCCCGACGAGCTCGCTGCCCACCCTCTGCACCTGGCCCGAGGTCTCGTCCTCGACACGCCCAGCGGCCGGCGCATGCGCACCCCGGTCCGCCATGCCGAGGCCCCGATGCCCGGGCCGGCGCCGCTCCTGGGCGAGCACTCGCGTGAGGCCGCGGCCCAGGCCGGGCTCGCCCCCGACACCATCGAGCGCCTGTTCGCGGCCAAGGTCCTCGCCGAGAGCATCCGCAAGCCGAGCCCCGCCAGGCCCGGTGCGGATGAGGTCCGTTCGTGATCGCGCTCCGCATCGTCTGGCGCGCGTTCCAGATCCTGCTCGTCCTCTTCGGGATGTTCTGGGCCTGGGTCTACTCGCAGACCGGCGTCCGCAAGCTCGTCTGGCGCACGGTCCTCCGCTCACGCCCCTTCGAGCCGCTCGAGAACCCGCGCATCCTGCGCCACGCCTTCGAGTCCCTCGGGCCGAGCTTCATCAAGCTCGGGCAGGTCATCGCGAGCTCGCCCGGCCTCTTCCCCAAGCGCTACTCCGACGAGTTCCAGCGCTGCCTGGACCGCGTGAAGCCCTTCCCGGTGCCGGCGCTCATGGCCACCGTCGCGCGCGAGCTCGGCCGCCCCGTCGCGGCCCTGTTCGCGACCTTCGACGCGGTCCCACTCGGCTCGGCGTCCATCGCCCAGGTGCACGCCGCGACCCTG